>DATKUU010000469.1:0-8013 GCA_035530455.1 Phycisphaerae bacterium | reverse complement strand
CTCCTGACTATTGCCGGGGACGGCAATACGACCATTGATGGCGTCATTGACAGCGGGGCCGGCGGACTCACGAAGAACGGCAACAGCACCCTGACTCTGGGCAACGCCAACACCTACACCGGCAAGACCACCGTCAACGCCGGCACCCTGAAGGTCAAAGGCTCGCTCGCCACCACCAACATCCTGGTCCAGGGCGGCACGTTCACGGGCGGCAGCGGGAAGGTTACGTTCGACTTCGGAACGGCAGACATCATCACCATGACGAGCGGCACGCTGGACATCTCCACGCTGACGATCAAGTTCACCGGCACCCCCACCTTGACCGAGTACGTGCTGGTTGACTACTCGGGCAGCGGCACGCTGACGACGGCGACGAACCTTGCGACGGCCGACACCTTCTTTGACGCCACGAGCGTCCCGGCGGGGTACGGTTTCACGCACGATACGGTCAACATGCAGATCCTGCTGACCCCCGAGCCGGCAACGATCGCGCTCCTGGGCCTTGGCGGCCTCAGCCTCGTCCTTGCCCGCCGTCGTCGCGGTGTTGGCGGGCTCAGCCGAAAACACCGGTAACACGAGACCCCGGCAAGGCCGGGGGTTAAGGCACCTGACGAAGCATCGCGGCGTCCCACCGGGACGCCGCTCTTTTTCATCCCCTCGCCCCGATGTCACCCCGACCGAAGCGGAGGGGTCTCGCCTCGAATCCGTTGCCGTCAGCCCGTCTTGCCTGTATCCTTCCATCACCACGGAGGCCGCAGCATGGCCGAGTATTACGTCTATATCCTCACGAACCGTTCCGGCACGCTCTACGTCGGCGTCACGAATAACCTGCTACGTCGCCTCTACGAGCACAAGCACAAACTCATTCCGGGGTTCACCAAGCGCTACAACATAGACCGCCTCGTATATTACGAACACACACCCGACATACGTGCGGCCATTGCGCGCGAAAAGCAAATCAAGCCCTGGCGGCGGGAAAAGAAAGTCGCTCTCATTGAGTCAAAGAACCGCGACTGGCACGACCTTTCGGCCGAATGGTTCTCCGAATGGACCGAGTCTGACGACAACAACGCACGGCGAGACCCCTCCACTCCCTTCGGTCGGTCGGGGTGACAACTCTCGGACGGCATGCCGCCCAGGCAGTCACCCCGACCGGAGCGGAGGGGTCTCGCCTCGAATCCGTCAAGTTGTCACCCCGACCGGAGCGGAGGGGTCTCGCCGTGAATCCGTCAGGCTGTCACCCCGACCGAAGCGGAGGGGTCTCGCCTCGAATCCGTTGCCGTCCGTCTCGCTTGATGAAAAACAACAACGCACGGCGAGATTCCTCGACTCGTCCCTTCGGGACTCCCTCGGAATGACAACTCTCAATCACCCCGCCGCACGGAGTGTCACCCCGACCGGAGCGGAGGGGTCTCGCCGTGGTCGTTTGGCCTTTTGCACTACGAGATTTCTCCGCTCGTCCGCCTCCGGCGGACTCGGTCGAAATGACAAACTTAGGGTCGTTCCCAGGGAATGCTCGTGCCAGAAAAAATGGTCACACCCTAGTCCTACTCCGCCTCACGATTCCGTTTGCTTTCCGTCAAATCCGGTGTATATTACTCTCGGCCTCCGGGATGCCCCGGAGCCGTTTCTGGCCGTGAAAGGGGGTTCCATGTCTTGCTTGCCGATGGTCCTGCCGCAGAAAAGGAACCTTCTTCGGGCCGCCTCGCCCCGCTCCGCCGTCGCGCGGACCGCACGCGGGCCCCGCCCCCTCCTCGCTGCGGCGGTGGCCGCGATTGCGGTTGCCCTGGCATTTGCCAGCCATGCCGGCAAAGCAGAGGCGGCAACGGTGATTTTTTCTTGGGAAGAGTTAATGCCCGGGATAGATTTGCAGAGTATAAAGAATAACGTTGCAAAAGATTTTACGGTTACTGGGGCTACCCCAACTGATGTTTATTATGAATTGGGAGGCTTTATATCAAGCGGTGGTGGTCTTATCCCTGTTGCGTTTTTGAAAAATAATTATGTTAGTGATCCTGGCTATATATCAGGAGCCTATGACAGAGCAACATTGGGCGTCGGCGCCTATCCGACATCGTGGATTGCGGTTCACAAGATCGCGATAGACCCGGGGACGGGAAACCCCTATATCGGCATCCTGGACGGATCGAACTTCACGATTGCCTCTGGCAACGAGTTCTGGGGGACCGACGAGATCGAGTTCAATGGCATCCTGGGCGACTATGCGCAGATGCCTGCCACGACAACCTCAGGCACACTTCAGATTCCCTCGATCAACATCACGCCGGAGCCGGGGACGCTGGCGCTCCTGGCCGGAGGCGTTCTGGCGCTCCTCGGGCGAAGGCGAAGGCCGGCCGCTCGCTTCTAATGGATTCGCCGCACGGCGGGCTGGAATTCCAGGGCCCGCTCCTAACCGCGCGGAAACGGCCATCGCGTCCCCCGAAGTGCCGGACAAAGGATTCCGCCGATGATACGCCGAATCGTTAGAGCCGCCCTCCTCGGATGCGCAATCGCCGCCTTCTGCCTGAACCTGGCCGCATCGGTTCGCTGGCTCGTCATCAACTTCACCTACGGCAACCGAAAAGGCATTCCCGTGCATCCCGATAAGGCGGTCCTGTTCTTCTCCGTCATCGTCCTTCTCGCCGCGCTGCCATGGCTCAGCAAGTCGCTGCGACAAACTCGTCTCAAGGCGATTGTTATCACAACGATTCTAAATGTCTTGGCCTTCGCTCTCACCGGCGTCCTCTTGCTGATCGGCTGCATCGAATTCATAGGTTGACGGCGAGCTTGAGACTGCGAAAGCAGTTCCAAGTTCCAGATTCAAAGTTCCAAGTGACAGCGCAGCGGATGTTCGCCGCGCGTCATCCCGAGCGCAGTCGAGGGATCTCGCCGTGATGCTTTGCTTCTCTTTCCGGTTTCCGGGTTCCGGTTTCCGGGCTCTTTCTTTACCTATCTTCCCCTCTGCGCTCGGAGTTTACCCGCCTGTGTCCCTGTTCCCTTTGGACCCCCTTGGGGGCGGGCGCTCTCCCCATGTCACGAAAGGGGCCCTTCCCGCAGGGACCTTCGGCCGGGCTGCGGTAAAAACCACCGCCAAATCCACCGACGGCATCACGGATGCGGCGTAATCGCCAGGATCGTGATCTCGCCCGCCCCCGGACCGTAGCACCAGAACACCCGATACGCCCCCGGCGTTCGGTGCTGCGCATACGCCTCGAACACCTTGGCCTTCGGGTCGAAGGGGCTTTCCAACGAATGGTAAGCGTGCGTCTGGAGGCCCGGATGCCGCGGATTCTCCGCCAGGAGCAGGATCGTCTTCCGCACCTGCTTGAAAAGCCCTTCCTGCCGCGACGACTTGGCCTTGCCGCTCCGCCCCCGCGTCCGCCCCGCCCGGTCGGCCGAAGCCTGGAGTTCCTCGTACCGGCGGCGCGCCGTGGGCGTCCATCGGACGGCGGCCATCAGCGATCATCCTCATCGTCTTTCGGCCCGGCCTTCAGATCCGGGGCCTCGGCGAACCGGCCCGCGCGCGCTTCCTCCAGGCCGCTCCGAACCGCCTCCAACGCCTTGGCATTCTTGTATAGCCATGCTTCGCGGGCCGGAACCGCCTCCGCCGGAATGATCTCCAGCGCACCGTCCTCGTGCTCGCGCACGATCACCAGCCGGTTCGCGTAACGCGGACCCAGCGTAATCCGCCCCCGCCCGTCCACCGTCTTGGTCGTCATCGCCCATTCCTCCTCACTGACCATTATTACCCCTATCGGGCAAAAAGGCAAGAGGGAATTATGGAATCTGGGCACCCCCCCTTCCTCAGCCGCTCAGTCATCCCGCCCACCTGGTCGCCCATCCTTCCTCCTCCAGTCCCCAGCCTCCACCCTCGCGCAGCAAATCTCATGCCAATCGCGCCCCAATTCCGGCGCGCTGTGCCATCGCCCCGCGCCGCCCCATTTAAGACGAGGCAAAACGAGGGTCCTGCGGGGCAAAACCGGGGCAAAGCGAGGGCGTTTCGGGGCTCTGCGGGGCACGGCGGGGCACGGACGCCACTGTGCCATCGGAAACGCCGCACGCCGACCGAACGCGTGCCGTTTTGCCGTCCGCCGTTGAATCCGGAATCCGCCCTTCGACCTCGCTCAGGGCGGCCCGAGCATGGTCGAGGGGCCGGAATCCGAAATCCGCAATCGGGCTTCCCGCATTGACCCTCCTCCCCTCCCCGACTATACTCCAAGGCCCAAACCGAGCGGATACCATGGACCCACGCGCGATCCTCCGAAAACCGTTCGACGGCTTTCCTCTCTCCGAAGAGGACGCAGCGGCCCTGCTGCGCCTTCCGAGGGGCCCGGCGCGAAAGCCCGTTTTCGAGGCCGCAGACCGCCTGAATCGCGAAATCAACGATCTGCGGGTTTCCTACATTTTCAACCGCAACATCAACTTCACCAACGCCTGCGAGGCGGCCTGCGGGTTCTGCGCGTACAACGTCCGGCCGGGGTCGCCGGACGAGTTCATCATGAGCCCCGAGGAAGTCGTCCGCCTGGCGGGCAATCCGCCGGGCCTGGACGAGGTTTGCATGGTCGGCGGCTTGAATCCAGCCATCACATTCGATTATCTCCTGGCCCTTTTCGCGGCGGTGCATGAGGCGCACCCGCACATCCACATCCACGCCCTCAGCCCGATGGAAGTGGACTACTATGCCGGGCGGGCAGGCCTCTCGGTCGGCGAGGCGCTGGAGAAACTCCGCCAGGCGGGGTATGGGAGCCTCTGCGGGACAGCCGCGGAGGTCCTGGTGGACGAGGTCCGGCAGGTGATTTGCCCGGGGAAACTTTCGACCGCCCGATGGCTCGAAATCGTCCGCACGGCCCACTCTATGGGCATCCGCAGCACCGCGACGATACTTTTCGGCCACATCGAGCGGCCGGAGCATGTGGCCCGGCACCTGCGGCTCCTGCGGGATTTACAGGCCGAGACGGGCGGGTTCACCGAGTACATCCCCCTGGTCTTCATCCCGTACAATACACCGCTGGGGCGGGACCGCGGCATCACCGAGATGATCCCCAAGGAGGACGCCTTCCTGCACTATGCCGTGGCGAGGCTCTTTTTCGGGCGGCTCCTGCCGAACGTCCAATCCTCCTGGTGCAAACTGGGCCTGGAAGCGGCCACAGAGGCCTTTTCCTGCGGCGTCAACGACCTGGGCGGGACGCTGCTGGCGGAGAATATCACGCGGTCGGCGGGGGGACGGTACGGCCAATCGCTGACCCTGGAGGCGATGGCCGACGCCATCCGCCGGGCCGGACGCGTGCCCGTTCGCCGGGATACGCTCTACCACCATCTCCGGGCGCCCGCCGCCGGCGTAAGGAGATAAGGGGCGTGTCCTACGGACTCCCCGGCAATACTTCCACGGTTGCTCGGCAGAGTGCTTGGGGGTTTGAGGTCAGAAGGCCCCGTCACAGGTGATCGTGACGCCGCTGGAGGCCATTGACTCCTTCCCGATTTTACGGATTCTCTCGGACCACCGGTTCGTCTGGCATGTGAGGCAATGGTCCGCCGTGATGTAGGTTCCCCGTGGCAACATGGCCGCAAGTTTCCGAAGATTGGCCAAACCCTGGTCCCCGGTTCCCAGGGGAACGCGATTGAGGAGAAAGCGGACCTCCATCTGGTTCAATCGCCGATTTGTCTGCTCCACCTCCGAAAAAGTCCAATCGCTGTCGCTGGTGTCGAGAGAAAGATGATGATCTCCTTCGGGTGCCTTGGAAAGGATCGCCCGAATTGCCTCATCGGAGAGATCCGCCTTGGGCAGGTCCGCCAGGGACCACGACCGCGGCGATGCAGCAGGCTTGGCCGCCCCCGCATCGCCGAGCTCCGCCGGGACTCGGTTGGCTGAGCAGCCGCCGGCGCCAAGTAAGAGCGCCAGCCATAGGATCCGAGGCCCCATCATCTTCTCCCAAGGAGAAGGCCGCATCCAGAAAGTAGGTGAAATTGGAGTTCGGCGCGGCCTGACCCGAAGCCCCTATCGGCCCGCCGTCCGGGCGGGCCTGACGTTACGTTACGCCGCATCCTTGTATCTGTCAAGTGCCGACACGCCGTTGACTGTCGACGACTGCGACCGCCACCCGGCCGGCCCCGGCAATCTGCAGGCGCTGGCCCGCCTTCCGCCAGCCCCGCGGCGGACCGGCGGACGAGGTTTGGCCCGCGACTTACGGCAGAACTTCTAGCGAAAGAGTGTTGGCAAAATGTGCCCTTCCGCCTAAACTGGAGGGGCGGAGCTGGAGAGATTCTACCATGATCAAGCGGGCCGCGATAATCGGCGACGGGGCGATGGGGACGCTGAGCGCCCTGCTCTTGGCCCAAAACGGTCGGCGGGTGCGGATGTGGTCGGCGTTTGAGGAGCACGCCCGGGACCTCCGCCGCGAGCGAGAGAACAAGCGGTTCCTGCCGGGGTTCCCCCTGCCGGAGACGCTGGCTGTCTCGACCGACGCGGCGCAAGTCTGCGACGGAGCGGAGGTTGTGGTGATTGCCGTGCCGACGCGGCACCTGCGGGGGGTGCTGGAGCGGGTGCGGGAGGCCCTGCCGGCCGAGGCGCTTTACGTCTCGGTGGTCAAGGGCATCGAGCGGGAGACGCTGCTTCGTCCGAGCGAGGTCTTCCAGGCGGTGGTGGGGGGCAATCGGCGGGTGGTGATCCTCTCGGGCCCGTGCCTGTCGCGCGAGGTAGCCGCGGGTCTGCCGGCGACGGTGGTGGTGGCGTCGCACGATGCCCGGGACGCCGAGGCCGCCCGCGACGCCTTCTCGACGCCCTACTTCCGCATCTACACGAACGACGACCTGGTGGGCGTGGAGTTGGGCGGGGCGCTAAAGAACATCACGGCCATCGCGGCGGGGATCTGCGACGGGCTGGAACTCGGGTCGAACGCGAAGGCGGCCCTGGTGACACGGGGCCTGGTGGAGATGACGCGGCTGGGGACGGCACTGGGGGCGCGGGCGGAGACGTTCGCCGGCCTGGCGGGCCTGGGGGACCTCGTGACGACGTGCGTCTCAGGTCTTAGCCGCAACCATCACGTGGGGCAAGAGCTCGGGCGGGGGCGGCGGCTGGACGAGGTGCTGGCGGAAATGGGCCGCGTCGAGGCCGAGGGCGTCGAGACGACGCGGAGCGTCGTGGCCCTGGCGGCCAAATGCGGCGTGGAGATGCCGATTACGCAGGAGGTGCATGCGGTGCTGTTTGAGGGGAAACCGGCGCCGGACGCGCTGGCGGACCTGATGAGCCGGCGTCCGAAGTCCGAGGCGGCGCGCGGGCAAGCTCCGTAGCGGGGGACGGTCTCTGCTACGGGGCGGGAGACGTCGGATGCTCAGCACCGAAGTACCCTTGAGGCCCGTCTGGGAGACGCCCGCCTTCGAGCGGCTGATGGTGTTTGCCGTGATGGGGGTGGCGGCCCTGGGGGCGCTGTTTGTGGTGCTGATTCTGGTGCGGTACTGGATGCAGCGGTCGGCGAAGCGTTCGGGACCGGGCGGGGCGCTCGACCTGGAGCATCTGAGGCGTGAGCGCGACGCCGGCCGCATCACCGAGAACGAGTACGAGGCGATCCGCAACCGAATGGCGGGCACGGGCGCCCCCGCGGCGAGGGGTGAAGGCGGGCGGCCGAGCGGTCCGATAAGTGAAAAGGGCGCCTCCGACGGCGCCGACGCAGGGAGCGAAGGTCATGGCACAAGGTAGCGGCGGGTCGAAAGGTTCCGGCTCCGGGCCGAAGTGCAGTTTCTGCGGTCGCAGCCAGCGGGACACCGGGGCCCTGGTGGAGGGGCGCGGCGGGGCGTTCATCTGCGCCGACTGCGTCCAATTGTGCAACACGGTGGTGATGGAGGAGCGTCGGCGGGTCCGGCCGCGACGGTCCACCCTGGGACGCATCCCCACGCCGCGCGAGATCAAGGACTTCCTGGACCTGTACGTCATCGGCCAGGAGCACGCGAAGAAGGCCGTCTCGGTGGCGGTGCACAATCATTATAAGCGGCTGAGCATGGCCGAGACGGGCGACAACG
>DATKUU010000468.1:0-10002 GCA_035530455.1 Phycisphaerae bacterium | reverse complement strand
CGAAGTTTGGCACGGGATTTGCATGCCGGGGGGAAGGTGGTTTCAACGCAGAGAACGCAGAGATCGCAGAGGGAGGATTGGGGGACGGCAGGACGAGGGGATGGTCCAAGGTCCAAAGTCTCAAGCCTCCAGCCTGCCGTCTTCGACTTTGGACCCGCCATCGTCCCGGCGCGCCGGGACTATGATGTTTCAGGCCTTTGGCCTGACCTCCAGCCCGCGGGCTCGACAGGCCGCGAGGCCTGGCGGCCCCCAGCCTGAAGCCTCAAGCCTGCTGTTGAAGGGTGTCGCCGGCCCGAAGGGCTCCTTTGAAGGAACAGGGACCCCAAAGGGGTCCAACGTCAAACAGGGACCCTTCGACTCTCCCGGCGCGCCGGGATCGCTCAGGACAAGGGCTGGAAATCGGAAAACCGAAAGCAGACTGTGTCCCCCGAACTCCCATGGGTATCCTGTCCCCGGAATCCCCAATTCCGCATCTCATACCACACTTTGGTCTGGTGAAGAGGGGGGCGTGGGGAGGAAGTTTTTCCCACCTGCACGAAGTATTCCATAGGATGCCCAAGCCACCAGAATCAGGGCAAAGTGAGTCTTACTCTGACTCCCCATTGCCACAAATATGACCAAGTTGACGAAGAGAAAACACGCGGCAACGCCCCAGGCCCACGCCTTGGAAAGAGGCCGGCGCAGCATAGCAAACCGTATTAGGAGCGGGGGCGTCAAACCAATCCCCCAAGTGAGGACGAGAGACAGAACAAGCCCAAGTATCCAAGCGTCATCGACAGAGCCATCAGAACTTGATGCCCCCGTTCTTGCCGGAGGGTCGTAAGCCCTAGCCCACTTGTCCTGAAGGACAATGCTATTCCCCATCAGGGTGAATAGATCCCGGGATTCTTGAAACAGTGAGGTGATAGCGGTAGAACCGGCAAGACCGCCAGCACTGCATTCAAGCAGAAGAATCTTTCCCCCATGGAAAACCGTGTGCTGGACCACGTGCATCTCTAACTGAAAACCTGCCCGTTCACCTTGCATCACGTACACGCAGAGCAGGCCTGGAGCGCCATCGTACTTGGTGACAACGGCGCTCAGGATGCGAGCGCCGGGAGGAAACATGTCCCTCAACTCCTGCGCCAGGTCGTCCATGCTAGACAATTCGCCGTACAGGTCAGCCTCTGGGATGTCTGCTATCTCCTTCGGGAGATACTTGATTAGAAGAAGTGCCATCCTTGACAGACCATCTGACCGCTGCTCCGAGAACTTTTGAACAACGTTGGGCCTCTCCCCTTCTGCTCTCTGCCATCCAGTAGGATACTGGAGCGTGACCGTCAGACCTTTGGCTTTAGGGTGCCCTTGGGTCGAGTATTCGTGACCGAGTTCCAATGTTCTAGGACCAGCACCCCCTGCCTGAGCGTGCGCGTTCCCTGCCGAGAAGAAGATGGCCCAGGTGAGAAAAGCCAATACTCCTGGCGGGACACAAGCACGCCCAGCGAATTGTCTCGATGTATGCCCGACAGAATTCATTCGTTTCCCTTTCCATCCCTCTTATGTTTGCATTATAGCTCGGCGCACGTGGCGGGCTACTCTCTTTCGGTGGATGCGCCCTGTGGAATCAGTTACGCACACGTATTTGAACAACTGCTTGTCCAAACCTTCTTGTTTACAGCGGTAGTCTGCCCATTTTCCTTCTGTGAGTTCGCGCGCGCCTTGTATAACGCTCCCTGCGAAGAGCAGTTTCTCGGTCTTCCTGCCCCCTTCTAACCACACGTGAGTGATGGTAATAGGGCGGCGCCCGGAGTTCACAACCGTTACGACAATGAAAAGCCCACTCTCGGATGGGCTTTCAGCGTTGAGGAACCGCATATTGGCTGCCACCCTGATGAGTAATCTTGCACGATCGCGCAGTATGTTATAGGCAGAGACAGCGGCAGAAACCGTGGCAACGATGGCCGCATACCACGCGACGGAAGAAGCCGATATCTCGAGAGTAGTCAAGCCGTTCACTCCCTATCCCCTACGCCTCATGGTTACCGACTAATTCCATGGAGGCAACACATATTTCTCCGTGCATTGTGTCGGAATCCTGTATCCTTGCCATGGGACTTCGCCGAGCGCGTAAGCAAAACGTCAAGCAAGTTTCTTCGCGATTTGTTTGTCCAGGATGTCGTTCACGGTCAAGGCGCGGATCATTATACCACGGCAGCGGAAGGGCGGAAGGAGCAAAAGATTTTCGATTTTTGATTTGAGCCCGCCTTCGCTGCCTATGCCTTGACTGCGGCCAGGTGCGGATTGACAAGGAGTACGCGTAACGACTAACTCACCTGCCCGGCCCGCGCGGTGAGCAACGAAACCCGAAAAGCAAACATGCGGGCCGGGTCGGGTGCAGCGCCTGAAGGAATCTCCCGGTTGTCATCGGCGCAACCGTTTCTCCTTGAGGGGAACATTCGCCTGCGCATCTCCGAGCGCGGCCGTTCCAGTTGTCTTGATCAATGCTGCGAATGACGGCACAATGTCCTCTAGCAACTCGCCCTGCCGTACTGCCTTGGCCCTTCTGCGAACCGCAGGCAGTTTGGGATCGTCCTGGAGGATGATCTCCGCCATCGGCAACAAGGGGGCAGGAATGCGCGCATCCTTTGGAATCCCGAGCGTCTCGAAGAAGCCATCTGGCGGGTCCGATCTTGCCTGGCCTCCCACAAAGATTGTGCGTCGGTGCTTGGAAACATCATGAAGGTCGCGGACTTGAGCGATTAACTGTGCTTCGTTCTGCCATGCTCCCCGAATGGTCGGGAAAACTCTTTGGTAGCCGGGCAGAGGTGCGATGGGAGGATTCTTCGTTGCATCCCCAAGGATATCAAGTGGGCTAATCCGCTTCAGTGCCTTGGCATCCGTCACATCTCGGAAACCGGCTGGCATCACGACCCACCCGAGCGAGTTGAGCGCAAAGGTAAGGCACTCCAAAGCTGAGTCCATCTGAAACAGGATAGATGCCAGATGATACTCCGCATTCTGGATTCGGACACCCGGCAGCCATGCGTGAACTTCGAAGTAGTGCCGCTGGACTCCGTACAATCGGGTATAGAAGCCGTAGAGGCCACCGCGAAACTCGCCGAACCAGTCGCCAGCGCCACCGAGGTTGTAATCCTGACGCGCAAGCAATGCTAGCTGATCGAGCGATTGGAAGGCTGCCAAGTCGAACTGGACTGAAAACTCAGGCACAGATGCGCCTCCACGGCGCCTAACAATGTCTAGGCCGATCCGCCTAACACCCCAAACCCGGTTGGGAGTGCCGCAAAAGAGGCCCGCGAAAGCGGGGGCGATTCACCCTCACCCCGCCCTCTCCCCCGCCACAGGCGGGCAAGCATCGAGGGAGAGGGGGTTATGAAACAGCCTGTAAGCCTTATGGGTCGCCCGGAAGTATAGCCGACGAAGTCGGGGGTTGTCAATACATTCTTCCGATTGCGGTCGCCACGGCGACCAGGGATTGCAGTCGCCACGGCGACCAGGGATTGCGGATCGAACAGACGACGGCAACGGCCACGGCGAGACCCGTTCGCTGCGCTCAGGGTGACAGCGCGCAGGGGGCAGGCCCGCCAAAGGCGGGTAAAATGCCCGCCGCGCTATCCCCATGCTTTCGCAAGCGAAAGCCCGCCACAGGCGGGTAAACTTCGTCAAAGGCTTCGCCGTGAGAAGTCGCCGTGGCAAGCGGGCATGTTGACGCAGAGAGGGGCGGGGACGTATCATACGGGAAATGGTTTACGGTTGTTAACAATTGGCGGGAAGAAAGCAAGTGACGGAGTGACGGAGTGACGAAGTAACGTAGTAAAAGAGGAACCGACACAGGAGCGGGACATGAAACGTAAGAGGCTGGCGGGAGCATTTATCGCGGCGGGGGCGGCGGTTGCCATCTGGGCGGCTCCGGCGCGGGCGCAGTTCGGTCCGGCGCCGGTCGCCCTGGAGCCGGCGGTCCGGAAGGTTATCCGGCGGTCGGTGGAACTATCGGGGACGGCTGAGGCGCGTCGGCAAAGCGTGCTCGCGGCGGAGGTGGCGGGGCGCGTCGAGGCGATGGTGGCGGACGAGGGCGATTTCGTCCGGGCGGGCGAGCCGGTGTGTCAACTGCGGCGGTTGCCGGTGGAGTTGGAGTTGGCGCAGGCGCGCGGGCAACTGCAGGCGGCGGCGGCGGCGCTTGCGAAGATGACGGAGGGGTATCGGGAGGAGGAGATTCGCCAGGCGCAGGCGGCGGAGGCGTCGGCGCGGGCGTCGCTTGCGCGTTGGGAGCAGGAGTACGAGCGGACGAAGAACCTGTTGGCGGAAGGTGCCAGCACGCCGGCGGAGATGGACGCGGTGGAGGCGTCGTATCGTCAGGCGAAAGAGGCGCAGGCGGCGGCGAAGGCAAGTCTGGACCTGGTGACGAGCGGGTACCGCGTGGAGGACATCGAGCAGGCGCGCGGCCAGGCGGCGGCCCAGGATGCGCTGGTCAAGGCGCTCGAGGACCGTCTGGCGAAGATGACCATTGCCATGCCGTACGACGGGTTCGTCGTCCGCAAGCATTGCGAGGCGGGGGAATGGGTGAGCGTGGGGAATCCGGTGGCGGAGGTGGTGGACCTCGGGGTGGTGCGGGTTGCGCTGGACGTTCCGGAACGGTATCTGGGGGGTGTCGTGAAGGGAGCGCCGGCGCCGGTGGTGGTGGGGGGCTTGGAGGACCGCGAGTTTGCGGGAACGGTGTCGCAGGTGGTTCCGTATTCGGAGGAGGCGACGCACACGGCGACGGTGCGCGTGGACGTGGCGAACGAGACGGAGGGGGATCGTCCGGTGATTGCGGCGGGGATGCTGGCGCACGTCTGGCTGCCGGTGGGTGAGGAGCACGAGGCGCTGCTGGTGCCGAAGGACGCGGTGATTCGTCAGGGCGGTGTGGACCTTGTGTACACGGTGACGGACCGGCCTCCGGCGGCGGCCGCGGCGCGCGAGTCGAAGAAGGAACCGACGGCGGCGGAGCGGGAGCAAATGGCGGAAATGGCGGAGCGCGGGGCGCTGATTGCCAAGAAAGCGGCGGAGGCGGGAGTGGCGCCGGCAGGGGTGAAGTTTGCGGTCGCGATCCGCGTGAAGATCATCGGGGGGTACGGGGCGTGGATGGAGGTGGAGGCGGAGGGCCTGGCGGCGGGGACGCCGCTGGTGGTGCGTGGGACGTACCTTTTGAGCCCCGGAGCGGCGGTGGTGGAGCGTCCGAAGGAGGGGGCGGCCCGGCTTCGTCCCGATGAATCGGGACTTCGCCGTGGCGAGGGAGCGGGCGAATGAATCTCATCGGATTCTGCGTTCGGCATGCGGTGCCGGTGATTGTGGCGGTGCTGCTGGCGCTCCTTTTCGGCGTGATAGCGATGGTGGGGATTCCGCGCCAATTGACGCCGGAGGTCGAGGCGCCGGTGATCGGGGTGACGGTGCGGTATATGGGGGCTGCGCCGCAGGAGATCGAGCAGGAGATTGTGGACAAGTTGGAGAAGCAGTTGAACGCGGTGGAGGGGATGCGGGAGATGACGTCGTCGAGCCAGGAGAACTCGGCGTCGGTACGGTTGGAGTTCGACTGGGGTACGGACCTGGACATCGCCTCGATTGACGTCATCAACAAGTTGAACGTGGTGCGGGACCTGCCGGACGAAGCCGACGACCCGGTGCTGTTCTTCGGCGAACAGTTTTCGCACCCGGTGTGCTTCATCAGCCTGAAGGGGAAGGGGGAGACGAGCGACGACCTTCGGGAGTTTGCGGAGGACGTGCTGGAGCCGGAACTGAAGCGCATCTCGGGCGTGAGCCGGGTGGAAGTCTATGGGGGGCGTGAGCGTCAGGTGGAGGCGGCGTTCGATCCATACGCGTTGGCGTCGTACCAGTTGAGGCCGCTGGACCTGGCGCAACTGCTGTCGGCGGAGAACGAGAACACGCGCGGCGGCCGGATTGAGGAATCGAAGAACCGGTGGGTGGTGCGGACGGTGGGGCAGTTTCGGACGGCGGCGGACGTGGAGAACGTGCTGCTGAGGCGGCCGGGGATGCCGGACGTCAGGCTGGGGGAGATTCTGCGGGTGGACCAGCAGCAGTTCAAGGACGCGGAGGCGTACGTTCGGATTGACGGGCAGCCGGGCATCGTGTTTGCGGTCTATAAGAAGACGGGCGAGAACGTCGTCGAGATTCTGAAGCATGTGTATGAGAAGGTGGATTTGCTGAACGCCGACGTGCTGGCGCCGATGCACCGCGAGATGACGGTGGTGTACGACGAGGCGGAGTACGTGGATCGCTCGATTGGGCAACTCCAGGAGAACGTGATTTTCTGCGCGATTCTGGCGGGGACGGTGCTGATTCTGTTTCTTCGGAACTGGCGTGCGATCCTGACGATTTTCGTCACCATTCCCATCAGTTTTATTTCGACGTTTATCTTTTTGTGGATGTTGGGGCGTACGCTGAACGTCGTGAGCCTGGCGGGCCTGGCGTTTGCCATCGGGATGCTGGTGGACAACGCCATCGTGGTGCTGGAGAACATTTATCGCCACCGGCAGATGGGCAAGAGTGCGCCGGCGGCGGCGCTGGCGGGCGCCGGGGAGGTGTGGGGCGCGGTGCTGGCCTCGACGCTGACGACGGTGGCGGTGTTCGTGCCGATCCTTTTGATTCAGGAGGAGGCGGGCCAACTTTTCCGCGACATCGCGCTGGCGATCTCCATCAGCGTGGTGATATCGTTGGTGGTTTCCTTGACGGTCATTCCGATGCTGGCGGCCAAGATTCTGGCGGTGCGGAAAGAGAGGGAATCGCTGCCCGCCGCGGAGAAAACCGGACCGTGGCATCGCTATGTCATCCGTCCGCTCTTGTGGGTCGGCCTGGGTCTTACGATTTTGGCGGGCGTCGTCGCCGTGGTGTTTCTGGTCTGGCTCCTGGTGGTGTTGGTGGCGTTGCTGCTGGCTTGGTGGGGTGTTGTAGAGCCTGTGGCGGCGTCGTCGGGCGGCATCGGCGGCTTGTTGGGCCGAGCGCTGGAGCATGTGTCCGCCGGCTGGGCATTTGTCGGTTTCTTGGCGGGCGCGGCCACAGTTGTCCTCAGCCTGGTGTCCGAAATTCCGCAACGGTGTCTGCGGTACAGCCCGGAGCGGATCTACCAATCGCGGCGGGCGATGGCGAAGTGGTTCCTGCGCGGAATGGTCGGCGTGACGGGCCTGATGGCCCTGGTGTGCGTGGCGCTGGTGGTGCTGCTGGTGGGGGGGATGCTGGCATGGAAGGGGGTCGTTCCGCCGCCGGCGAAGTGGTTGGACCTGGGACCGGCGAGCGCCATGCTGTCGGGCCTGACGCCGGGCGTCATTCCGGGCGTCTTGCTCGTGGCGATCCTTCTGGGCCTGGCGTGCGAGTTTCCGCGGCTGTGCGTGCGGTTGGACGAGCGATATAGAGATGTCGGCGAGTATCTGGGCCTGGAGCGGCTGCGGACGATGGACGTCCTGGCGTGGTGGGGGGCGATGATCAAGCGGGGCCTTGTGCTCCAGGCGCAGTGGCTGATGGAGGGCGTGAGACGGCGCCTCGTGGTGGGCGGAGCGATTCTGGGGGCGTTTGTGTACCTGCTCGTCTTCTTCGTGTACCAGACGCCGGCCACGTATCTGCCGCTCGGGAACCGGAACTTCGTGTTCGGTTTCGTGAACACGGAGGCGGGATCGAGCGTGGAGCACAACCTGGTGGTGGCGCAGGAGATGGAGCGTCGGGTGCAGGGCCTTCCGGGCGTCGAGCGGTTCTTCATTGTGACGCTGGGGGACCAGATGTTTTTCGGTGTGCGTGCGGCGGATGAGAACGCGGCGCGAGCGTTGGTGGAGCGAATCGGTGCGGCGTTGGGCAATACGCCGCCGCCTTTTATGCCCGCGTTTGCGATTGAGGGGTGGTTTGAGCGGAACGGCAAGTTTCTGCGCGAGCCGATCGCGGGGGTGACGGCCCAAGTGGCGCAGCTGGGCCTGTTTCAGCGCCGCGGGATGATGGGGGGCCAGCAGATTTCGCTGGTGGTCCGGGGCGACGACATCAACCGCCTCTACCACATCGCCGGGGCCGTCATGGGAGGGTTGGCGGGGCAGGAAGGCATCACGTACATCCTGCCAAGTTTCAAACTGGGGAACTGGGAACTGCGGCCGACGGTGGACCGGAAGCGTGCGGCGGACGCGGGTCTGACGGCCCGCGACGTGGGGTACACGATCGGGGCGATCGTGAGCGGTTTCAAGGTGGCGGACTTCCGCGAGGAGAGCGGGAACGAACTGGACCTGACCCTGCGCGGGGCGCCCCAGTACCGGGAACACATCGAGCAATTGGGAGCGCTGCCGGTGTGGACGCCGCGCGGCCGGCCCGTGCCGCTGGGGGAACTTGCGCCCGTCGAGCCGGCGGCGGGGTTCAATGTCATCGAGCACACCGAGCAGCAGCGGAGCGTGGAGTTGACGCTGGTCTTGCAGCAGGACGTGGCGATGGGTGCGGTGATTGAGCACATCAAGGGCGACGTCCTGGAGCCGCTGAAGGCGGACGGGACGATCCCGGCGAACTACATTGTGGACCTTCGCGGGACGGCGGCGGACCTGGCGCGGATGCTGGCGGCGCTGAAGTGGAGCCTGGTGCTGGCGCTGGTCATCACGTACCTTTTGATGGCGGCGCTCTTTGAGAGTTTCGCCCACCCGCTGGTCATTATGGTCAGCGTGCCGCTCGCCATCGTCGGCGGCTACACGATGCTGTGGGCGATTACGATCTACAACATGCTGCGCGGCGTGGCGCCGCCGCAACTCGACGTCGTGACCATGCTCGGGTTCGTCATTCTCATCGGCATCGTGGTCAACAACGCCATCCTCGTCGTGCACCAGGCGCTGAACTTTATGCGCGCGGAGCGGCTGGACCTTCGGCGGGCGATCGTCGCCAGCGTCGAGAGCCGCATCCGGCCCATCTTCATGAGCACGCTGACGAGCATTTTCGGCATGTTGACGCTGGTTCTCAGGCCGGGCCCCGGCAGCGAGTTGTACCAGGGCCTCGGCAGCGTGGTGGTGGGCGGCCTGGCGGTCTCGACCGTCTTTACGTTGATTTTGACGCCGATTCTGTTTAGTTTCGGCTACGGGCTGACGGAGCGCCTGCGCGGGGTGGCGATGCGGTTGGGACTCATCGTGCGGTCCGGCGACGAGGAGCCGGCGGACGCAGAGGCGGCCCGAGGCTGAGGAACTGTTTCAGAACCTGGAGCAGGCTGCCATGCTTTCGCTTGCGAAAGCATGAGGCGCACGCTTTCGGCAAGCGAAAGCGTGGCACCCGCCGCGCTTAAGGGATCGGTGCCGCATCCCGGTTCTGAAACAGTCTCCGGGCGACCGGTGGAGGCGACGGGGCGGGATGGGAGAAAAGACCGCCAGCGACGAAGACCTGATGCTCCGCCTCCAGCAGAAGCGCGAGGAGGACGCCTTCAACCGCCTCTTCGCACGCTACCGCGGGCCGATCACCAGTTACCTCTATCGCCTCGTCGGCAACCGCGCGGAAGCCGACTCCCTCGCCCAGGAAACGTTTCTGCGGATTCTCGTGAAGGCCGACCTCTACGCTTACCCGAGGCGGTTCAGCACGTGGTTCTACACCATCGCGCGGAACCTGGCGACCGATTTTCTGAAGAAGAAGCGGGCCGTCGTCACCGACGATTTCCAGGACCTCGCGGAGTCGCGCTCCGCTTCGGGCGAGTCGGACGCGCTTGATACGGCCGCCTGGCACGAGGATATGGCGCGCCTGGCGCAGGCGCTCGGCCAATTGCCGATCATCTATCGCGAGGTGGTCGTCCTGCGGGCCCTCCAGAGTCTGTCGTACCGCGAAATCGCCGAAATCGTCGGGTGCCCCGAGTCCACCGCCCGCAGCCGCATGGACTACGGCCTGGATTTTCTGCGGAAATCGTGCGGCCTCGGCCGGGCGGAAGGGGGTGACTAGATTTTCGGGCCGGCTCACCGGAAACCTCTAATAGGTCGGATAAGCCAGCAACGGGGGTGGCACTGGCGGCTTGCCCGCCAG
>DATKUU010000467.1:0-4219 GCA_035530455.1 Phycisphaerae bacterium | reverse complement strand
CGCCCGGCCAACCCCGGCGATGTTGGCGATGCACGAGCCACAAGACTCGTAGGCATAGAACTCCAACATGAACGCCTTGCGATCGATGTACATCGTCGTGTCTTCGAGGATGTAGAACTTGCCGAGGAACTTCGGCTCGGCGAACTGGAAGATCGTGCTGTTGGGCACGAGGTCCCGCTTGATCGTGACGATCCAGCGGACGCCCATGATCTCGCGCTCGGCGAAACCACGCTCCAGCAGGTCCTGCGACAGGTCGCCACCGGACTCGTCCCGGCCCCACTTCACAATGTCCCAGATCGAGACGTTGTTGATGAGGACCGTCGACGGGTTCAGGTGGTTCGGCGTCGACGGGAGGATCTTCATCGCTTCCGCGACCGTGTCGCGGGTGATCCCGCCGCCGATGTTCTGCCACTGAACCGAGTTCGTCTCGGGGACGACGGCATCCTGCGCCACGAGGAGCAGGTTGCAGACGGCGATGAACTTGCCGTCCTCTTCGGCGAGCATGTCCTTGATGGAGTTGTCCGACAGGATCTGCCGGATGTCCATGTCGTACGTGCGCAGCTCGTCGATGTCCTTGGTGAATCGGGGCGTCATGATCCGGTCGAACATCACCCGGAACCTCGGCCCGTGAATGTAGCGGTTCACCGGCTGGGTCGCGAACGGGACCGAGATCGCCGCCGGCGAGTTCGGTTCCTTGTCCACGACCTTGACCGGCTTGTCGGTGTCGACCTGCCGGTCCAGCTCGTCGTTGGTGATCTGCGTGGGCGGAATGATCCGCCTGTGGAAGCCGTCTTCCCGCATCCGGACACGGATGTAGTCGTTGACGGCGTCCTGTGCCTGCTTCTCCAGCCCCTGATCGAGCATGCCGATGAAGGCGTTGTTGACCTGCTTCGGGGTAGGCTCTGCCATTGTGAGTCTCCTTCTTTCTGGCTTCCCCCGGCTGGGTCGGGCCTGACGTTCACGTCACTGACACGACCCAGCCAAAGATTCCATCAGAGAGCAACCGCTGCTCTCGAAATTACTACGGCGTCGGCGGCAGCCACACCGGCCAGAAGGCCAGCAGGCTGATCGTCGAGTCGTGCTCGCTCGCGATCGCTCCCGCGGAGACCACGCCGACGATGGGGTCGGTGTAGACCGTCCCCTTCTTGAGCTTGCCCTTGTTCGCGGGCGTCACGCCGCCGTCGTCGACCGTGAGCGGGTCGTTCGGTGCGTACGTGTCGTCCACGAACTCCGTGCTCTGCAGCTCGTAGGCGCCCTCGGCCACGAGGCCCGAGCCGACGCCGCCCGACACGTTGCCCCTGTCCGAGAGGACATCGAAGTCGGTCATGTTCTGCAGGGCGAAGATCGCCATGGCGTTGTCGCCCGAGAGACCGCGAACGAGCTTGCCGTTCGCATCGATGGACACGACCATGCCGGCCTTCACGCCGGACTCGCCATCCGCGTACTCCGCGGAGTAGTCGACGGCGTAGGGCGACGGCCAGCCCTTCTTCTGGTTCAGCTCGTAGTTGAACATCTGGTCCGGCACATTGGTTCCGGGCATTGCTTCTTCTCCTTCTCGCGCTCTCTAGGGACGAGCCCTAGAAGCCCATGGCCTTGTTGAACCGCGCGTCGGCCTCGCCGAGCGGCGTCGACGTGTGCGACGCCGACTTCTCCTCGCCCGTGCCCATCGACGTCGGCGCCACGTGGGTCGCCGTGCGACGAAGCGTTTCGAGTGCCTTTGCGTGGCTGCCACCGAGGGACTCGATCGCCGCAGACTTCTGCGACTCATCGATGAGCCCCTGCTTTACAAGCGTTTCGGCAGCGTTCGGAGCGGCCTGCTTGGCCTGCTCCCCGTCATGCTGTACCTTCTCCAGCAGCGCCCCGGACTTCTCGATGAAGCCCACGAAGCGCTGGAGCAGGGACGCCGGTACCGTCACCATCTTCTCCGGCATGTCTGAGGCTCCTTTCAGCCTGTGCTCCACCTGAAGTCTAACCGACCTCGGGAGCGGCCCCGCCGGCCATCAGCTCGGCGCCGGCGCCACCAGCCTCGTCTCCGCCGCCGCCACCTTCGCGCTCGGCCAGAGCTTGGGCCAGTACTTCGGGATCGATACCCGCCTCGGCGAGGACCGCGGCGAGCTGATCGAGGACGTCTCCGCCCACTTCTTCGCCCATGCCGCCTTCGTCTTCGCCACCTTCGAGGGCGTCCTCAGCCACGTCTTCCGGGCCGCCTTCGTCCTCTGCACCCTCGGCCATCTCCTCGACGCCCATCTCACCGCCTGCATCGCCTTCGCCGGCGAGCGCGGCCAGAGCTGCGGGATCTGCACCCATGGGCATTGCGGCCTTCTCCAGCTGCTCGCTGTAGCCCGTCAGGTAGTCGACGTAGTTCATCGCGTCGACTGCCGCCTCTTTCTGGATCTCGGCGACGGCTTCGGCCGTCTCGTCTTCGGCGCCGGCATCCTTCATGAGGCCCAGCTGCTGCGCGAGAAGCGACGCAGCCACGTATCCCGCCTCAACGTCCTCGGGATACTCTTCCGCGGCTGCCTTGAACAGCGCGACCGCATCGTCCTCCGGCGCAGGGGTCTGCGCCGTGGTGCTTGGCTGCTTCGCGGCGGACTGCTTCACGCCGGAAAGCATTGCGACGTCGGCGAGCAGGGCGTTCGCCTCGCCGACCAGTGCGCTGGCCGCCGAAGCCTTGTCCCAGTTCCCGCCGAACGTGTCATCGCCGGGGCCACTGTCCGACATCGACTTCGAGTGGTCCTTCTTCGGCGTGTCGACGTTCCCCTTGAGCCCGGAGTCTGCCGACATGGTGGATGTGCCCTGATCGCCATTGACCGTGGCGCCCTCTTCTTCGCCGCCTTTGTTTTCGCTGGCGGCATCGTTGATGGTGTTGGGCACGTTCTTCTTGACGTCTGCCTCGTTCTCGGCCGAACGCGCACCCTCCGGCGCCGGCTTCGTCTTGTCGTCGACGTTGGCGGACGGGTGGGTGGTCTTCGCGTCGCCTGCGAGATCGAGGTTCGAGGCTTTCTTCGTCAGGTCAGCGTCGGCCTGCTTGAGGAAGCCGTCGATGAGACGGATGGCACTCCCATGAGTGGGGGGCATATGCGTTCTCCTCGCAGCTCGAAGTTGCGTGATGACGGTCCGTCGGCGGGCAGAGCGCGGCTACGCCGCGTAGTTCTGCAGCAACGCCAATCCGGTTGCCAGACCGTCGCCAGCACCTTCTTGCGCTCGGATGAACGCGAGTTGGTACGTTGCGTACTGCTTGGCCATGTACTGCGCCGTTTTGCTGATGCCGTCGGATACGGACGCGGCCTTGTGCAGGCGCGCGGGGCCGCCGCCACGGATGATCGTGACGGACAGGCGCCGACCGACCGGTCCCTCGCCGAGCGACATCCCCGGCTTGACGGACTCGATCACGTCCCGTATGGACTTCGGCACGAGCGACATCGCCGGGTCGTACGCGGGGCTCCCGGTGACGTCTTCCACCCCATCGCCGCTCTTCAACATGCGGCTGAAGATTCCCGGCAGGAGGGATTGGGCGTTGCCCAGCTCTCCCGCGTAGGAGTCATACTTGTTGCCAAGCATGAGCCTGAAGAAGTCCTTCATCGGCAAGCAGATCTTGGCCTGCGAGAGCGCACCCATCAACTCGTTCCAGTCGATCGAGCGCAGCTTGTCGAGTTCGTCTTCCGGCAACGAACCGTTTGCTGTGCCCGCGTCAACCTCCGGGTTGAAGAGGCGCCCCGTTGCCTCGATCTGCTTCTCCATAGCCGCCAGTCGTTCCATGGCGGCCAACTTCTCTTGGACAGGACGGGGTGAACTGTCGTAGAGAACACTGTTGGGCACTTTCAGGCCCCACATCTCGGCGAGCATCGTCGAGGGGATGAACTCCTCGGGCATCTCGCCGGTGGATGCAACTTTCTGCAGCCCGAACGCGATGCGATCCGCGTTGCGGAACACGCCGGAGTAGTCGAAGAAGCACGGGCGGTCGTTGATCGCGAAGATCTGGTGCCCGGCCTCCTTCACGTGCGTCATCTCGTCCTTCAGGTGGTCGCAGTATTGTGCGCGACTCGGGGCCTTGTTCAGACACGCCGAGCAGATGTCGTAGGGCACCTTGCACGACATCGAGAAGGGCGGATCTTCGCCGCGTGCCATCTTCTCAAGCTCAGGTGCCCACTTGTCGTTCTGGACCTTGATCAACAGCTCGCCGCGCCGCATATCCGGATTGTACGCTTCGGCGACAACC
>DATKUU010000466.1:0-3724 GCA_035530455.1 Phycisphaerae bacterium | reverse complement strand
GTCGTCTATGCCCACGCCCTGAACGGGGCGCTGGCGCAGATGGGGCGCCTCGCGGCGCTGAACGTCGGCACGTGGCCGGACACGGGCGCCGAGCCCAAGATGACCGACTCGACGGCCGACGCCCTCGTGGACTGGTGCTATGCCGCGCTCACCTACGCGGGTCTGAAGGGCCGGCGCGTCGTCCTATTCGGCCACGATTCGATGGGCATGGAGACGGCGCTGGCGCACGTCATCCCCACGCGGCGCTCTTTCGGCCTGGAGATTACGCGTCTGGACATGAAACTCCTGGCCGACATGCTTGCCAAGGGCGCGTACGACGCGAAGGAACTCGGGCGCTTGCGCGGTTGGATGGCGAAGCACCTGGGCAGTCGCATCGAACTGCGGGACTCCTCCGACAGCCGCCGCTTCGACTCCGGGCTCGCCCTTTACCTCATCATGCGCGACCTGGTGGCGGATCTCGATGCCGTCGGCGGCGGGTTTATGAACCAACTGGAGTGGGGCAGCGACCGGCGGGGCATCCCGCTGCCCATCTGCGACGTGGCCGAGAGCCTCTTCAACTCCACCTTCGACCATCGCGGCGCCAAGCCCCCGACGCCGTTCGCCACCGAGGCCGACGTCCAGGGGCTCCTCACGATGCTTTTCATGACGTGGCTCTCCGGCGGCCAGCCGCCCCTCTTCATGGACTTCCGCAAGGTGTGGGAACCGTGGGAGATCCAGGCCCTTGCCAGGAAACTCGGCGTCAAGTTCACGAAGGGCGACCTCTGGGCCCAGCGCGGATTCGTGGACGGCGACAACTCCGGCTCGGCCAGCCTCGACTGGGCCGGCCGGCCCGGCGACGCGCCCGAAAAAATCATGAAATGCGTCTCGATGCCCCAGGCCGATCCCGGCTACTTCCCCGGCGGCGGCAACTCGGTCACGTTCTTCACGCCGGGCGGCATCTCCGGGCTGGCCGGCCGCTTGGCCTACAGCGCGCCGACCGACCTCTTCAGCCTCATCTGGGACGAGGCTGTCACCGACGACATGCCCCCCAAACTCGCCCAGGCCGTCGCTCACACCTCGACCCCCACCTGGCCGCACACCTGGGTCGTCCCGAAGTACGCGACCATGGCCGAGTACAAGCAGTACGCCCCGGCGAACCATTTCCATATGACGTGGAACCTGGCCCCGCGGCGCCTGGAGCACTGGATGGACCTGGCGAATGTCCTCTCGGTGACGCCGTGGCAGGCGCGGCCGGCGTTCATCGAGGGTGCGGACCGCCCGTTGCCGCTCGTATACCTCTTGAACGGCGGCGAAACGGCTGCCAAACTTGAGCGCGGCCGTGCCGGCCGCGGCTAAACGACGCCAACGACTGCGCAGCGCCGTCACGTTTAGCCGTCGGCGGAACGCCGACGGTCGTTAAGGAGCATTCTGCATGGCCGCCGGACGCCGACTCGAACTCCCCATCACTCAGGTCCACCTGGACTTTCACACGCCCGGCGAGGTGCGCGGCATCGGCGCCGATTTCGACCCCGACGCCTTTGCCGACACTTTCGCCCGCGCCGGCGTCGGCCAGGTCAACCTTTTCGCCAGATGCCACCACGGCTGGTGCTACTATCCCACGAAGGTCGGCCGGATGCATCCGGGCCTGCGGTTCGACCTTTTGGGCGCCCAGATGAAGGCGCTGAAGAGTCGGGGGATCCGCACGGCCGTTTACCTTACCGTCGGTTGGGACGAGCGGACATGGCGCGCGGACCCTGAGATGGCCGCCCTCGATCGCGACGGCCGGGCGGGGACGCCGCCTCTGACGCCCGGCTGGCACTTGCTGTGCCTGAACACGCCGGCGTACCTGGACCACGTGGCCGCCTACGCCCGCGAGATCCTCCAGCGGTATCGGGCGGAAGGTCTGTTCTTCGACATTCTCATGCAGCCGCACCCCGCCTGTTTCTGTCCGCGATGCACCGACCGCATGGCCGGCGAGGGTGTGGACGGCCGCGACGATGCCCAGGCCGCCGCCTTCAGCCATCGCATTATTCGCGAGGCGTGCGCGCGCCTGGCCCGCGCCGCCCGCGCCGTCCGCAAGGACGTCCGCCTCTTCTTCAACTCGTGCTTGTCGCTTTCGGCCCGCGACCTTGTGGCCTACGACACCCACGTCGAAGTGGAAAGTCTGCCGACCGGGGGATGGGGATACATGCACTTTGCCGTCATGGGCCCTTTCGCCAGGACGCTCGGCAAACCGTTCGTCGGCATGACCGCGCGGTTCCACCGGCTCTGGGGCGACTTCGGGGGCCTCAAGACGCAGGCCGCTCTCGAACAGGAGAGTTTTCATTCCCTGATGCTGGGGGGTGCGGTCTGTGTCGGCGACCACTTGCATCCGCGAGGCCGGCTCGAACCGGCCGTCTACGACCGAATCGGAAATGTCTTCCGTCAGATCCAGGCTCGCGAGCCTTGGTGCCGCGACGCAAAGCCCGTGGCGCAAGTGGCTGTTCTTACCGACGCCCGTCCCGGCCAAGGCATCGGCCCCGCGTTGAGCGGCGCCGTGCGAATCCTCGCCGAACGCCAGTTCCTCTTCGACGTCGTGGACGCCGACGCCGACTTCACCCGTTACGCGGTTCTTGTCCTGCCGGACGAGGTGCGGCCGGATGAGAAACTGGCGGCCAAGGTCGCCCGTTTCCTCGCGCGAGGGGGAAAGGTGCTGGCCACCGCCCGTTCCGGCATGGCCGTCGGCAGCGACCGCTTCGTTCTTTCCGGCTGGCCCGTCGCCTACGCGGGCGAGGCGCGGCATTCGCAGCCGTACCTGGTCCTCGGCAAGGACTTGGCCGGCGTCGCCCCGGCGATGCCTCACGCGCTTTACCGCCCCGGCCCGGAGGTCCGTGCCGCCCGGGGAGCCAAAGTGCTCGCGACGCTCGGCGACCCATACTTCAGCCGCACCGACCGGCATTTTTACGGTCACGGTGAAGCGCCGATGGCCCGCTCGACGCGCCGGCCCGCCATCGTCTGCAAAGGCCGCATCGCCTATGCCCAGGCCCCGCTTTTTGCGGCCTATGCCGAGACGGCCTATCCGGTGTACCGCGACGTGGTCGGCGCCCTCGTGGATCGGCTGCTCGGCGAGCGCGCCCTCGAGGTGGCCATGCCGGCAACCGGCCGGGCGACGCTCCTTAAGCAGGGCCGGCGGCTGGTCGTCCACCTGATGCACTATGTCGCCGAGCGCCGCGCCGAGGGGCTCGACATCATCGAGGATCGCCTGCCGCTGCGCGACGTCGCTCTCTCGGTTGCCGTGCCGTCGCGGCCGAAGCGAGTCTATTTGGCGCCCGAGGGGGGCGATCTCGATTTTTGCTACCACCGCGGGCGCGTTTGCGCGACCGTGCCGATGGTGGACGGCCACCGGATGGTCGTCCTGGAACGCTGACGTGCCGGGCGGCGCTTCGGGTTTTTGACCGCGGCGCCCAAGGCGAGGGAAACCAACAGGAGGGCGCCCATGAAGATCTCGATCGCCTCGTACGCTTTCCACGGCCTGCTGGCCCAGGGCAAGATGGATGCCTTCGGGTACCTGGAGGCGTGCAGGTTCCGGTACCGCCTGGACGCGGCCGACATCTGGAACGGGACGCTGGGCGGCCACACCGACGAGGAGTACCTCGGGAAGGTGCGGCAGGAACTCGACGCCTGCGAGATGGTTGTCGCTAACGTCTGCGTCGACGGGGCCCACGTCTGGGACACCGATCCCAAGGTCCGGGAGAAGAACTACCAG
>DATKUU010000465.1:0-9852 GCA_035530455.1 Phycisphaerae bacterium | reverse complement strand
GCCTCCCCGAGCCACCGCGCGAGCCCGCCGCCGTCGTCTTCTTCGTGGACGGCGTGAGCCCGCCCGTTTTCGAGGAACTGCTCCAGGCCGGCCGGCTGCCGACCCTTCAGCGGTACTTCGTCGAGCGCGGACTCTGGGTCGAGCGGTGCGTCGCCAACGTCCCCAGCGTCACGCTCGCCAACGAGACGAGTTTCGTGACGGGCCTGTTCCCGGGGCGTCACGGCATCACGGGGATCAACTGGTTCGACCGCAACCGGCTCATGACCCGCAACTACGAAGAGGTCAACCAGAAGAACACGCTCGACGGCGATTACACCGCGCCGACCATCTACGAGCGCCTGGCGGACGAGACGACCTTCAGCCTCTTTTTCCAGGCCCACCGTGGCGCGACCAAGTTCGTCGAGAACTGGATGAGCGCCGGACCGCCCTACTTCTTCGGATGGTACAATTTTGTGGACCGCATCGCGCTGTGGCGATTCGACATCGTAGCCGAGGTCTCGCGGAAGCAAGGCCGGATGCCCGCGCTCGTCATCGCTTATCTCCTCGCGCCCGACATGGAGGCGTACCGTAGCGGCGTCTCCTCCGAGGCCTACCGTGAGGCCCTCGTCCACGCCGACGCCCACATCGGCCGCATCCTCCGCGACTACGAGGCCGCCGGGCTCCTGGAGCACCTCATCCTGGTCTTCGTAAGCGACCACGGGATGACGGACATCCGGCAACACTGGCCCATCGAGAAGTTCCTCCGCGATGAAGTGCAACTGAGCGTGTCCGGCGAAGGATGGGCCGAGGACATCCGCTTCGAGCGACGCCTCAACTACTACCGCAAGTTTTCCTGCGTCCTGGCGGGCTCCGGCGAACGGTACTGGGCCATTTACCTCCGAAAGCCGCACGCGAGCGACGGCGATCAGGTCGAGTTCGAGGATTGGCTCGCCCGGCCGACGCCGGACGACCTGCGCGCCTATCCGACGCGCGACGGCCGGCGCGTGGACCTCATCGAGATGCTCCGCAGCCGGGAGGCAGTGGACCTCGTCGCCTACCGCGCCGGGCCCGGACGCGTCCACCTCGTGACAAAGCAGGGCACGGCCGAGGTGACCGGCGACCGCCGCGCGTGCACCTATCGCATCCTGCGGGGCAACGACCCGCTCGGCTACACGGGCGCCGTCCCGCCGCAAATGCTCAGCGGCCAGGCGTTCTCGACGCAATTGTGGCTCGAAGTGACGGCCGACACCGACTATCCCGACCTCGTGCCTCAGATCCTCGCCTACTTCGAGGCGCCGCGGGCCGGCGACCTGGCCGTCTTCGCCGCGCCGGGATGGGACTTCGCCACCCATTACAAGGCGGGCCACGGCGGCGTGCGGCCGGAGGACATGTTCGTGCCCCTCCTCGTGGCGGGGCCGGGCGTCCCGCATCTGAAGCATCCCGGACCCGTCCGCGCGGTGGACGTCGCCCCGACGCTCCTGGAACTGCTCGGCCGACCCGCGCCCGCGGACCTCGACGGCCGGAGTCTCCTCGGCCACGGTGCGGCTAACAGCCTACCCTAGTATCCCGCCTGGCTGTCGGGGCGAAAAAGACTCCAGGTGTCTTTTCCCCGAAGGGCCCGAAGGGTGCTCCGCAGAAAAGACACCTGGAGTCTTTTTCGCCTCCGGCCGGTTACGGCCAGACCAGATACGGCAGGCTCTCCAGCGCCCCGCGCAGAAAGAACGCGCGGTACGAGCCTCGCCCCAGCGCCACGTCCGCCAGAGCCTGCGTCCGCCACGGGGCCCGGCCGGCATCCTCAATCCACCACCGCAGGACAGGCGCCCGTTCTTGGATGCGGACCAGCCGCGCGCCCCACCGCAGGTTCCGGCCGTAATCCGCCTCCCACCGGTCACGGAAGGACCGCGGCGAACCATCCAGGACGGCCTCGGCCGCCAGCCGACCGCCTCGAAGCGCGCAGCGAATCCCCTCGCCTGTCACGGGGTTGACGTGTCCGGCGGCATCTCCGACGAGGAGCCAGCGGTTCCCCGCGGTCGGCCGGTCGAACCCGCCGGGCGAGACGACGCAAGGCGAGGGCCGGCCCAGGATGCGCAGGCCATCACCCCGCCCTTCCCAAAGCCACACGCCCAGGAGCCGCCGCAGGAGCATCATCGTCGCCCGAGCCGCCCCCCGGCCCCACACGCCGATAGGAACCTGCCCGCCTCCGCCGAACACATAGGCGTACGCGTGCCGACGCGGCAATCCGCGTTCCGCATACCCCCCGGCATGGAACACCACGCGCACCGTGCCGGGCTCGACAATCCCGGGCCGCACGTCGGCCGGTGCGGCAAGGAGGCCGGCGCCGAACGCGATGTCCGACCGGCCCAGCGCCCCGACCACCGCGGCGCGGACGAGCGAGCGGCAACCGTCGGCTCCGACCAGGGTCGGCGCGCGGTACTCTCCGGTTTCCGTTTCGACCGTCCAGGAGCCGCGCGCGTGCCGGACGCGCCGCGCGCGCTCGCGGAGGAGGTGCGCGCCAGCTTCGCCGGCGCGGTCCAGCAAAAAGGTATCCAGCCGCTCGCGCTCGACGAGGACCGCCCCGCCGTCCACGGCTGCCTCGGCGCGGGCGGCACCTCCGCCCCGGCGCGCCGGGGCGGCGCCGGCCCACTCGAAAACAACCTTCCGCACCGGCGTCGGGCCGAGCGCCTCGGGCCGGCCGATCTCGTCCCACGCCGGCGCCGTCAGACATCCCCCGCACACCTTCGGATGGCGGCGCGGCACGTCGAGGAGGGCGACGCGCGCGCCTCCGCGAGCCAGGTGAAGGGCGCACGACGCCCCCGCCGGTCCCCCTCCGACCACGAGCACGTCGACATCTCGACCTATCATGGAATCCATCATGCCGTAGGAAGGACAGAATGGCAAGTGACCGTCGCCAGCCGGCGCAGGCCGCTACTTTCCCCGGCGCTGGCGCAGCCGGTCAACGGCCACGGCCACGACGATGACGGCGCCGACCACCATTTCCTGGACGTAGTTCGGCAGGCCGAGGTGAACGCAGAGATTCCTGAGGTGGGCCATCAGGAGGGCTCCGATGAGCGAGCCGAAGACGCTCCCCGCGCCGCCGCTCAAACTGCCCCCACCGATCACGACGGCGGCGATGACGTCGAGTTCCTTGCCGAGGGCCGTCGTCGGGTCGCCGACGCTGAGGCGTCCGAAGTCCGTGACGCCGGCCAGGCCGAACATCGCGCCCGCCATTGCGTAGATGAGCCACTTGGTCCGCTCGACGGCCACACCGCACAGGCGGGCCGTCGCCTCGTTGGAGCCGATGGCGAAGATGTGCCGACCCAGCCGCATCCGCCCGAGGAGGACCGCCGCCCCGACGGCCAGCAGAACCGTCAGGAGGACGGCCGAGGAGATTGCGACGGGCCCCGCCCAGTCGAAGCGCACCATCCCGATCCCCGGCAGGGCGAAATGCCGGCGAAGGTTCACGTGAAAGAGAACGAGATTGGCGTTGGTGAAGTCGGCGATCCAGTTCAGGGGTGCGTCAATCCGCTGCATGTTCGCAATGCCCTTGGCGGCGCCGCGCGCGAACGTCATCATCCCCAGCGTGATGATGAACGGCGCCAACTTCAACCGCGTGATCAGAAAACCGTTGGTCGCACCGGCCAGGCACCCGACCGCCACGCCGACAAGCGCGGCCCCGAGCGGCAGCCAGATGGCCGCGGCGCCGCCGAGACGCGCGACGTCCGCCGGCGCCAGTTCGCGGACGACCCACGCCGACGCCACCGCCGCGAGCGCAATCAGACTGCCCACCGACAGGTCGATGCCGCCCGAGATGATGATGAGCGTCATGCCGATCGCCCCGATCGCCACCGTCACCGTCTGCGTCAGGATGAGACACTGGTTCGACGGCGACCAGTAGTTCAGCGTCCCTTCCTTGATGTGCTCCGCGATGCCGCCCGCAAAGACGACCAGCACGAGCCCCAGCAGGGGCCCCAGGAGGTTCATGATCCGCCGGTGCGCCGCGGGCCGGGGAGAAGCCAAAAGTTCGGGCGAGACGTTTCGGCTCATCCGCTTCCCTCCTCGCCGCCGGTCGCCACGTGCATGACAGCCTCGGGCGTCCACTCGGAAACCGGGCGAGGCTCGCTCAACAGACCCCGGTGCATGACGGCCAGCGTGTCGCACACGCCCAGAAGTTCAGGAAGGTAACTGGAGATCCAGAGGATGGCCTTGCCCTGGGCCGCGAGGCGGCCGACGAGGGCGTACACATCGGCCTTGGATCCCACGTCGATGCCGCGCGTCGGCTCATCCAGGAGGAGCACATCAGCCTCCTGGTGCAGCAGCCGCGCCAGCGCCACCTTCTGCTGGTTGCCGCCCGAGAGACCCGCGACCGGCTGGTCGGGGCCCTGGGTCCGGATGCCCAGGCGACGGATCCAGTCGCCTGTCGCCTGGCGTATCCGTCGCCGGTTCAAGAGACCCCTGCGGACGTACGGCCGGAGTCGGCTCAGCGTGAGGTTGTCGGCCACCGTCAGATTGGCCGCCAGCCCCTCGCCGCCGCGGTCCTCCGAAAGGTACCCCACGCCGCACACCAGCATTCGCGGCGGGAGCCAACCCGTCGTGGTCACGCCGGCCACGGACACCCGCCCCGACGCCACGGCATCGAGTCCGAAGACCGCCCGCACGAGTTCCGTCCGCCCCGAGCCGACGAGGCCCGCGATGCCGAGGATTTCGCCGCGCCGCAGCGTCAGGCTCGCGCCCTTCGGCAGCGGCCGGCCCGTCAAGACCTCCAGTTCCAGCACAGGTTCGCCGATGGCGTGCGGCGTCCGGACGTAAACGTCTTCGAGTTCTCGGCCGACCATCAGGCGGATGATTGCGCTCGCCGGCGTCGAGGCGACCTCGCCGGAGCCGGCCGCCCGCCCGTCACGAAGGACGGTGAACCGGTCGGCCACCGCGCACACCTCTTCGAGGAAATGGCTGATGTAAATGATGCTGACGCCCGCATCGCGCAGGCGGCGAATGACCGCGAAAAGGATTTCCGTGTCGGCCTGGCTGAGGCTCGAGGTCGGTTCGTCCATCACGACGACCCGCGCCCGGGCCGCCAGCGCCCGCGCCACCTCTACGAGTTGCTGCGCGCCGATGCTGAGGTCGCCGACGCGCGCCGCCGGCCGAATGTCCGGATGGTGCAGCAGCGCCAGCGCCGTTTCCGCCTGGCGGCGCATCGCGCTGCGGCGAATGAAACCAAACCGCGTCGGCTCGACGCCCGGGCCTCCAGCGGGCCCCGCGGCGCGTACGACGCGCCATCCAAGACCATGCGGCCGGCGTCGGCCTTCAGGGCGCCCGAGAGGATCTTCATCAGGGTGCTTTTGCCGGCCCCGTTCTCGCCGACCAGCGCGTGGACTTCGCCGGGACGGACGTCCAGGTCCACGTTCTCCAGCGCGCGCGTCGAGCCGAAGGATTTCCAGATGCCGATCATTCGCAGGCGGAGAGGCGCCACCGCCTCGGAGGGGGGCGAATCCTGCGACCTGGTCCCGGGTGCGCTCATCGTTCGGTACTGGCCTGGGAACTCATTTCACCGGCGGGTGGACCAGGCGGTCGATCTCGGGGTCCGAGAGATTTTCCGGCGTCACGAGCACCACGCCCGTATCGACGCGTTTGGGCACCTCTTGACCACGGATGTGACTGACGATGGTCCGCACACCTTCTTCGCCCATCTTGAACGGGTTCTGGACAACGAGGCCCTGGATCTCGCCTTTCGCCAGGGCCTCGAGCAGCCCGTCGGAGGCGTCGAAGCCGACGTACTTGATCTTGCCCGCCCGTCCGCTGGTCACCAGGGCCCGCAGCATGCCGTACGCGCTCGATTCGTTCGGGCAGAAGATGCCATCCACCTGGCCCTCGCCGTACTTCGTCAGGAGGGCCTGGCCGGCCGTCATGGCCGTCTCGACCGTGGCCCCGGCGTACTGGTCGCTGGAAACGACCGTGATGTTCGGATGACGGGCCATTTCGTCGAGGAACCCTTTCTCGCGGTCCTCGGTCGAGGCGCTTCCGACCTGGTAGCGCAGGAGGATGACTTTGCCCTTCTCGCCCAGGACCTCCGCCAGGCGCTTCGCCCCAAGCATCCCGCCCTTGTGGTTGTCCGTGGCGACGAAACTGACGTACGCGCCCGGGTCGGCCAGGTCCGAGTCGATGATCACGACGGGGATGCCCGCCTCCCCGGCCGCACGCACCGGCGCGACGAGGGCCTTCGAGTCCAGCGGCGCCAGGACGATCCCGTCCACGCGCTTCTGGATGAATGTCTCCACGAGGTTGATCTGGGCGACCCGTTCGTCCTCGACGACGGGGCCCTGCCAGATGACGCGGACGCCCGCGAGGTCCTGCTCGGCCTTGCGAGCCCCCGCGTGGACCGACTTCCAGAAGATATGCATCGTCCCCTTGGGAATGACGGCGATCGTCAACTCCTTCGCCGCAGGGCCCGGCTCCGCCGGCCCGGGCTCCGAAGCGCATCCGGCAAACACCAACCAACCGGCCAGGGAAAAGAGGAACGCGACACGACGCATGGCTAATCTCCTTCCTGCGTAGGTAAAACGCGCAGCCGGCAACGACCGCGGAACCCATCTTACGAGAACCCCGAGCGGAGCGTCAAGCAAAGATCGTGGCAGGCAGGATCAAGACGACGCCAGGAGAGGGTCGCGCAGGAGTTCGACGACGCCTTGGCCACAGGGCCGACTCATGACGCGGTCGGCCTCGGCCTTCAGCGACTCGACGGCGTTGGCCACCGCCACGCGCAAAGCCGCCACCCGGAAGACGGGGCGGTCGTTCTCGTCGTCGCCGACAGCCATCGTCTCGGCCGGCTCAACACCGAGGCGCCGAAGGCCCGCCTCCAGGCCCGTCCCCTTGTCGGTGCCGCGCGGCACAATCATGACGGCATACTTGTTGGGGATGACGTCGAGCGCCAGGTCGAGCGCCCGGATGGCCTCGTGGGCGGCCTCGAGATGCGGCCTCCAGGTGCGGACGACGACGCGGCCCAGGCTGAAGCGCACCTCGCGCCGCGCCAGTTCGGCGGCGAACTGGGGCGGCGGCGCCGGGCCCAAGTCCTCCACCGCGCCCGTCGCCGGAAAGTACAGCACCGCCCCGTTCTCGTCCACCACCAGGTCAAACAGGCCCAGGTCCGGGCAGAGGGCGAGGAGTTCGTCGTGCGGCCGGCCGGTCACGATCGCGAGGCGAAACCCCGCGCGCTTCGCGTCGGCCAGCGCCGCAACCGTCGCGGGGCGGATGATGCCGTCCTCCGCCAGCGTCCCGTCGTAATCGAAGGCAATCAGCCTCGGCCGCATAGCCGCTCCCCGAGACGGAAATGTTCACCTATCGCGGTTGTCCAGCCCCTTAATCAGGCCGGACAACATCCGGGCGATCTCTTCAAGGTTTGCCTTGAGCTCCTGGTGGCGTTCTGCTTCAAGCAGTTTTTGTCGCACGCCCAATTCGAGCAATGGAACACATTCCTGCACGGAACCGCGCGCGATGCCGAAGAAGTGCTTCCGGTCAGCCTTGGTGAACCGGCCGTTGCCTTCGGCGATGTTGGCGGCGATGGACAGGGCGGCGCGGTTAACCTGATCGGCCAGAAAGAAGTAGCCGCGCGGGAAGCCCCTGGTCAGGCTGCATACGGCATCGGCAAAGGCGACCGCTTTCTGATAGACAAGAAGTTTCTCAAAAGCAAAGGTCATGTCCGCATTATAACGGCAAGAGAGTAGAAAGTAGAGAGGAGACCGCGGGAGAGGCCTTGCCGCCTGTAGGGCTAAGCGGTGAGTGACAGCCCTGCCACCTCTTCTACTTTCTCCTCTCTACTCTCTCCCGCTCTAGTGAAAAGAGCCGCCTACGGCGGCTCTTTTCACTACCCCCAAGGGGACTCGAACCCCTGTCTCCGGGATGAGAACCCGATATCCTAGGCCGCTGGACGATGGGGGCGCCGGTCACCTCGTTTGGATCGGACGGGCCAACCTAGAAGCCCTGCTCGGCGCCCATCTGGCGCGATTCCTCTACAATGTCCTGGGGCGATTGGTCCGGCGGAAGGGTCTCACGCGATTCCAGCCGCTGAACCTCCTGGACGATCTCAGCCAGGAGGTCCCGCGCCATCGGTCGGTCGTACCCGGTCTCGACCCAGACCTCGCGGTCGGTCCCCGGGCCGGGCTCCGCCATCCGGGGGACGGACGGGGGTTTGTCCTGTCCCTGGTCCTCGCGGCCGGTGTCGGCCATGACGGCCGTCGCGGCGGTCGCCTCGCGCTCCAGGCGCACGGTCACGCGCGCAACGGCCACCAGCCCTTCGCGGTCAATCTCGCAAACGGCCGTCCCGCGCCACCGACCCCCCGCGCCTCGCACGTCGGCGAGCGTGCCTGCGCGCTCGCGGTCGAGCACCTTGGGACGCGAGCGGATCTCACCGCGCACCCAGTTCGCTTCGGCCACTCCAAAGTGCCGGCCAAGGACTTTGCGGGCGGCCTCGAAAGCCTTCTCGCGGTCGTGCGTCGCCAGAGACGCCTGTTCCCATCCCCGCGATGCGCTGCCGCAACCGGCCGCCAGCGCCGCCACCGCCACCGCCAGAACGCTTGTGGGGAGAACTTTCACAACCAAAACTATAAGAGCGGTCTCGTTCACTGTCAAGCGCGATAAGCGTTGACAAGGACCGCACGCGGCCTATACTTTGCCCCCCTGCCGGCCCGGCGGGTGGCACCCTGGCACGGCTACGGCCCGTGCCGTGGCCGGCTGGCGGCTCGCCCGCCAGTGCAGAAGCCGACCCAGGCGTCAGGCTCGTCCCCGACGCTTCGGGTCAAGCGCCCGGGCGCCGGCGTCCGATAACAGAACAGAAAAGCGGCCGAATCCGGGCGAGGGGATTCCGTGCCGAACTGCTGAGGAGTCCGTCTGTCATGCCGAACACGATCTGCGAGGTCCATGCCCGGGAAATTCTGGATTCGCGCGGCACGCCGACGCTGGAAGTGGACGTCGGCCTGGCCGGGGGCGGCTTCGGGCGTGCGGCCGTGCCCAGCGGCGCCTCGACCGGCGAACACGAGGCCGTCGAACTCCGCGACGGCGACGCCAATCGCTACGGCGGCAAGGGCGTCACCAAGGCCGTCAAGAACGTCAACGCCCTCCTCGGACCGAAGGTCGTCGGCCTGGACGCGCGCGACCAGGCGGCGGTGGACGAGACGATGATCGCCCTGGACGGCAGCGCCAACAAAGGGAAACTCGGGGCCAACGCGATCCTGGGCGTCTCGCTCGCTGTCGCCAAGGCCGCCGCCGCCGAGGCCGGACTGCCCCTCTACAAGTATTTGGGCGGACCGCAGGCCCGAATCCTCCCCGTGCCGATGTGCAACATCCTGAACGGCGGCGCTCATGCCGGCTGGCAGATCGATCTCCAAGAGTTCATGGTCATGCCGTTCGGCGCAAAATCCTTCAGCGAAGGCCTGCGGATGGTCGCCGAAATCTTCCAGGCCCTCAAGAAGGTCCTCAAGGCCAAGGGTTACAACACGAACGTCGGCGACGAAGGCGGCTTCGCACCTAGCCTCAAGGAAGGCAACGAGGAGGCCTGCAGACTCATCCTCCAAGCTATTAAGGACGCAGGATACAAGGCCGGCAAGGACGTGCACCTTGCGCTCGACCCGGCCTCCAGCGGATTCTTCGCGGCTGGAAAGTACAACCTGAAGAGCGAGAAGCGCAAACTTTCGCCCAGCCAGATGGTCGAGTTCTACGCCGATTGGGTCGAGAAGTACCCCATCTGCAGCATCGAGGACGGCATGGCGGAGAACGACTGGGCCGGCTGGAAGAAAATGACCGACCGCCTGGGCGACAAAATCCAGATCGTCGGCGACGATCTCTTCGTCACCAATACCCAACGCCTGGCGACGGGTATCGAAAAAG
>DATKUU010000464.1:0-2980 GCA_035530455.1 Phycisphaerae bacterium | reverse complement strand
CTTCGCGCCCTTGCTTGCGACCCCATCCGACCGCGAGCGACAGCGCCAGCTTCTCAACGATTGGCCCTATCTGCTGCGACGCCAGCACAGAAGCGAGCGCCTCGGCATCTTCTTCGTCAACCTTCTCTGGCACAAGTCTGTCGCTCATCCCCTCCTCCTCGCCTGCGTCAGCGCCGACAGGCACGCGGTCATGATCCCGTCTCCTCGTCTGGATTGGCAAACAGGCTGTCGTCTATGTCTTCTGACGTGGCGGAACCAGAATATGTCTCTACGTGATAACCGTTTGCGACATTCTTGGAGCCGTTTCCATTGCCATTCCCGCGATTGCCGGGAACCATAGAAACCACCTTTCGTGACTCTTGTACTGTACGTACAGTACCTAAGTAGCCAGAGGACTCTTTGTGGTTCCCTGGTTCCTTGCACGGGGAGTTTTGCCCGTTTCGGCCTGAAATGGACCCGTTTTCAGCCTCAGTTTCGCTCCTAACTCTCATGTCCGCAGGCAGATATTCTGGTTCCCGCGTTCTGAGGCCATCGGAAACGATTCCGTAGGTGTAGGGATTGCCCCGCTTGCCCTCCCCGATCCTGTAGACCCAGTTCCTTCGAAGGGCCATTCGAAGGGCTTGCGCTTGCGTCTTTGGCCGCGCCTCAACCTGTTCCCGCAGCCACCGCTCAGTCTGCGGTTCCGCCTCGCTTCGCAGCGCCTCCAAGATGAGGTCGGCCGTTCGCGCGATGTCCGCATCCCGCTTCGTGCTCGCCAGCGCCATGTGCCCGGTTTCGTGGTCGTGCGTCACCACGGTCTGTTCGAGGTCGTCTCCGATGCGCTGGATGCTCTGGAGCGTCCGCTCGTGTTCCCCCCGACCCATGATGAAGATGTTATCCACCGACCCGCTCAGGGCCGTCGAGCCCAGGATGCAGTCAAGCCCCTCGCCGTACTTGTTCGCGTGGTGGACGACGACGCACGCCGCGCCCGTCTCCCGGCAGAGCTTCAGCAGGGGCGAAAACTTCGTCGTGACCTCCGCGTAGTCGCTCATGTCCTTGACCTGGATGAGCCGTTGCAGAGTGTCCACAATGATGAGGACCGGCTTTTCGTCCTTCGCTCGCGCCTGGAGTAAGTCAAGACACTGTTGCGGCGCTTCCCCGACCAGTACGAGCAGCGGCTCGGTGCCAGTCGCGCCCATTCTCCGGAAGTGGCTGCGGACTTCGCTCCGCTTGTCTTCGAGCGCCAAATACCAGACGGGCCCGCAGACGACGTGATAGCCCAGCCACGGCTCCCCGGCGGCCACACAGAAGGCGAGCGTTCGAGCCAGCGTGCTTTTCCCCGCCTTCGGCTTGCCTGCCAGTAGAACCAGCCCCCCGCCAGGAATCCGGTCATCCACCAGCCATTCGATCGCGTCATCCGGTTCGAGCAGGAGGTCGGCTAAGGATGTCAGTTCGAGTTTAGGCTTGATGACGACGGACGCCTGCGCTTTGAACGGAGGTGCGTTCTTCAGGACGGCGAGCAGTTCCGCCTTGGTATGGCCGGCGTCCAACCAGTCGGACACGTCGCCCTTGTCGGGCAGTCCGGGCAGGAGAATCCGGCGCACAAACAGACCGGCATCGTCACAGGCCCGGGCCACCTGAAGCCCATGCGCTTCGCCTGGCGGGTCGTTGTCTGGCAGCACGACCACGCGCTTCACGCCAGCCGCAGTGAGTTGCGCCGTCAGTTCGTCGCGCCACTTGCCCGCCCCGCCGCTGTTCGTGGTCGCCGGCAGTCCGAGTGACCAGAGCCGGTCGGCGTCCTTTTCTCCTTCGACGATGAGCGCGGCTTCCTTGCCCTGGAGCTTGTCTAGGTGATAGACGGTGCGCCGAACGCCTTCCATCTTCCAGATCCACCCGCCGCCGGGATTCGGGCGCCGCTGGCGGAATGTCTTCTTCCCATCCTGCCCCGCCGGGAAGCGCAATGACTGGTAGACCAGCTCGCCACGCTCGTCTCGGTAGTCGTAGATCGCTGTCGGCTCACCCATCCCGCCGCGGTCCCGCTCGGGAAACAGGTCGCTCATGTCGAGCGCCATCGCGGCCACAATGCTTCGCGTCTCACAATTCGCGTGACAGTGGAGCAGGATACGTCCGTCCTTGCCTTCCGTCACCGATAACGACGCGGTATCGTCTTGATGGGCAGGACACCGAGCGATGTGGCCACCCGAAATGGGTTTGACTTTCTCCAACCGCGCGAGGAAGTCCACCGCGGTCATTCGCCACGCTCGAATCGGGCCGACCGCGCCGCAAGAACGGCTGCCTCGTCGCCGTCGAGTTCAACGTGGTCAAGCGGAGACGCGCCGGTACAGCAGAAGAACCGGCCTTCCGTGACGTGATAGTCGCGCACGTCTGCCGGCGACACGTCGATCCAGTCCCAGCCAACAGGCTCCATCGCGTCAGGCCAGATCGTCCAGTAGTTCGTACATCTCGGCATGCCGTCGAGAATCACGAACGGATGGTTCGTACCGAGCGCCACGACGGTCGCCTTGTGGATGATCTCCCGGTCTACCGCTAGCCGCGCAAGGTCATTGCTCGGTTTCACTTCTGCCCACATTGACACCTGCGGCAGCCAGAAGTCGGGCAGGTAGGCACCGCCGCCGGGCAGTGGAAAGCCTTCTGGCTCATAGTCAAACGTGATGTTCCGCGCCTCGAAGAAGACACACCAGCGAGCTTCAAGACGAGATCGGAACCTGTAACCGTGATACGTCGTCGGGATGGGCTGAAGCGGATTCGACATCGGCACCTCTACACAGGTTGAAGGGAAGGGTGGGACGTTCGGCGGTGTAGCGCCGAAGCTTGGGTATCGGCAACCCGTCGGTACTGCCGGCCCCACCACATCATTTTGCGCCCTCCATTGTCACGATGTCAACTCCCGGCCTGCCGTTTCTGCGCCAGCCGCTCCCGCTCTCGCCGCGACCGCAGCGCCGCCGGGCTGCTGGACCAGCGCGTGCCGGCCCGGATCAGC
>DATKUU010000463.1:0-7728 GCA_035530455.1 Phycisphaerae bacterium | reverse complement strand
TCAAGGGCCTGAAGTCCAGCGAGTTCGAGAAGGTCCTCGGCGACCGGCCTTACGACGAAGTCGTCCACGCCGACAACCTCGTCCTGGCCGATTAGCGCCGTCCCACCCATCGCAAGTGTGCTTTCAACGCAGAGGACGCAGAGCACGCAGAGAACCGCAAAGATAGGGGAACGGCAAACAGCATGCTCTGTGAGCCGATGGCGGAAATTGCCTTGCCGTTGTTACTCAATCCTCCCTCTGCGACCTCTGCGTTGAAACCACCTTAGTCACCGGCCGCCGCGAAGGTTTCCACCGTCGGCCCGTCCGCTTCGAGCGCCACGGCGACCGCGCCGTCCTCTGCAGTCCGATAGCATGTGAAGGGACCGGGCGGGGGAACCGCGCGCGCCGGGCCGGCCGAGATGATGAGGACCTTCGCGCCGGCCACCTCGGCAAGGCGCCGGACGGCGTCAGCGTCGCCGCCGTGGTGCGGCCAGAGCATCACGTCGGCCCGGACGAGCGGCTCGGCCGCGAGGAGCGCCGCGATGCCCGCCGCCTCGATGTCGCCCGTCAGGAGCAGCCGGCAACCGCCTTCCTCGATTTGGAGGACCAGGGAACCGTCGTTGATGTTGCGCGTCTGCGATGCGGGCCCGCGCGGCCAGAGGCCGCAGACCTCCACATCGCCGGCACCCGAGAGGCGGTCGCCGCCCGAGAAAAACTCGACCCGCACGCCGCACTCCCAAAGGCGCTCGACCACCGCTTTATCAATGCTGAGGCGATTCCGCATGAACGTCGGCGGAACGAACGCGCGACGCACGCCGAACCGCTTCACAATCGGCACGATGTCCTTGAAATGGTCGAAGTGCGGGTGGCTGATAAAGACGGCATCCACGCGCTCGATACCGCGCGACCAGAGCGCCGGGGCGATGGTCCCCTCCCCCGCCTGCACATAGGAGAGGGCCGAGCCGACGTCGTAAAGCAGAACCCGCCCGTTCGGCAACTCCAGGAGATTCGTGTTGCCGCTGCCGACGGCCAGGAAAGTCGCGCGGACGCCTTCCGGCGGTCGACGTCCGGTGGTCCACAAGAAGGCGACCGCAGCAGCGAGCGCCGCGATCGCCAGCCGCCGCCGCGAGATACCCAGCCGCTCCCGCAGGATCCATCCCGCCAGGAGACCATAGACGACCACAAGCCACACCCATGAAAGGTCCGCCACGTAGCAATGTCCGCCCGGCACATGCGCGAGGGTGTGGACGATTCGTCCGATGGCTTGGCCCAGGCCGTCCGGCACGACGGCCAGCGCATCGCCGACCCACGGCGGCGCCCAGCCGAACGCCACCAGAATGAATCCACTCGCCAGGAGGAGAGCCACCAGCGGGGTCAGGAGGAGGCCCGTCGCCGGTGCGAGCCACGCCGCCAGGTGGAAGCGAAAGGCAACGAGCGGCACGCTGATCGCCGCCGCGGAGATGCAAATCGAGACCGTCGGCCGAACAAGCCGCCGCCAGAGGCGCACCACCCCCTCCGCCGGTTCGCTCAGGGCCTCCGCCTCCTTGTCCCGCCGCAGCACCACCACTTCAATCCGCCTGCAGAGGAACATGAGGCCCAGCAGGATGACGAAAGACAGGATGAAACCGAACGAGAACAGATCGCCCGGGCGGAGGGCGAGGACGATGAGCGCCGCTGCCGCCAGAGAATTGAAGAAGAGCCTGTGCCGGCCCGCAGCCCACCCGAGGCAGAGGATCCAGATGAACACCGCCGCCCGCAGGACCGACGGCTGAAGTTCCGTCATCAGGGCATAGATGAGGACGACGATCGCAACGAGCACGGCCGTCGCTCTCCGCCCCGCCCCGGCCAGGTGCAGGAGCAGCAGCACCATCCCGCCGACCATGCCGACGTGGAGGCCGGAGACCGCCAGAAAATGGGCCGCACCGCTCTTGATAAAATCCTCCTCCGTCACCCCTTCGGCCCCAGGGATGTACTCGTCGAGGAGGTCCTTGCGGCCGAGCATGACCGCCGAGACAACGGCACGTCCTTCGGGGCTCGGCAGGCGCTCCAACTGACGCAGCGCCGATTCGCGCAGCGCCCCCAGACACCCCCGCACCGGGTCCGCCCACCGCCGGACGACGCGGATCGCCTCCTGATGGTCGGTGCTGAGGAACGCGCGGTACCCCTGCCGCTCCAGATAGCGCTTCGAGTCGAACCCGCCGGGGTTGGTCGAATGGCGCAGCGGCAGGAGGAAGCCCAGGACGCGGACGCGGTCGCCCAGGCGCGGGCAGCCGGGCTGATTGAGGCCCGACACGCCCCGCGCGGTAAGCCACACCCGGCCGCGGACGGCAACCCTCTGCTCCCCCACCTGCGCCCATTCGCTCTCCAAGCCGAGGCTCATCCGCTCGTAGTATGGGGCGTAGGGCAGGAAAACATCTTTCGGCGGCGGAATGATGCGCGGCGAGCGGACGACAACGCCCTTGAGCGTGACGACGCGCGGACCGCCCTCGCACAAGCGGCCGACGTCGTTCGGCGCCGGGGCCACAGTCGAGCGATAGCGCGCCGCCCCGGCCGACGCCACAAGAACCAGAAGCGGAACGAGACAGAGATTCGGCCGAGCGCGAAGAAGGAACAGCGCGGCCCACGCGGCAGTTGCCGCCATGGCCGCAACGCACCAGAAAAGCATCCCGCCGCCGGCATAGTCGGCGAGGAGGATGCCGGCGAGGAACGCGGCCGCGGCCGGCACGAGCGGCTCATAGCGTCTTGTCGCGCCGTTCCCTGGCCGAATGGGTCTTCCCCCTGTGGTTGGAGGCATACGCCTCCGCACGCTCGCAGAGCGCCTCGAAGAGCGCGCGGTGGCGCGGCTCGGCGGTCAAATCTTCCGCATGCCACTGGACGCCCAGCACAAACCGGCCGGGCTCTTCGCCCTCGATCGCCTCAATCATACCGTCGGCGGCGCGGGCGACAACCCGCATCCCGCGCCCCGGATCGCGAACGGCCTGATGATGGCGGCTGTTCGTGCGAAGCGGCTCGGGGCCTGCGACCCGCGCTAGAAGCGACCCCGGTTCAATCGCGACCTCGTGCCAGACGGGGGCGGCAAGGGTGCCGTCATGTCTGAGCGCGTCCGGCACGTCGTCGGGAATGTGCTGATGAAGTGCGCCGCCGCGATGGACCGCCAGTTCCTGGGCGCCCAGACAGAGGGCGAGGACGGGCAAGCGGCGAGCGTCGGCCTCAGCCAGGAGCGCCAGGTCCGCCGCCTGACGCCGCGGGTCCATGAGATGCGCCTTTGGATGCTTCGCTTCACCCCAGAGGGCCGGGTCGAGGTCCCGCCCGCCGCTCAGCAGAAGTCCGTGCGCGCGCTCAAGGCGTCGGCCGGCGGCGGGCGCGTCGGTCGGCTCGAAGACGACCGGCTCGCCTCCGGCAGCCTCGACGGCCGCAAGGTACTTTTCCGGCCTTGTTCCCGCGTCGGCGGTGACGGCGATGCGGGGTTTCACGCGCCCTCCCTCTTGAGGACCCGTCCAGGCGTGGCGCCGGTGTGCCGGCCGTCCAGAACGACCGGCTCGCCGTTGACGAAGACGTGGCGGATGCCGGCCGGCGCGGCCCACGGATGTTCATACGTGGCGCGGTCGGTGATCGTGTCGCGGTCGAAGACAACGAGGTCGGCCCAGGCGCCCTCAGCCAGGCGTCCGCGGTCCCGAAGACCGAGAACCTGGGCCGGCAGGAGAGTCAGACGCCGGATCCCTTCGCGCCAGTCCATCAGTCCCTCATCCCGGACATACGTGCCGAGGAACCGCGCCGTCGTGCCGTAGGCCCGGGGATGCGGCAAGCCGGAGCGGTTGGGCACATCGCCGGCCGGCAGGTCGCGCAGCCCGGAGTCGGAGCCGACGGCGACGTACGGCTCGGCGAGAATAAGGCGCAGGTTCTCCTCGGATATCGAGGCGTAGGTGACTTCGACCTGTGCCTCGTGCTCCCGGAGGAGGTCCAGGCCGACCTCGAGCGGGTCACGCCCGGCGGCGTCGGCCAGCACGCCGAGGGTCTTGCCGACAGCATCCTGCGGCTGGTCAGGATGAACGGCAGCGATCGTGATGCGGTCGAAGAAATCCTCGTCCGCGTGCGCGGCGCGAAACTCGTCGGCGATGCGGCGGCGCGTGGCGGCGTTGGCTAGGCGCGCCAGTTCCTCGTCCCGCCCGCCCTCGGCCGCCCAGCGGGGAACGAGGAAAGCGTCGAGACTCGTCTGGCTTGCCAGGTAGGGATAGCGGTCGGCTGAGACGCGAAGGCCGTCGGCCCTGGCGTGCCGCAGGAGCGCGAGGCCTTGAGCGGCTTTCGGCCAATTGCCCCGGCCGGAGGCCTTCAGGTGGCTTACCTGACCGCGCACGCCGCTCGAGCGGACGACCGCCAGGAACTCTTCGAGCGCCTCCAGGAGCCCGTCGCCTTCGCTGCGGATGTGGCTGGCGTAGTAGCCGTCCGCCTCGGCGACGGCGCGCGCCAGGTCCGCCAGTTCTTCGACATCGGCGAAGCAGCCGGGCGGATAGATAAGACCGCTGGAGAGGCCGAACGCCCCCGCCGCAAGCGATTCCTCAAGCAGGCGGCGCATGGCACGGCGCTCGTCGGGAGAGGTCGGCCGGTCGGCGTAGCCGACGACGGCGGCCCGGAGCGCCCCGTGGCCTGCGAGCAGCGCTCGGTTGACGCTCGACGGGGCCGCCTCCGCGCGGGCGTAATACTCGGCGGCCGATTCCCAATCGAGGGTTAAACCCTTGGCTCGCCACTCGGCCTGTCGGCGCTCGCGGAACTCGCCCGCCAGCGGGAACGGGCTCGCCCCGCAATTGCCCGAGACGTCGGTCGTGACGCCGGCCAGGATCTTGCTCTCCGCGCGGGGGTACACGAGGGCGGCAAACTCGCTGTGGCAGTGCAGGTCAATGAAGCCCGGCGAGACCACCAGGCCCGTCGCGTCGAGGTCGCGGGCGCCTGCGCAGACCGGAAGGTGCGGAGCGATTCGCGCGATGCGTCCCCGGCGGATGCGCAGATCGGCACGCACCAGGGCGTGGTCAGCGTCGAGGAGCGTTCCGCCTCGGATGGTCCAGTTCTGGATCATGGGATCGGGCCCGCGGCCGAGAACCTCAGCACGCCCGAACCGCCGCCACGGCCTCGGGGACCGTCGGGCAGACGGGCAGGACCTCCGCGAGGCGCGCAAGGGCCAGCACGCGGGCGACTTCGCCGGACGCGGCGGCCAGGGCAAGCCAGCAATCCCGGTCGGCCAGATGGGCCCGGATATTCAGGATCATGCCCAGGGCGGCGCTCGTCAGGAACCGCACGTCCGAAAGGTCAAGGACGAAGGCGGAGACGTCCGCAGCCTCGAGGGCGTGGCGGAGTTGGCGGCCGAGGCGCTCGATCGTCTCGGCGCTCGAGATCTCCGCGGCGTGGACGGCGAGGACGGCGACCCCTTCGTGGGGACGGCGCGCCGAGATGATCGGCTCGCGGCCGGCGTTCAAGAGGCGTCCCCCTACAGGTTGCTCCGGAACGCCTCGACGGCCGCCGCCGCTTCCTTGTAGATGTCGAAGACGGTGTCGAGTTTCGTGATGCGGAAGACTTCCATGATCTCGGTGCTGATGCCGGAGAGTTTCATCTGGCCCTTTTTCTGCATGACGCGGCGCTGCAGGCCGATGAGCATCCCCAGGGCGCTTGAGGAGAGGTAGTTGACGCGCGAGAAGTCCACGACGAAGCGGTTCTCCTCGGCCTTTTCCACCAGGTCCTTCAGCCCCGTGCTGACCTGGTCAATGACGACGGCGTTGAGCATCTGGCTCTGGCGGAAGATGATGACCAGGACACCGTCCACCCGCTTCGTTGCGTACAGCGCATCGGTAGCCATGTCGCAAACCTTTCCCTGAATGCCCCGGCCGGTCCGTCGTCTTGCCTCCGCCCCGGCGCACCGGGGCTGCGCAAGCCAGGACCATTTTGCGTCCCGCGGCCGCCGTGTCAACAAAAAGCCGCCAGGCTGCGCCGACGCATGGCCGGACAAGGCCGGCCGTGCCACACCCTTGCGCGCGGCGCTATAGCCGATCCTTCAGATCGCGCAACTTGTTGAGCGCCTCCAGGGGGGTCAGGCGGTCCAGGTCGAGGCGGCGCAGTTCGTCGGCGACGGCGGCGTCGGCCCCTTCGAAGAGCGCGAGTTGCGCCGGCCCCGGCGCCGCGGACGGCGCCGCCTGGGATGCGATGCGCGGCCGGCCCTCGGCGTCCACGTGGGCCGCCTCCAGGTCCGCGAGGATCTGTTTCGCACGCTCGACCACCTCGCGCGGCACGCCGGCCAGGCGGGCCACGTGCACGCCGTACGACTTATCCGTCCCGCCCGGAACGATCTTGTGGAGGAAGACGACCTGGTCCTGCCACTCGCGGACGGCGACGTTGAAGTTGGCGACGCCCTCCAGCACGTCGGCCAGTTCCGTCAGTTCGTGATAGTGCGTTGCGAAGAGGGTGCGGCAACCGATGACGCGGGCGATGTGTTCCGTGGCGGCCCACGCCAGCGCCACGCCGTCGAACGTGCTCGTGCCGCGGCCGACCTCGTCCAGGATGACCAGGCTCCGGTCGGTGGCGTTGTTGAGGATGTTGGCCGTCTCGCTCATCTCGACCATGAAGGTGCTGCGTCCGCGCGCGAGTTCATCGGCCGCCCCCACGCGCGTGAAGATGCGGTCCACCAGGCCCACGCGCGCCCGCCTCGCCGGCACCCACGAGCCCATGTGGGCCATCAGCGCCAGCAGCGCCACCTGGCGGATATACGTGCTCTTGCCGGCCATGTTCGGGCCCGTGACGACGGCGATGCGCGGGTGTTCGCCGCCCAGGGCGACGTCGTTCGGCACGAAATCCGATCCCAGCACCTGCTCCAGGACCGGGTGCCGGCCGTCCTCAATCTCGATGACCGGGTCGTCGGCGATGTCGGGCTTCGTGTAGGAGCGCTCGGAAGCGACGCGCGCCAGGCTCACTAGGGCATCGAGCCGCGCAAGCGCCTCGGCCGTCTTCTGGAGCCGAGGGATCTCGGCCGCCACCGCCCCGCGCACCTCCTCAAAGAGTTGGGCCTCCAGCGCGAGGGCCCGCTCCTCGGCCGAAAGAACCTCCACCTCGTGCTGCTTTAGCGCCGGCGTAATGTACCGCTCGGCGTTCTTAAGGGTCTGTTTGCGGACGTAGTCAGGCGGGACGCGCCGCGCCTGCGCGTGCGTGACCTCCAGGTAGTAGCCGAAGATCTTGTTATAGCCGACCTTGAGGGTCGGGATGCCGGTGCGCTGGATTTCGGCAGCCTGGAACTCGGCGAGCCAGTGGGCGCCGGACGAGCCCACCTGCCGCAGGCGGTCGAGTTCCTCGCTGTAGCCGGGCTTGATGACGCCGCCGTCGCTCGCGCGCGGGGGTGCATCGTCGGCGATAGCGGCGGCGAGGCGGTCGCGCACGTCGCCCAGAAGGTCCAGGTCCGCCTCGGTCCGGGCCACCAGTTCGCTTTCCCGCCCCGCCAGGCGAGCCTTGACGGCAGGCAGTTGGGCGAGCGTCCGCCCGAGGGCCACCAGGTCGCGCGGGCTCGCGCGGCCGGTGGCGACGCGGCCGACGATCCGCTCGATGTCGCTCGTTTCCGCCAGAAGCGCCGCCAGCGCGGTCCGCAGGTCGCGGTCGCCGACGAATTCTCCGACGGCATCGAGGCGCTCGCGGATGGCCTCGCCGCGCGCCAAGGGGCACGTGATCCACTGCCTGAGCATCCGGCCGCCCGCCGACGTCTCCGTCCGGTCGAGGACC
>DATKUU010000462.1:0-2161 GCA_035530455.1 Phycisphaerae bacterium | reverse complement strand
TCGGAACGGACGGCTTTCCAGTAGGCGAGGACGACCAGAAGTTGCCAGAGGGCGAGGAACATATCGGTGGAGAGGACGTTGGCGGCGGCGACGGCGAAGGGGCTGGTGGCGTAGAGCATGGCGGAGAGGAGACCGGTCGCGGGGTTCCAGAGGGCCTTGCCGAGGGCATAGAGGGCCCAGACGGATGCGAGGAACGCCAGGGCGACGGGCAGCCGCGCGCCCCAGGCGTTTCGTCCGAAGAGTTCCATGCCTGCGGCGAGGGTCCAATAGGTAAGCGGCGGTTTGGTCCAGTGGGGCCGGTCTCGGAGGGTGGGGACGAGCCAGTTGCCGCTGGCGAGCATTTCGCGAGCGGACTCGGCGTAACGGCACTCGGTGGATTTCTGGACCCCGCGCGTGCCCTGGAAGGCGAAGGCGACGGCAATCGCCAGGGCGGCGAGAAAGAGGGCGAGGCGTTTGTGCGTCGGGGGCGGTTTCTCGGTCTGGTTCATGTTTCGGCCCTATGCGGGTTGCCGGTTGCTCTTCGGTCGGCTGAATCGCCAAAGGGATCTGAGGAGGAAGAGCAGGACGAGCAAGGCGAGCGCGCTGGCGAGGATCGCCCATGCCGGATGGCCGGTCAGCCACGGTCCGAGCGAGACGATGGCGAACCGCTCCAGGACATCGCTCCACTCGTGCTCGGGCTCGACGGGGACGATTTCTTCCTGGACGAAATCTTTGCCGACGCGGATGACCATCGCATGGTGGATTTGGGGGACGTCCAGATGTGCCAGGCGTGATCCGCCGCCGCCGGTGACCAGGTAGGTGATGGGGCCAAGGGCGATGCGCTGATAGCCGTGGACATGGCCGGCGATGACGTAATCTGCGCCAATCTGCTGGAGCAAGGGGACGAGGGACGTTTTTGCGGCCACGGCCCCCGCGGCAGACGTCACGAGGACGGGCGGCATGTGAAGGAAGACAAACACATGGCGCGCGTCGGCCCGCGGGGCGTTGGCCAGTTGGCGCAGGAGGACATAACTTTTTTCGTCCGAGGGCAGGTCGGCGGCGCAAAGTATAACGAACAGGCAGTCCTGGTAGCGGAAACTGAACGCGCTCGGTCCGTAGTCCCGCTCGAAATCGTCCATCCGGAACTCTTCGAGTCCAACGTCGTGGTTGCCGACCACAAAGAACACGGGGCAGGAGAGGGCGTATTCGTGGGCCAACTCGGCGCGAAGGAACTGGTGGGCGGTCCGGGTCGGCCGGTCCGCCACGTCGCCCAGCAGGACGACAAAATCCAGAGGGATGTGGCGGAGTTGGTCCACGATGCGCTGAAAGGTGCCCACGCTTTTCGTATCGCCGACAACGGCAAAGGTGAATTCGTCCTTCGGCGGGCTATGCTCGAGAACGGCGCGGTTTGCCGGGAAGTTGCCGAACAGGGGCGGCAAAAAATCGGCGCCTTCGGAGTGCACGGCGAGGGTGTACCCCTCGAACGCAATCGCAGCCAGGACGCAGGCGATGGCGGCAAGGCGCAGCGCGATGCCGACAGCACGCATCAGGAGTCTCTCCCTTGTGCATACAGGTTTCGGCGGTTTCAGCCGGGCGTTCCTGCTTCGGGCTTGTGTCCTGTTTCGCGTCGCTCACGATAAATCAGCATCAGGTTCCGCAGGTAGATGATGCTGCCGAGCGATTGGCCGAGGATGAAGATCGGATCGGCGCGGACGAGGGCGTAAATGAGCAGGCCGGTGCTTCCGAAAAGGCTGAAGTACCAGAAGGCGAGCGGCACGACGGAGCGTTTCTCGCGTTCGGAGGCGATCCACTGGACGACGAAGCGCGCAGTGAAGGCGAGTTGGGCGACCAGGCCGAAGGCGGCCCAGAAGTCAAGTTTTTGGGTGAGTTCGTTCCACATCGTCTCTCTCCCGTTCGGAGGCGTGGTAGCGGAGGGCTCGCCGCTGCATCCAGCGGACGGCGAGGCAATCGCGGAGGGCCTTAAAGACGCGGTTCCAGACGCCGTACTTGGCCAGGCCGCGCTCGCGCGGCCGGTGGGCGACGGGGAACTCCTGGACGCGGAACCCCTCGATGCGGACGAGAGTGGGGAGGAAGCGGTGGAGGCCGTTGAAGAGTTTGAGGCGCTCGATGCACTCGCGTCGGAAGACTTTCAGTCCGCAGGCGGAGTCGTGGATGGATTCGT
>DATKUU010000461.1:0-9132 GCA_035530455.1 Phycisphaerae bacterium | reverse complement strand
CGGCGCCGCCGGACGCATCGTCTTCACGGCCGCCGACGCCGTCGCATGGGCCGAACGCGGCGAGGTCGTCATCCTCTGCCGCGAGGAAACCAACCCCGAGGACGTGGAAGGCATGCGGGCCGCGAAAGCGATTCTGACGGCCCGCGGCGGCATGACGAGCCACGCCGCCCTCGTCGCCCGCGGCTGGGGCAAGTGCTGCATCGTCGGCGCGGGGGCCCTGAAGATTCAGGCCGGCGCCAAAACCCTCTCGGCCGACGCCACGGTCCTCCGCGAGGGCGATTGGATCAGCCTGAACGGCACCAAGGGCCTCGTCTATGCCGGCCAACTGCCGACCGTGGACCCCGACCCCGAGAATCCGCGGCTGGTTGAGTTCCTGAAGGTCTGCGACTCGCTGCGCCGCCTCGGCGTCCGCGCCAACGCCGACACGCCGGAGGACGCACGCGTCGCCCGCACCTTCGGGGCCGAGGGTATCGGACTGGTGCGCACCGAGCACATGTTCTACGGCGAAGGGGCCGAGGTGCCCCTCTTCAAACTCCGCAAGATGATCCTCTCCGGCAGCGAAAAGGAGCGAAGGGCAGCCCTGGCGGAACTCTTCCCGCACGTCAAGGCCGACCTGAAGGGAACGCTGAAGGCGATGGCCCCCTACCCCGTCACGATCCGCCTGCTGGACCCCCCGCTCCACGAGTTCGTCCCGCGCGACGAGGCGGTCCAGCGGGAACTCGCCGAGAGCCTCGGCATCGACGTCGCCGAAATCCGCAAACGCGGCGAGCAACTCCACGAGACCAACCCGATGATGGGGCACCGGGGCGTGCGGCTGGGAATCACCTACCCCGAGGTCACCGAGATGCAGGTCCGGGCCATTCTCGAAGGCGCCGCCGAACTCCACAAGGAAGGCGTCAAAGCCCGGCCGGAGATCATGATCCCCGTGACGTGCGCCGTCGCCGAAATCCGCGACCAGGCCGACATCATCGCGCGCGTCAAGGCCGAGGTCCTCAAGAAGTTCGGCCTGAAGAAACTCGATTTCCTCGTGGGCACGATGATCGAGATTCCGCGTGCGGCGCTGACGGCCGGCGAGATGGCCCAGGCCGCCGAGTTCTTCTCCTTCGGCACGAACGACCTGACGCAGATGGGTTTCGGTTTCTCGCGCGACGACATCGGCGCGTTCATGCCCGACTATCTGAAAAAGGCCATTCTGCCCGCCGACCCGTTCCAGACGATTGACCAGACGGGCATCGGCGAACTGATTCGCATCGGCATCGAGCGCGGGCGCGCCACCCGGGCGAAACTGAAGATCGGCATCTGCGGCGAGCACGGTGGCGACCCGGTCAGCATCCACTTCTGTCACCGCGTCGGAATGGACTACGTCTCCTGCTCGCCCTTCCGCGTGCCGATCGCGCGCCTCGCCGCCGCCCAGATCGCCGTCCAGGACGCCCAGGCCAAGAAGGGCCCCGCCAGGCCGAAGAAGAAAAAGAAGAAGTGACCTTCCCTGAAATTCTCTAAGAGGCTCTCCGCCGCCCGGTCCCAGCGGGCGGCGGCTTTCTGCAACGATCCGTTACGACCCGCCCACCCGCACCACCAAATCCCGCCAGTGGCGGATGCGCCGAAAGCCCCGCCGGCCGAAAAACGCCCCGCCGACGCCCGCGCGGATGCGGTCCAGGAGCGGCGGCCGTTCCGTCCATCGTGCGAGCGCCTCGGTCCGCCACCGCTCGGCAAGTTCCTCCAGGTCGCCGCGCTGCTCCTTCAAGCCCAGCGCAAACACGAGCCGCGGCGTCTTCGCATGGCCCTGCCAGCCGACGAGGACGCTCCCGAACCCCTCGAACAGGCGCTCGAGCGCCCGCGGCGTAAAACGCCAGTAGTCCTCCGGGTAGGCGTGGATGTGAAACTCAAAGAGCGTCACCACCAGGGCCGCCCCGCCCGATGCCGTCACGCGCCGGATTTCTTCGGCCCCGCGGCGAAAGTCCCAGGCGTGCTCGAAGACGTTCAGGCAGAGGACCGTCCCCGCCCACCCGTCCGGGAAGGAAAGCGACTCCAGCCGCTCGACGCGGTCCACGCCAAGCCCCGCCTGCATGTCGCAGCCGATGTACTCCTTGCCGGGGAAGATGGGGCGAAGGTCGCCCACCGCCCCGCCCTGGACCTGGAGCGAGCCGATTTCCAGAACCGGCCCCGGCGGGTTGACGACGGCCGCCAAGGATTCGACCAGCGCTCGCGTCAGGGCGTCCACGCATCCGCTCCCGGACCAGTGTGCAGCACGAGGGTAGAAGACGCGACGCGGCGCCGCAACGCAAAAACTCCGCGCCGCAAAGCACTGGCGGGCAAGCCGCCAGTGCCACCCGGCGATTTTCTGCCCCAACCGCCAGGTCAGGCTCGGTCGGCGAGGCTGGGCGGCAGTTCCAGGCCGTGGGACTCCAGCAGCACGCGGTCCGCGAGCAGTTGCTCCGCCGGGCCGTCCGCCGCCACCCGCCCGGAGTCCATCAGAACCGCCCGCCCGCACACGCGCAGGATGAGGTCCAGGTCGTGGCCGACCACAAGGAGCGTGCTCGCGAAGCCCCGCAGGAGGTCCATCAGCCTTCGCCGCGCACGCGGGTCGAGGCCGGCGGTCGGCTCGTCGAGCGCGAGGATCTGCGGCCGCATCGCCAGGACCGTCGCCAGAGCCGCCCGCTGCTTCTCGCCCTGCGACAGGTGATGCGGCGAACGGTCCTCGCAGCCCGCCATGCCGACCGCCTCGAGCGCCTCGGCCACACGCGTTTCCACTTCGGCCGGCCCCAGGCCCATCGTCTGCGGGCCGAACGCCACGTCCTCGCCCAGTCGCGGCATGAAGAGTTGATCGTCGGGGTCCTGGAACACGAGGCCCAGGTGCCGCCGCACATCCCGCGCGGTCGAAGCAGTGAGCGTGTGGCCGGCGACGCGGATGTGTCCCTCGGCGGGAAGGAACCCTGCAATCGCCAGCAGGAGCGTGCTCTTGCCGGCGCCGTTCGGTCCGACGAGGCCGACCTTCTCTCCCGCCCCGACATCAACCGTCACGCCGTCGAGCGCCTCGGCCCCCGTGGGGTAGCGGTAGCGGACGTCTCGAAGTTCCAGGACGCGCTCAGCCATAGAGGAGCCGATCCAGAAGGAGCACGGTGAGGGCGATCGCTGCGGCGGCCGCCAGAAAAACTGCGTCCTTCGCCTGCATCTTGCGCACCGCCGGGGCCGGGAGCCGCCCGTCGAACCCCCGTGCCGCCATCGCCCAATAAATCCGCTCGGCGCGGTCGAAGGTCCTCAAGAAGAGGACGCCGACCAGGCTCGTGTGGCTTCGGAACCGCACACGCCAGGGCCCCTGCCCCGCGTCGCGCGCGAGGCGCGCCCGCCGCAGGCGCATTCCCTCGTCCAGCAGCACCCAGAGGTAGCGGTAGAGAAAGGCCAGTTGGACGACGAAGGCTCGCGGCACGCGGAGGCGCGCCAGGCCGGCCAAAACTCCGTGGAAAGGCGTCGTGGCCAGCAGCCCCAGCGCCGTCAGGGCGCAGAGCACGAACTTGCTCCCCAGGTGCGCCGCTCGCGCGAGGCCGACATCGCTGACGCTCAGCACCCACGGACCGAGATGCACAGCCCAAAGGCGCTGGCCCGGCTCAAAAAAAGGGAACAGGACCACGACGGCCAGGACAAACGGCGACACGATGAGCAATCGCTTGGCTGCATAGAGAGGCGGCACTTTCCCCACAACATAATAGGCCGCCAGCGCAGCGGCAACTATCGTGAATGGAAGGAGATGATCCCGCTGCACAAGAACCGTCGCCAGGATAAGCGCGAGGGCCGCCAGCGTCTTGGCCGCCGGGTCGAGACGGTGCACTGGCGTATCCTGGGCCGCGAAATGGTCCAGCATCACGTGATGCATGCCTGCCCTTTCGCGGGGTTGGCCCCGCTACACCTTCTCCGAGTCTTGCTGTGACGGCCGCCGCTTCAGGATGCGAGCCACTAGCAGAAGCACCCCCAGCACGAGCAAGATTCCGACCACCCCCGCCACCGCATTGCTCCAGAAGCCCTCACCCAGCCACTTGAGGCTATATCCCTCGAACAGGCTCGGAGGGGGCTCGACGCTCCTGTGCACCGGCTTGTCCGCGCCGAGGGTTTCCTGCGTCTTCTCGAGCCCGTCGGGATCCCCTGACGCGAAGTACGAGACAATACCACCGATCAAGAGGGCAACGGCAACGCCAACGATAAGGGTATTGCGATTGTATGCATTCATGCCCTGACCTCCACGGACGGAGACAGCAGTGCGACACCTAAGACGGCCTCGCGCCGGGCCTCGAGCACAAATCGCACCACTCCTACGGTGATTGCGCCCTCCACCAGTCCGATGAGCAGATGAATCGAATCCATCAGCACGAGCGCCTGAAGGAGGCTGACGGTTTGGGGCAACGTCGCCGACCACTTAAGCAACAGGATCACGAGTGTTGCGCCGGCAAGAACCCCTGCCGCGGCACCCGTGAACGTGACCGTATAAGATAGCCAGGAGGGTTTTAGCCACAGACGTCGCACCGCCCCGCCCAGGAGGCAAGGGAGAACGCCCATAACGAAGATGTTCGCGCCGAGGGCTTCAATACCGCCGTCCTGGAACACAAGCGCCTGGATTACAAGAACCGAGGCCATGGCTACGATTCCAAGCGACGGACCCAAGAGGATGCCGAGGAGAAATCCTCCCCCCAGGTGACCACTGGTTCCAATAGGAACACCAGAAAGAAAGCCGCTGAGGATCGGAAAGTTCACCATCTGGGCGGCAAAGACGAACGCGCCCATGACGCCCATGAGGGGGACCTTGCGGTCGTCCAGTTGTCTGCCTGCCGCCGCCAGGGACGCCGCCAGGGCGGCGCCGCTGACGGCCGCCATCGTTCCCCAGACAGGCGGCGAGAGAAAACCGGAGGCGATGTGCATGCGTCACGTCCTTTCACGGCGCGCGCCCCGCAAGCGGGGCGGCTAAACATGGCGCGCCGAAAATGGCACGCCCCAGTTACGTCGCGCGGTTAGACCAGGTCCTCGCCGCTCGTCGCCACAAGCCGCCCGTGCTTGACGCCGCGAGCGGCAATCAGGCGGTCGGCCAGGCGCTGCACCTCCTGCGGCCTGCCGCGAAGCACGATCACCTCCAGGCACATCTTGTGCGAAAGGTGGACGTGCATCGTCGAGTGCACCATCGTATGCTGATCGTGCTGGAGGTTCACGAGCCGCTCCGCCAGTTCCCGCACGTGATGGTCGTAGACCAGCGTCAGCGTGCCGACGACGGGCCCCTTGGACTTTTCCCACGACTCTCGGACGCGCTCGGCCCGGACGAGGTCGCGGAGGGCTTCGCTGCGGCTCGCATAGCCGCGGCGCTCCGCGATGCCGTCAAGCGTCGCCAGGAGCCGAGAGTCCATCGAGACGCCGAACCGCACGACTTTGGCCATGGCCGGGACCTCCTTGCGCGTGGCATATCTTATAGTTGCGTGCTACGCCCGTCAACCTTCTTTTCCGCACGGGGATGCTTGGGGTGTGACTAGAACTGGTTTTGCTCTGTTGAGAACATCGTTGTTGCTCCAGGGCCGGCTAGCGCCGGAAGGCGTAGGCCAGGACCCGCAGGGAGGTCGAGCATTTGCGCCAGACGCTCGCGTTGGGCCACCGTCAGCCGCGGCTGCCCGCCGGGATGCGGCTTGGCCGCCAAGCCGGCCTCGCCGCGCTCCGCGTAAGCCTGCTTCCAGCGAGTCACCGAAGCCCCCGAGACGCCCAGGGCCCGCGCCGCCTGGGCCGACTTCACTCCCTCTTGCTTTAGCAGTGCAAAGATCAACAAGAAATGGGGTGAGCGAGGGGACTCGAACCCCCGACCCCCGGGACCACAACCCGGTGCTCTAACCAACTGAGCTACGCCCACCGCCCGAAGCGCCGGCTATTATGGTGACCCGGGGCGGCACCGTCAAGCCTTCCCAGCCGCACCGCGGATCCAAGCAAAAAAGGGTTCTGGACCCATTCTCGGTTCAGGCAATTGAAGATGGCCGCCCGTGCCGATAGACTGAAGAAGCACGGAGAGGTGCCCGAGCGGTTGAAGGGACCGGTCTTGAAAACCGGCAGGGGCCTTGTGCTCCTCGGGGGTTCGAATCCCCCCCTCTCCGCCATGTATGCATGCCCAAGGGCCGTTTTCGGCCGGTTGCTGCGGTTTCTCAGGCGCTTCGCCGCCCGCCGGCCGGGCTCATTCGGTCGAGAGCGCATCCCCGCCGTGCTGGAGGATCTCGCCTTCCTCGATGTGGAGGTCCTCTCGTCGGTCGAGGCGTTCAATCTCGCCGTCGCGCATCCAGAGGACGCGGTCGGAGTTGGCGAGCATCTTGTGGTCGTGGGTGGCGGTGATGACGGTGACGCCTTCCTCGACGGAAAGATTCTTGAGGAGCGCGATGATGTCGGCGCCGGTTTTGAGGTCGAGGTTTCCGGTCGGCTCGTCGGCGAGGATGATGACGGGGTCGTTGACGAGGGCGCGCGCGATAGCGGTGCGTTGCTGCTGGCCGCCGGAGAGTTCGTCGGGGCGGTGGTCGAGGCGGTCGCCGAGGCCGACGCGCTGGAGCCAGCATTTGGCGGCGTCCATGGCCTCGTCGGTCGAGGCGCCGCGGAAGACGCGCGGGAGGGCGACGTTGCGCTGGGCCGTCAGCGACGGGATGAGGTTGTAGGACTGGAAGATATAGCCGATGTAGTTGCAGCGGACGTAGGCCAGTTGCCTTCCCGTCAGGCGCGTGAGGTCCATGGGTCCGATAGCCACCTGCCCGCTGGAGGGGACGTCCAGGGCGCCAACCATGTTGAAGAAGGTCGTCTTGCCGGAGCCGGAGGGGCCCATGATGGAGAGGTACTCTCCGGAGAAGACCTCGACGCTGACGTTGCGGAGGGCGTAAACCTCGTTGCGTCGGAGTTTGAAGACCTTGGAGACGTTGCGGACGCTGATGAGGACGTCGCCTCGGGCAATCCCGTCGCGTCGGAAGGTCGGTTTGTCCGGCATGGCGGGTTCCTCTAAAACGGCAGTTGAAAGACGCTCTTCGTCAGGAACGTGATGCCGATGCTGAAAGTGCCGATGAGGCCCACTCCGCAGGCATACCCGGCAGCGACGACGGGAATGTATTGACGCCAGAGAAGTCCCAATCGCCTCTGGAAGTAGTAGCGGCCCAGGAGGGCGCCGATCATAGTGGGGATGATGGAGTAAACTTGCGCGCCGAAACCATTGAAGATGCCATACACGAGGAACGTCGGCAGGCCGAAGCCCTTGGTCACGCCGAAGAGCAGCAGCCCGATACCGAGGCCGATGCCCATGTACTTGAAGTTCAGGGCCTGTTCGAAGCTGGAGTAGCCACCCAACGTGGCGGAGTTTATGACAGCCTGCTGCTCGGCTTGGAATTCCCACATTCTCTGGGCGAACGGATACTGGGGCCCGGGGACAGGCGCCAGACCCCAGATGAAGTTGGCGAAGAGGATGCTGCTGAGGACGATGATGGGCGCGAGCACCAGTTCCGATTTCCAGATGCTCGTGAACTTCGTGCCCGTGAGTTCCGCCTGGCGGTACACGACCGTCTGCATGCCGTAGTTGAACAGCGGCAAGGGGAGGAACCAAACCGCCACCCCCCGATAGCCCGAAAGGATGAATGAGGCCTCGCGGATCATGGGGATGTCGACGGCCTGGCCGGCGAGGCCTTCCAGCCGTGCCGTAGCGTAACTGATGAGCGGCGTGTAAAGGAACCCGTAGAAGATCATCATAGCCATCACACCGGTGTGCCACTCAATCAGCCAGCCGGAGACAAGAATGTAAATGAGCGTCGAGACGATGTAGACAGCCACGATGAGTTTGAACTTGATGTCGCCGCGGCCTTCGGGGAGCGCAAAGGGCTCGCGTGGCGTCTCGGCGGTGTGGGTGCGCTGGCGTCGCATCCGACCCAGCATTGTCACCATGGCCCCGATGCCGATGAGGGCGATGGCCAAGGCCGCCCCTACCCCGAAACTGAAGTGGAAATCCACGTAGTTTTTGAACATTGTGGTAACGATTTCGTCGCCCGTGTTCCAGGTGTGGAGGATATCAGCCCGGTACAGGAGCGGGTTTGCTATGAACATCGACACAGCGCCGATGACGCTGCCCAACACCGCGTAGAATGGGAGCACCATGCCCATGATGACCAGGCCAAGGTCGAGGCTTATCCCAGTGGCGACGGCGGGCAGATACTCGCCGGTCTTGGGGGTCCAATCCACGAACGGGATCGGCAGCAGGACGATGGGCTTCTGCAACAGGGCCCCCGTGATAATCGGCAGGCCGATGTAAACGGCGCCGAAGCATATGCCGATGACCGTGCCGATCGAAAAGACCCGCCACCGCCACTTTTTCTGAGGGTCCATCGGCTGGCTCATGTCGCGGTTGGGGTTTTCCTCTTCCTGCTCTTCGCTGAGGGCGAGGATGCCCTGGGCTCCGAGCGGCGCGAGGGGGAACGGCAGTTTCTCGACATCACTCGCGAGGCGGAACAACCCGTAGCCGAGGATCGTATTGTTCAGGCGACCCATGATGGTCGCTAAAATCATCAGCCCAATAGCGGGGAGCCACGCCGGATGGAAGATCGTCCGCAACGTCAGGACATCGCCCTCGGTGGGGGCGTACCATTGCGGCAGCAACTCCGCGATGCCGTTCGCCTGGGCCGCCACCGACTGGGCGTAAAACTGGTTCCACAGGAGGCTGCCCCCGGCCATAGCCCCGGTCATGGCGGCGGCAGCGAGATAGAAGAGGATGAAGATCTCGCCCCGCTTCAGGGTCTTGTTGGCGCGCCGGGCCACCTCGATGAACAGGATGACCGTCACCCACTGTGCCGCCGGGCCGATCGTCATGCCCGCGACCAGCGACATGTAGAGAGAGCCCGGCACCATGACGAGCGCGACGAAGATGGCGCCGATGAAAGACGGCCAGGTAAAGCCCTCATCGAAGGTCGAGGGCACTTCCATCAGGCCGCGGAACTCGGCGAGTTCGCGGTCCCCGCTGCGCGCCAGTTTTTCGACCCGCTTGGCGTAATCGTCCTGGGTCACGCGGATTCCCCTTCCGGCGGCCCGGCCTTGCCGAAGGCGGCGAGCGTTTCCATGCGATACGACTCGACGGCTTCAGGGGTCAGCGTTCGCCACAGC
>DATKUU010000460.1:0-12565 GCA_035530455.1 Phycisphaerae bacterium | reverse complement strand
GGGGCGGGCTGGCGCCGTTGCCCAATTGGGTCCGCACCCTTCCCCGGGTTCGCCTGTGGGTCCAAGGCAAGATCATCCTCAACATGATTCGGACACTGATTCATGATGCTAAGGCCGCGTAGATGCAAAATCCTGCTATACGACGGGGGGATGATGCACGGAGACCTGGCCTATATCGAAGCCTTGGGCTCGGCACCGGCCTTTTTCCATCTGGTGAGAAACGGCGTCCAGTTCCCCTTCAACCGTTTCGGGGCCTACGTGGGCTATAAGACGGACCACGACCCCCGGCAGCGGGCCACTTCCGCCGGCCCCAAGACCAGCATCCAGATGGTCCAGACCTCGCTTGCCCAGGTGAAGAGAAACGGCACCACCATCTTCGACAAGCACGAGATTATAGACCTTCTAACCGCGGAGGTGGACGGCGAGAAACGGCTGGTGGGAGCCCTGGCCATCGATAAAAACCGTCGGGAAGATGACACCTGCGGACTGGTCCTTTTCGTGGTCGAAAACCTGATTCTGGCCACCGGCGGACCCGGTGAAATGTATGCCAGGAGCGTCTACCCGCCGGGACAGGTGGGCAGTATCGGTCTGGCCCTCGCCGAGGGGGTGGTGGGCAATAACCTCTTGGAGAGCCAGTACGGACTGGCCTCGGTGGGGTTCCGCTGGAATCTGTCGGGAACCTATATGCAGGTCATCCCCCGCTTCTTCAGCGTCGATGAGAAAGGAACCGAACGGGATTTCCTCGCCGATTACTTCCCCACGATGAAGGAGGAGGCCTCGGCCATATTCCTGAAAGGCTACCAGTGGCCCTTCCACGCCTCCCGTCTGCAGGACCTGGGCTCTTCGGTGGTCGACCTGGCGGTCCAGAACGAACTTGCCGCCGGACGCAAGGTCTTTCTGGATTTCAACGCCAATCCCATACCCAGCGAAGGAATGGGAGGTTTCTCCCTGGAAAACCTATCCGATGAGGCTTGGCGTTACCTCGAGCGCTCCCGGGCACTCCAGGACACACCCTATGAGAGGCTCGCCTGGATGAACCAGCCGAGCATAGATATCTACCAGGAACACGGCGTGGATCTCCACGAACCCCTGGAGGTCGCCGTCTGCGCCCAGCACAATAACGGCGGACTCCGGCCCGACATCTGGTGGAGGACGAGCCTTCCCCATCTCTTCGCCGTCGGCGAGGTCTGCGGCACGCACGGCATCCGTCCGGGAGGAAGCGCCCTGAACGCCGGACAGGTGGGTGCTTTGAGGGCGGCACAGTACATCAAGAACCGTTGCGATTCCACGCCGTTGAAAGCGGAGACGGTCTTGGAACTGACAGGAGGTAGGATTAAGGAACGCCTCACCGCCATAAAACGCTACCTCTCATCCACGGCGCGAACCTCAAATGACGTGAGAAAGGAGGTCCAGGAAAGGATGTCTGCTGAAGGCGGATTCATCCGCAGCCTGGAAGGCTCCCGAAAAGCAACACAAGAGGCCCGCGACCTGTGCCTTGCGATAAGGAAAAGCGGTATAAAGGTGGAGGGAAAAGCGGGTCTTTCTCACGCCATCCAGACCGAACATCTGGCCACCGCCCATTTGGCATTTCTCGCGACCATAAGGGAGTATGTAAAAAATGGAGGTGGAAGCCGAGGGGGTTACGTGGTTCAAGATGAGGCCGGGAAGCTTCTGGTCAAGACGAAACGCGGGGAAGAGCTGCCCCACCGCTCGGAGGACCCGTCCAAGAAGAAGGAAATCTTGGAGACGAAGGTGGGGAGAGATTTCAACGTGGAGGTAAAAACGGTTCCGGTGAGGACTATTCCGGAAGACGATTCCTGGTTTGAGACCACCTGGAAAGAATTCCGCGAGGGAGGGATTTTCAACGATTATTAAACGGGAGAGTCGAAGATGAAGGGAAAAGATGAGATATTGCGAAGAATAGGACACACGGGACTCGTTCCCGTGGTGCGGGCCCCTTCGGTTGAGGCGGCGGTCGGCGCCGCCCGAGCGGTCAAAGCCGGGGGAGTCGACATAATCGAGATAACCTTCACCGTGCCGGGGGCGCGCGAAGTCATCGAAAGAGTGAGTCGGGAAATGGGGGACGAGGTGTTGGTGGGGGCAGGCACCGTGCTCGACGCTCAGACCGCCCGAGTGGCGATTGCCGCCGGCGCCCAGTTCATCGTCTCCCCGGGACTCGACGTTCCCACCATCGAGATGGCCCACCGCTACGGGAAACCGGCCGTCCCCGGCTGCCTGACCCCGACGGAGGTCTTGACCGCCCTCGCCAAAGGCGCGGATATGGTAAAGATATTCCCCGCCGACTGCGTTGGAGGCCCGAAATACATAAAGGCCCTTCTGGGGCCTATACCCCAGGTGGAACTTGTCCCCACGGGAGGGGTGAATCTCGAAAACGCGGGAGACTTCATAAAGGCGGGAGCCGCCGCCCTGGGGGTGGGGGGGAGCCTCGTAGATAAAAGAGCGGTTACCGAGGGCAACTGGGAAGTGATCACCGAGAACGCGCGAAAGTTCCTGGAAAAGGTAAAAGAAGCCCGAGTGGGCGGGGTTTCCGGGAAATAAAGCGAGGAGGAGTCGGAATGGACAAAAAGGTCGTCACCTTCGGCGAAGTTATGATGCGACTCTCAACGCCGGGGAATCTCCGCTTCCTTCAGGCCCACTCCTTCGACGTCATCTACGGCGGGGGCGAGTGCAACGTAGCGGTGGCCCTGGCCAACCTCGGGGTGCCGGTGGATTTCGTCACCCGCCTGCCGGCGAACGACCTGGGCGATGCCTGTGTCAACTTCATCCGCCAGTTCGATGTGGGGGTGACGAATATAGTGCGCGGCGGTGAGCGGCTGGGAATCTACTTTCTCGAAACGGGGGCGGCCCAGCGGGCAAGCAAGGTGGTTTACGACCGGGCCAACTCATCTCTGTCCACCGTCGAGCCGAGGATGATAGATTGGGAGAGAATTTTGCAGGACGCTTCCTGGTTCCACTGGACGGGGATAACCCCCGCGGTCTCCCAGGGTGCGGCCCTCGTCTGTCTGGAGGCGGTGAAGAAGGCCAAGGAGATGAAGATCACCGTTTCCTCTGACCTCAACTATCGCAGCAAGCTCTGGAAATGGGGCAAGCCGGCCGGGGAGGTTATGGCGGAACTGGTGGCACACTGCGACGTGGCCATCGGCAACGAGGAGGACGCCCACAAGGTGTTCGGCATAACCGCACCTCACACGGACATCACCAGGGCGGAGGTGTCCGCGGAGAACTACCGCCAGGTGTGCGAAAAGCTGCAGGAGAAGTTCCCCAGTCTCAAGACCATTATGATTACCCTGAGAGGTTCGCTTTCCGCCAGCCACAATACTTGGGCCGGCACCCTGTGGCACAACAATGAATTCTATACCTCCCCGACCTACGACGTCTACCCCATCGTCGACCGGGTGGGCGGAGGCGACTCCTCGGCGGCAGGGCTGATATACGGCCTCCTCAACTTCGGCGGCGATATGCAGCGCACTCTGAATTTCGCAGTGGCCGCCGCCTGCCTGAAACACAGCATCCTCGGAGACTTCAACCTGGTGTCCCTCTCCGAAGTGGAAAAGTTGATGGCCGGCGATGCTTCGGGCAGGGTCAGTCGATAAAGGAGATAACGTGGAATATTTTTCTCGTCTATGAGCAAGCCTTTGTCCAGTCGGAAGTGGGAATTTTTTTGCGGGATGTCCCAAGCATCTATTCGGCGTCGCCGCCGGGCTCGCCACACGATAGAATTCGCCGGCCAGCCCCATTCACATTTACGGCATGTTGCCACACCATGCGAAAGAGCGGGGTCCGATCGATAACATCCCGCTTCCATTTAGCTTTCCAGGCTGTCTCCTCCCGTTGTCGACCCGAATGACCCTGGGCAAAGCATGCTCCCCACGAACAGCCTCTAAAACCCGTACCACATCGATGCCGCGGATCCTTTGGCCCACATGGATGGCCAGGCTCTCACGGGTATGATTGTCCACTATCGTCAGGAGCCGAATACGCCGGCCATCGTATAGTTGATCCGACATAAAGTCCATACTCCAACACTGGTTTTTCCAGGAGATCACCGGGCGTATCTCCCGTTTCAGACAGCTCACACGCCGCCTGGGTGATTTCTTGCGCAGACTCCGCCGATGTTGTGAGAGCCCCGCCAGTCTCGTGACGCACCGCTGGCCGGCGCACAGCAGCCACGGCACCGCGCAGGCGGCCAGGTACGGCCACGACCTTTGGGAGAAGGCGATCTTCGCGCTCAAGACCACGCCCAGAAACGACGATGAGAGGTTGTAACGCTTCATGGCCCGGCCTCCGATCAGAGTCGTCTTGCAACGCTCTCATCGGCCTGCCGGGCCGCTTTTCATTTATCAACTTGCATTCCACCTCAACCCTCCAGTACACTCAAAACCTGCGAAAGGCCAGCACTTGAACAGCACCTTTTACATCGAGAATCTCGCAGGACTGCGCGAGAAGCTGGCCCGCGCCAGCCGGGACGGCACGCGCCTGGGCCGCGTGTGGGACTCGGTCGCGCGCCGGGCCCGCAACGCGCCCGGTGATTTCCCCTGGTTCACCCCGCTGGTCGCGCTGGTTGGCGGCAAGCCCCAGGACATCGAGAACGCGAAGGAGGCGATCCGGCGCTATCTGCGGACGCTGGACGGCCAGTCGTTCGGCATGGGGCTGCACTTCCACTTCTGGTGCTTCGCTTTTCCCCACGCGCGCTGGGCGCTCTATTTCCAGTGGCTGCGCGCCCTCGGCGCCTGGGAGCCGGAGGAAGAGCGGCGCCTGCGCGCGGAATTCCTGACGTTCCAGTACGTCAACTTCTTCAGCGGCATGCGCACCAAGCCCGAGCCGGAATGCGTCGACAACCAGGCGCTGTCGCTGTGTTTCTCGAACGCGCTGATCGGGCATCTCTTCGGTGGCGACAGCGCCATCGCGCGGCGGATGGCGGAGGACGGTCTGCGGCGGCTGCCGGACATGCTCGGCGGCTTCCCGCCCTCCGGCTATTCGGGCGAGGGCAGCACCTACATGGACATGGTGGTGGGGCCGTCCATCCCGTTCGTCGTCGAACTCCTGGAGCGGGTCAAGGGGGGAGACTGGTTTGGCCGCGACCTGCCGCCGCACGGCGGCAGCGCGGCCAGCGTCTGCCGCATGATCGGCCGCGAGTGGCTGCCCTGCGGCCTGACCTTGCCGTGGGATCACTACGGCTATCACACGCCGGTGCGTTCCTGCATCGCTTACGCCGCGCATCGAACCGCCGACCCGTTCTATGCCGGGCTCCTCGAACGGCAAGCGGACTGGGCCGTTGACCACGGGATCGGCTGGGGGTATGACGATTTGCCGTGGTCGCTCGTCTGGTGGCCGGAGACGCGTGGGGCCGCCCCCGCGGCCTTCGCCTCCTGGGCCGAACCCGAGGTGGGGGCGGCGCTGGTGTCGGACGATGCGGAACTCTACCTGATGCAGATGTGGGACGAGTCGGCGCCGCACTATCCGACGCGGGCGCACGTCAATCCCAACGCGCTCGTCCTGGCCGCCCACGGCAGCCCGCTGACCGTGGACGGCATTCCCGACAAGAGCTGCACGGCCTTTGACTACCCGGATACGTGGCGCGAGGTCGGCTACATGGACCTCGGACAGAAGCGGAAGTTCAACTTCGGTGTCGGCTGCGCCGGCGGACACGCCGTCCTGCTGGTGGACGGCTGGGAGGGGATGCGCGCCTTTTCCAAGTATCCGCAGGCCAAACTGCGCGCCTTCTCGGAGGCGGAGAAGTCCGTGACCGCTGAGGTGACGCCCCTGTACTGCGAGCGCTGGCCCGATGCGCGCGCGGTCTGCCGCCGCTCGCGCCTCTGCCACGAGCGGTTCTGGCTGATCGAGGACTTCGCGCGTTTCGACCAGTCGCATGCCTTCACGGCCCGCTTTTACCTGCGGCCGGGGCGCATCCCGGCAACGCGCGGCGTCGCGATCGAGACCGCCGAAGGGGTCCGCCTCCATCTGCTGCCGATCCTCGGTAGCGACAACGGCCGCGTCGAGACGGTGGCCGGTTATCCCGAACGGCTGGACGGCGCATCGCTCCGCGTCGATTTCACCCAGCACGGCAGCGAATGCCGCTGGCTCTGGCTCGCCTGGCCGGAGGCCACCCGGCGCGTTGTGTCCGATGAGGCGGACGGATGGGCGGCGCTGCCCGATGCCGCGAGCGCATTCGACCTTGACGCGGCGCGCGCGGGGCTGGCGGCCGCTCCGCGCCGGCTCCCGTTCACCCAGCCGCCGTTCCTGCTGAGCGACCTGCCGGTCTGCCGCCGCTGGTGGTTCCGCAAGACGATCGCGGTCCCGACCGGCGTTTCCTGGTTGCGCCTGCCCAAGAGGATGTTGGAACCTCGGTTGTGGATCGACGGCGAGGAAATTGATCTCGCGCCCCACGCGCTGCGCATGGCGCTGCTGGAGCCGGAGATCGCGCTGCCGCCGTCGGCCGCCGGCCGGACGGTCGAGATCCTGCTGCGCTGCGACACCGGCCACAGTCAATATGCCCCCGGCGGCAACGGCGGGTCCGGCTTCTCCAGGCGCCCGGCGCTCCTGGTGCCGCAACCGGCCTCCGGCGTCGAACACGCCGAGTACCGCAACGGCCGAGTCACGGTTCGCGCCGGGGGCCGGGAGTGGACCGTCGCGCATACGCTGCTGGAGGATTGACCCATGGAAACCACCCTTCTCCGAATGGACGCCTGTGCTGCCGTTGCCGAACGCGGCGACGCGTCGAAACTTTCTGATCTCGTCGGCGCGCTTGGCGATCCCGACTGGCGGGTGCGCTACGCCGCCCTCGTGGCCCTCGGCGATCTCGGCGACCCCCGCGTGGTCGAACCGCTGCTCGCGCTGCTGCGGGCGGAAGCGAGCGAGCCGCTCTTCACGCAACCGCCGCTGGAGGGCGGCTTGCCCGCGGACACGACCGAAGCGACCAAGGAGGCTTGGCGCCGGCGCGGCCGCCTGTTGCAGGCCGGTTGCCTGGCGCTGGCGAACCTCGGCGCGCCCACCGCGCCGCTGCTGGAACTGCTGCACGATTTCGCCACCGACCAGACACGCGACTACATGGTGCGGGCCGCGGCCTGCAAAGCCCTCGGACAGCTCGCCTGCCCGGAAAGCCTGCCGGTGGTCGAGCAGGCGGCGCGGGACGAGGAGTGGTGCACAGCCTGCGAGGCGCGCAAGGCGGTCGCGGTGATCCAGCGTTGCGTCCGGACCGAATCGCGGCTCCGCATTGGGATCGTGGGACTGAACTTCGGGCGCCACATCCTGGCCCAACTGCGATCCGGGCCGGCGGCGGGGCGGTTCGATGTGGCCGCCGTGTGCGATCTCGATGCGGAGAAGGTGCGCCAGTATGCTGGGGAGACCGGCGCCCGCGCGTGCCGCGATTACGCCGAACTGCTTGCCGATCCGACCATTCCCGCCGTCGGATTGTTCACGCCGCCGGCCGGTCGCGCCGAACTGATCCGGCAGGCCCTGCGCGCCGGCAAGCACGTCATGACCACCAAACCCTTCGAGGTCGATGTCGAAGCGGCGGCGGCGATCCTGGCCGAGGCGCGCGCGGCGGGCCGGATCATCCATCTCAATTCGCCAGCGCCGACCCTCTCGCCGGATCTCGCGCAGATCAGGGCGTGGCAGTCGGAATACGATCTCGGCCGGCCGGTCGGCTGCCGGGCCGAGGTCTGGGCCGACTACCGCGAGCGGGCCGACGGCACCTGGTATGACGATCCGCGGCGCTGCCCGGTCGCGCCCATCTTCCGGCTCGGTATCTATCTCATCCACGATGTGCTCCTGTTCTTCGGCGCGCCGCAGTCGGTGCAGGTTATGCACGCTCGAGTCCGAACCGGCCGTCCGACGTCTGACAACGCGCAACTCGCGCTCCGCTTTCGGGACGGCGGCCTGGCCAACATCTACGCTTCGTTCTGCGTCGGCGACGGCGATAGCTATCGCAACGGCCTCACGCTCAATTTCGAGCGCGGCACGATTTACCGGAATAGCGGGCCGCAGCGGGCCGAGGGCTGCGCGGCCGAACTCGCGCTGGTCATGGCGCGGGACGGGCGCCGCGGCATTGTCGCGCAAGCCAGGGTCGAGGCGGAGAGCGGGGGCTACCAGTGGGAGGTCTTCGCCGACGCGGTGCGGACCGGCGCCTTGCCGGATGAGGAAGTGGACCGGCGGATTGTGGACGGCCTTCGGATCGTCCGCGCCATGGCGTGCGCCGAGCGGAGTGGAGCAACGGAGTTATGCGGACACCCATAACCGTGCCATGTCAAGGGCCGAGTCACAGGGGTCCTCGTTTTTTCCCTGACGCCTTCCTTTGTTGTTTTTTGAACTGATTCGCGTGCCTTGCACACACCCATGCGCACCGTGTCCGGGATGCGGCTTCGGACCGTGCATGAAATTGGTCGCGGGGCCGGCCCAATCACAATTAGCGGCGCTGCGACATCTTGCGATGGCAATGGAGGTCTCGCGGCGGTTCCTGGTGCCGACAATCCTGTCGCACACCGGCAAGCGCGAACGTCTGACCGTGCTTGACGCCAGGAAAAGGACCGCCAGGGCGGCCAGCGCCTGCCGCCAGGTCACGGTCAGACCCATAAGAGCCTTCCTCCGCATGCGCGTTTCCTCCGGGCCATGGGCGCGAATCGTTTTCTCGGCCGCGCGGCCGGCCGGCCTCGAACCGCGGCTCCTCCCCGAAGCGATGGCGGCCGGCAAGGACTTCGGACGCGGGGCGTACCACTGGCTGACCGGGACGGCGGCGGGGATGATGCGGGCGATGGTGGACTACATCATCGGGGTCCATCCGGAACTGGACGGCCTGCGGATTCAGCCGGCCGTGGACCCGACGTGGAAGCGGTTCTCGATCCGCCGCCGGTTCCGCGGGGCGATCTATGAGATCGAGTTCGAGAACCCCGGCGGCCGCCAGGCCGGCGTCAAGGAAATCCGGCTCGACGGCCGGGCCGTCCGCGGCACGCTTCTGCCGCTGCCGACCGCCCAGTCGCACCATGTCAAGGTCGTGATGGGGTAGGGCGGCCTCCGATTGAATCAGGACGCGGTGAATCCGGACCTGTCCGCCGAAGCCTCGGCGAAGGCGGAGAGCCGCCGCGCAAGATAGGCGGTGCCTTCGTCCTGACGTTCGCCTCCGGACCCAAGCCTTAACCCTCCAGCATCGCCCGGCGGGCGCTTAGCGTGAAGGCACGAAACGCTCGCACCGATAGGTGAGGGCCTTGGCCTCGCCGGGTTTGAGCGTAATCCGCCAGGTGATCGTCCCCGACCGCTCCAGCAGTTTCAGGTTGGCGGTATCCAGCACGATCCTGCCGTCGTCCGAAGCCGCCAGCGGTCTGCCCTGGAGCCGCAGGTCCACGACCATTTCCGCGGGCGTCTTGCCTAAGTTGTGGACCTTCAGTTCGCCGTCCAGGGTAACCAGGTCCACGTAGAAGCCGGGCGAAGGTTCATGGGCCTTGAGTTTCCGGTCGCTCTCCGCCTCCTTCTGGTCATGGGCCAGGTTGATGGCGGTGGTGACGGGGAACTCGCCGAGTCCGCCCTTGGGCACGTACTTCAAGAGGTCTTCGCTCAAAGCGTTGTCGCCGCTGACCGCCAGGCACGGCCCCGTGGTCCATGAGGTGTCGGTGGAATTGTGCAGGACGAGGAAGTGCTCGATCTCGTTCGGGGGCGACCACCGATAGACATGGCTATACTTGATGCGTTTGATGAAGAGCGTGACGATGGCCTTCTCCCCTTGCCGCACGGTAAGGTCCTTGCGCGTGTAGACGGTGAAATCGGAAGCGCCGGCGCCTTCCCACTGAGGCAAGTTGCCGAGGGCGGCCTTGAGGTCCCGGCCGCCGGGCCACGCGGGCAACGGCCGCATCGGCGGGCAGCCCGGCCACCCGCGTCACCAGCGTCCGCCGTTCGACGCCAACCAGATCGATCAGATTTGTCTCCATGAGTTGTCGCCGGAAGAGGTCCGCCGCCGCAAGCTTCGGCCGCTGGACTCCTGGAACGTATTGCAGCAGGTGTCGTCGCCTGTGACCTCGGGGGCAGACGTGGCTTGGCGCTAGTTGAGGCCAAGGCGCACGAAAACGAGTTGGACTTGGCTGGGAAGCGGCTGCGTCCAGGCGGGTCGGCTAGATCCGCCGAGAACCACGAGCGCATCGGACGGGCGATTGCCGAAGCTGCCACCGCGCTCGACCGGATCGTACCTGGCGTGAGAATGTCGCGCGACTCGCACTACCAGATCGCGAACCGTGTGGCGTACAGCTGGAAACTGGCGTCGATGGGGGTCCCGGTACTGTTGGTCTTCCTCGGTTTCACTGAAGACAACGGCATTGCCGATGTCGGGCCGCCGCTAGCCGTCGGGTTGGACTTGGCGTTTTGCGTCAATCCGCGTACCCCTTTACCCCGTTCGCCGGGAGGCGCGGCCGTCCGGATGGAGGGGGCCATCACGCCGCCGGATGATCTGCTCTTGCCGCCGGATGATCTGCCGGTAGTCCGGTTCCACGGTCGCGCTCGGAAACGTTCGTGCGAATCGCTCTCGTATTACTTATTGGACCGATGGCAGGCACAGATGCAGTTTGGTTTGGTTCTTGTCTTGCATTTTGCAGGGGGGGGTATACTCTACTGGTCATCAGGCTCATCGGGAGCCTGAACGGCCGTAAGGCCGTGAACGGTTACGGGGCGCGGCGATGTGCTCATCCAGCCGGGCGGTCCGTTGGCGGGCGATTGTCCTTGGGGCGCTTGCGGCGCCAAGGTCGGCGGCGGCTGTGACGGACGACGACGTGACGCGCGCTATTGAAAGGAGCAGCCTGATGGGCCTATCATGTCGGTCTTCGTTCTGCTGGCTGTGGGTCGCGACCGTGGGAGCGCTCACCGCGATGCCGAGTGACGGCGCCACGCCGGGTTTTGCCGACTTCGACCGCCGCGCCCAACAGGGCGAACGGTTGAACGTGGTCTTCTTCGGCGCGTCGCTCACCTGGGGCGCCAATGCCAGCGACCCGCAGCAGACTTCGTACCGCGGTCAGGTCGCCCGGCGGCTGGAAGAGGCCTACCCGAGTGCGCATTTCAAGTTCCACGACGCCGCCATCGGCGCCACGGGGTCGCAACTGGGCGTCTTTCGTCTCGACCGGGACGTCCTGGCGCACCGGCCCGACCTGGTGTTCCTCGATTTCTCGGCCAACGACGACATCTACTCCGCCGACCCGGAGCGGCTGGCCTCCTACGAGGCGATCGTCAGACGCATCATCCTGGACGGCCACGCCCCGGTCGTCGAGGTGATCCTGCCCTTCATGTGGAACGTCACGCAGGGCAAGATCGAGGAGATGGCGCGGCGGCGTGCCCACCTGGAGATCGCCAAGGCCTACCACGTGCCCGCCGGCGACGCCATTGCGCTGGCCATCGAGCGCATCAAGGCCGGCCAGACCACCGCCGAGAAGTTGTGGCCGGTGGACGGTGTCCATCCGGGCGACGCCGGCTACGTCCTGTTCACCGATGCGGCCTGGTCGGCGTTTCAGCAAGGCGTGGCGCAGAAACTCGTCAGCGCAGCGCCCGAGAAGATGCTGAATGCCGCCACGTACATGAAGAACGCCCGCGTCCGCATCTCTTCCCTCGGCCCGCTTCCGAAAGGCTGGCGCGTCGGCCGCCCGAACGTGGTGTCGGCCTACTTCGACATGCTGATGTCGCGGTGGCTGGACGACGAGGTCATTGCCTCGCGATATGAGGAAGCGCCTAAGGAAGCGGCCGGCGCGGATGCGAAGAAACCGAGGACGCCTCAGAAGGTGGAACCGCTGAAAGTGCGGTTCCGCGGCCAGATGGTGATGCTCTTCGGCGAGTCCACGCCGACGTCCGGGAAGTTTCGCGCCCTGATTGACGGCAAGGTGATCGAGCGCCAGCCGGACCGCTCGAAGCCGCCACTCGATTACTTCGACGCCGGCGCCTTTGGGAGGATGGTCCACGGCAACACCCACCTGTCGCAGTTGATCGCGACCGGGCTTGACCCGGCGACCGAGCACACGCTCGAAATCGAGCCCGTCTTCACGGACGACACCGACGAGGAACTGCGCATCGAAAGCATCTGCGTGGCCGGCGAGAAGGCCGGCGTGACCCTGGCGCCGAGCGGCAAGGAGTGAGGCGGACGGCGGCGGACGGACGATTGCAAGCGCCTGTGCGGCAGGGGTGCGCCAGGAATTCTTGGCGCTCCTGTGCGGCGGGTCTCGCACCCGCTCCCCTTGCCGCCGCCCTCGGCGGTGCACAACCGGTTTAAGATTGGGTGTGGCACCGCCGCCCTCGGCGGTGCACAACCGAGGGCGGTTGTGCCACATAAGATTGGGTGTGGCACCGCGGTGCACAACCGAGGGCGGTTGTGCCACATAAGATTGGGTGCTCTATGCCGCAGGGACCGACGACGGGTAGGCGAAGGGACGGAATTTTTCTGATTTTTCGCCCCGATGTCCGGCACGTTAACTCGTGTATTTACAGGCACTTGCGCACTTGGACCTAAGCCCCCCCCCCAACCCCCGCATTTATAAGTCTTTATGCCACAGGGGGTTATGACAATTTTCGGGGCCGCCACGATGCC
>DATKUU010000459.1:0-3998 GCA_035530455.1 Phycisphaerae bacterium | reverse complement strand
TCATCTTATAGCGCGTCACCACGTCGCCCATGATGTAGTTCCGCCCGTGGCCGACGTGCAGCATCCCCGACGGGTAGGGGAACATGGTGAGGCAGTAGAACTTTTTGTCTCTCGGCCGGCGTCCGTCGGCCCGGAACGTGCCGTGCGCCTCCCACCACGCCTGCCACTTCGCCTCGATTCGCTTCGGGTCGTATGCGTTCATGCTCCGCCTCGCTTCAGCGTTCGCGCTCCCCTTCCGCCGTCGTCCCGATGAATCGGGACTATGGCGGACGCATCGGGTCGCGGCTAACCGTTTCCGCCCACGAAAACGGCCGCGGGCTTTTTCACCCGAGGCCGCCTTGTCTGTCGGTGCGCGGACCGGCCCCGGGTTTTACCGGGTAAGGCCCAGGGCTTGGTTCCCGCCGCGCCGCTTCATGGCCGAAAGGTTATCGTCCGGCGCCGGCCCGCGTCAACCGAAAAACGCCGCCGCGCCCACCCCCTTTCTCCCACAAGACCCTTTCTCCTCCGAGGAGCGAAAAGGACTTGCATCGACCGCGGGGGCGGCTATAATGCCCCGTTCCGGGCTTACGAAACGGACGCGCACAAGAGGTGTCAGGATGAAAAAGGACATTCACCCCGAATACGTCGAATGCAAGGTGACGTGCGGCTGCGGCAACAATTTCACGACCCGCGCCACGGCCAAGGCACTGGCCGTTGAAGTCTGCTCCAGCTGCCACCCGTTCTACACGGGCCAGCAACGGTTTGTGGACACGGCCGGGCGGGTCGAGAAGTTCCAGAAGAAGTACCAGTGGAACGCCAGCCAGGTGGTCACCGCGGCCGAAGCCCAGCGGAAGAAGAAGAAACCGCCCGTTCGCAAGCCGCCCAAGGCTGTCAAGGCCAAGACCGCCAAGGCCAAACCCGCTGCCCCTTCGACCCCGGCGCGCCGGGACTCCAGGGAAGGCAAGCCCGCGGCCGGGAAGCCGAAGGACGATCGGCCGCCGGTCGAAGTGAAGCGCGACACCTCGCCCGTCGCCAAGGCGGCTCCCAAACCGGCCCCGGCCGACGCGCCGAAGGCGGAAGCGAAGCCCCCCGCGCCCGAATCGCCGAAGTCGGAGTAACCGGCACCCGATTGCCGACGCGTGGCGGAAAATGTGCCCCGCCGTGCCCCGTACATGCCCCGTGCTGCCCCGCGGGAACCTCGATTTGCCCCCGTTTTGCCCCCGGCTGACCTCGGTTTGGCGTGCCGTTTGGTACACAGTCTGGAGTTCCGAGTTTCAAGGTCCAAGTGACGGTCCGGCAGACGTCCGGCGCGAGCCGTTGGCCTTTCCTTCCGCACTTCGCACCGGGACGGTTCTGCACCAGAGGGCGTCCACGTGACGCATTGGAATGTGTCTATTCGTTTGTCCCCTGTCGGTGCGAAGCGGCGGGGAAATTGTGTATAGGCTGGAGGCTGGAGGACGGGAAGAAGGACAACGACGAATGTTCAACATTCAACGCTCAACGTTCAAAGGGGCGGCGAACCAGAGCGACGGCAACTGATTCACGGCAGGATGTCATCGTGTTCGGGCGAAGATACGGGAAAGGATTGCGAATAGGGCCGCCGCCAAGACCAACAAGGGCGCCACCAGCACGAATCCGAAATACGCGATCGCATAGAGCAGGCCCATGATTATGTGGCTGCTCGAACCGGCGGAGGTGGCGAACACAGAGGAGACATACTCTCGCCAGCCCAGAACGTGGCCGACACCGTATGCCATTGCGATAAATGCTGCGACCGCGACCAACCCCCCGGGCGAGATCGGCTGTCGTTGCCGCGCGGGTTTCTGGACGGCGGGCGTCGCCTCTCCGCCCGAGGTAGGTTGGGGTTTTTCGCTCACGGGCGGCCTCGCTTGACCTTCTGCCAGACCGGCCCCACGGTCAGACCATACAGGATGACCGCGTCGCCGACGCGGTTGCCGGCCTCGTATTGCAGGGCGCCGTCGTGTTCGACGGGAAAGGCGGCGAAAGTGAGCGTCGTCGCCAGGCGTCGAAGAAAGTCCATGTCGCCATACGTGCCGGCCGCCACGAAGGCCAGGCCGCTGCTGGCCGCCGACGCGTCCAACCCGGGCACCACGAGCCCCGAATCCACGTCCATCCGGCCCCGATGCTGCGCCGGCCATTCGCGGGCGAAGCCGAACCCCATCGCCTCGCTGGCCAGGTGTTGCTTCGCCAGTTCGTATTGCTGCCGACCGAAGGACTCGTCTAGCAGGAACAGGCAGTGGCTCACGTGCCAGATGCTCGATCCTTCGGGCGGATAAATCATGCGGCCGTCGAGCGTGTAGGCGGAGATGAGCAGCCCCGTCGCCGGGTCAATGAGGTTCGTCTTGGCATGCTCGACCCAACGGGCGACGAGGGTCGAGTGGTCGGTGCCGAGAAGGTAGTCGCTTACGCGCACGGCCGCCAGGGCCGTGGTGTTGCAGAAGGTCCAGCACTCGTCCGGGTAACTCTCGGCCGAGAGCGAGGGGCTGGCCTCCATTCGCCGGACCATCTGTTCGACGCGTCGGCCCAACTCGTCCAGGTACTGCGGCTTGGGCTGGACGACGCATCGGACGGCAAGCATAAGAGCGATTTCGCCGTCGAGGAACAGGCTCCGGGCCGGCTGCTGGACCCAAGGCTTTCCACGAGCGTATGGCATGAGAAAGAAATACATCCCATTCTGTCGCTCCAGTCGGAGAGTCTCGTCAAGGACGCCGTCCATGACGTCCAAAGCCTGCGGCATCTGCGCGGCGTCTCGCAGGGCCATGTTGCCCAGCGCCCAGACGAGGAAACTTCGCCCCATGAGGTCCCACTCGGCGTTGATCGGGCGCATTTTCGCAAGGTCGGCTTCCAGGATCTGCCGGTCGGCCCACGCCCGCATTTGGTGAGCGGCCAACTTAGCCGGCAGCGGCGCCACGCCGGTTTCGGCCACCAGGTCGCTTGCAGCCGGGCGGAACACTAGGTGCACGCAAGGCAGGTAAAGCGCCCCTGCCAGGAGGAGTGAAACCACTGCCAGTGGAAATCGTTTTCGTAGCGGCATCAACTTTTCCTGAACCTTTGCCTTTGAACTCGCATTCGCCCGTCAATGTCCCGGTAACGACTGACTCCGGACTTTCACATCATTTTGACTCGGGATTCCGGGGACGCCCGTAACCGGACGGATCGAGGGCGCCCCGGTGCCGGTGCGGATGGATCGCATGGCTCAAATATACCGGTGGGTGGGGCAAGGGCAATACAAATCAACGTGGATTGCGGAACGCACAGCAGCCCGGCGAGATGCCTCGATCCCGGCGCGCCAGGACTCGGCATGACAGCGCGGGAAGCGGGCGGTTCACCCTCACCCTCGCCCTCTCCCATCGAGGGAGAGGGGAAAAGCGGTTTGGGATTGCAAGGCAACGGCATGGCACGTACACTTGTTCGCCTGCGGAGGCAGGGGAGAACCACGCCGTGCCGAACGTTGCCGTCCTCGGGTCCACCGGGTCCATCGGGCGAATGGCGCTGGAGGTCATTGCGGCCCTCGGCCCGGAGTATCGGGTGGTCGGGCTGGCGGCGGGGTCGAGCGTTGAGCGCCTCGCCCAGCAGGCGGCCGAGACGGGGGCGCGGTATCTGGCGGTGGCAGACGAAGAGGCGGCGCGGGCGCTGGCCGAGGCCTTGCCCAAGCGCGTCGGACCCGAGATTTACTCGGGCGCCGAGGGCCTTGCAGCGATCGCGTCGCGTGCGGACGTGGACATCGTCCTCTCGGCTGTGGCGGGCGGGGCGGGGCTGCCGGCGGCGCTGGCGACTGTGCGGGCCGGGAAGCGCCTGGCGCTTGCGAACAAGGAGAGCCTGGTGATGGCGGGGGGCCTGGTGATGGCCGAGGCCCGGCGGTCGGGGGCCGAAGTCATTCCCGTGGACAGCGAGCACTCGGCGGTGTTCCAGGCGCTGGCGTGCGGTCGGCGGGAGGAAGTGCGGCGGGTGATTCTGACGGCGAGCGGCGGACCGCTCTACCGCCGGCCGCGCGAGGA
>DATKUU010000458.1:0-7321 GCA_035530455.1 Phycisphaerae bacterium | reverse complement strand
AAGTTGGGAATTCGTGCAACCGAAGGCTACCCGGTCGCTTCCTGCATCGAAAAAGTTCTTGTTGAACCCCGGAAACGCTTTACAATCACGGACAGACTACCCACGGTGGTCGTGGGCGGACATCAAATGGGAAATCCCGGTTAAACACGTACGGGGGGGGCATTCGAAGGGAAGGTTTCGATGGCAACGGAGAGCGGCGAGACGCTCAGACGCGAAGTGGCGGGCCTCGTGGCCGGCCAAGGCCGACTGGCCGAGCGGTTCCAGGCCGAGATCACGTTGGCCGACGGGCTCGCCCAACTCCATCCCGACAAGGCCAAACGCTGGTCCAAACTGATTGACCAGGCCTGCCGCACCGTGGCCGCGGTCGCCGACGCCGGCAAGGTCGGTCGCCTGGAGGCCGCCGTCGCCGAGGCCGAGCGGATCCTGGCCCCCATCGGCAAGGTGGCCAAGACGTACACCATCCATTGCGTCGGCCACGCCCACATCGACATGAACTGGCTCTGGTCGTGGCCGGAAACCGTCGCCATCACCAACGACACGTTCACGACGGTCCTGAAACTGATGGACGAGTTTCCGGACTTCTGCTTCACGCAGAGCCAGGCGTCGGTCTACGCCATCGTGCAGGATTACAATCCCATACTCCTGGAAGGCATCCGCCGGCGCGTCGCGGAGGGCCGCTGGGAAGTGGCGGCCGTCCAGTGGGTCGAGGGCGACAAGAACATCGCCTCGGGCGAGAGCCTCGCGCGCCACCTCCTGTACACCCGTCGGTTCGTGAAGGACCTCTTCGGCCTGGAACCGGAGGACGTGGCGATCGACTGGGAACCCGACACGTTCGGCCACGCCTGGACGATCCCGACCGTCCATTCCCGCGGCGCCGTCAAACGTTATTACATGTGTCGCGGCGGAGCGTTCGCCAAGCCGCCGGTCTTCTGGTGGCAGGGGCCGGACGGTTCGCGGCTTCTCGTCTATCTGGACGCCACCTGGTATTTCAACCAGATCGGGCCGCATAACGCGACCCAGATGCTGGCCTTCTGCGAGAAGACGGGCCTGCGGGACTCGATGTGCGTCTTCGGCGTCGGGGACCACGGCGGCGGTCCCACGCGGCGCGACCTCCTGCGCGCTCATGATATGGACACATGGCCAATCTTTCCGCATTTCAGGTTCTCGACGACGCGCGACTTCTACTCCGTCCTCGAGGCGCAAGGCGACCGCTGGACCGTCCTCGACCGCGAACTCAACTTCGAGTTCACCGGATGCTACACGTCGCAGGCGGCCATCAAGCACGCCAACCGTTTCGGCGAGAATTACTGCGCGGAGGCCGAGACGCTGGCGGCCATCGGCCGGCGGGCCGCCGGGTGCGAGTATCCGTCCGACAAGATCCGACAGGCCTGGGTGGACACGATCTTCGGCCACTTCCACGACATTCTGCCCGGCTCGGGCGTAGCCGCCACGCGCTACTACCAGGTCGGCCTGTTCCAGAAGACCGCCGCCGCCACATCGATGGTGAAGACCCACACGCTGCGGGCGCTGGCGGCCGCCGTGAACACCTCCGCCGCGCTCGGCGGCCGTGAGCCGGGGCCGTGTGATCCGGAGAGCATCGCCCTCGGGGCCGGCGCCGGCTGCGGCGCGATGGTCGGCGGCGTCTCACGCGCCGCCCACGTCGCCGGATGGCCGCGCGCGTTCCTCGTCGCGAATCCGACGGCCTGGGCGCGCCGCGAGATCGTCGCCGTCCCGGTCTGGGACGTCGAGCCGCCGCTTCCCGGCGCGCCCGCGAAGACGTTCGTGGTCCGCGACCCGAAGGGGCGAACCCTTCCGACGCAGCAAGTAGCCAGTGGCAATTATGCCGGCCACCGGTACATTGACCTGGCGTTTCCGGCGTCGGTCGGGCCGCTGGGCTATGCCGCTTACGTGGTCGAGGAAGGCACGGCCCCGCCGCCGGAGCGCGGCGTAAAGTGCACCGCCTCGTTCCGCGCAGTCGAGAAGATTTTCGAAGGCGAATTCGGCCTCGAAAGCGATCTCCTGAAGGTGCTCTTCGACAAGACCTCCGGCGGCATCGCCAGCCTCGTTGACAAGACGACCGGCTGCGACCTGGCCGCGCCCGCCGACCCGCTCGGCATCCTCGAATTCGTGATGGAGCGGCCGCGAGGCATGAGCGCCTGGATCATGGGCGACGTCAAAAACCGCACCTGCCCCCTGGAACTCGAATCCTTCGGCCCCGACCTGACCGGCCCCTACGTCGCTACGATGATCGCCAAACTGAAGATCAACCAATCGGCCATCACCCTGACCTATACGCTTCGGGCCGGCCAGCCGTGGATCGAGATCGCGGTCCAGGCGCGGTGGCTGGAGCGCGGCGGGCCGGAGATCGGCACGCCCTCGCTGAAGATGCGGTTGCCCCTTCCCCTGGGGGAGGCCAAGGGACGCTATGAAATTCCGTTCGGCTCGATCGAGCGCGACCTGAACGAAGGTCAGGAAGTACCGGCCCTCCGGTGGGCCGATGTCACGGGCAAGATGGCCGGACGCCAGGGCCTGGCCGGCTGTGCGCTCCTCAACGATTCCAAGTACGGCTACGCCCTGGCCGGCTCGACGCTGACCCTGACGCTCCTGCGATCCTCGTACGATCCGGACCCGTTGCCGGAGATCGGCGACCACACGATTCGCGTGGCGGTGGCGCCCCACGGCCGCGTGATCGAGGTCGGCGACCTGGTGCGGATGGGGGCGGCGTTCAACCATTCGTTGATCGCGGTCGCCACCGACGTTCATCCGGGCCGGCTTCCGGCCGCCGCCGGCGCTCTCGCCGGCGAACTCGCCCCGAACGTGGTCCTCTCAGGTCTCAAGAAGGCCGAGGACGACGAATCACTCATCTTCCATCTGTTCGAGACGGCCGGAAAAAAGACCGTCGCCAAGGTCGCCCTCGACGCGACGATCCTCGGCACGGCCGCGGAGGCCGTCGAAGTGGACCTCCTGGAGCGACCGGTGGCCGACTCCTCGGCGCGGCTCCAGAAGGGCGGATTCTCGGTGACCGTCCCGGCCCACGGCATCGCCGCCGTCAAGGTGTCGTTCGCGGGCTAGCAGGCCGCTCAGGCCACAAGGCCCGTCGGGGCCGACTCGGACGTCTGGCTGCGGATGATCCAGTCCATGAAAAGGTACAGCGGGATCGCCACGAGGGGCACCACAGAGGGAATGATGATATCTAGAGTCGGAGATCCGAGGTCGGCGCTCCGGGCGAACGACCACACGAGGTGGCTGAGAGTCGTCAGGACGACGGCCGTCAGGGCACCCCACCGTCCGCGAAGCATATAGGCGCCGCCCATCGCCCCGGCCGCCAGCATCGTCGCGTAGGCGAGCAGCGGCTCACTCGCCTGGGTTGCAGCCACCTCCGATTGCGACGCCAGGGCCACGGCCACGCCCGCGAGGATCCACGATAAGAGGACTTGCGCTATTATTCAAGGCGTGAGGGCGATGAAAGAAAGAGCTAAAAAGAGGTGGAAGTTCAGTCTGGGGAGCCCGGCCGAGCTCAAGGAGCTATCGGAGAGGCTTTCTCTCTCTTTGAACTTGAGCGAAGATACTTCCTTTCTGAGAGAGCCGGTACGCGTAGGTGAATTTGTTGCCCCGAACTCTCTTGCCGTTCATCCTATGGAGGGCTGCGACGGTGATGCCGAAGGACGACCCGGCAAGCTCACCATAAGGCGTTACGATCGCTTCGCCGCCGGGGGAGCAGGGCTTATCTGGCTGGAGGCCACCGCGGTGGTTCCCGAGGGGAGGGCGAACCCCAGACAGCTCTGGCTGAACGAAAAGAGCAAGGAGAGTTTCGCCGGGCTCGTGGCGAGAATGCGGCAGGTGGCTGCCGAGCGATACGGCACCGAGCACCGTCCGCTCCTCGTTCTGCAACTTACCCACTCGGGAAGATATTCGAAACCCACCGGCTCGCCTCATCCCTTGATACCCCAGCACGATCCCTACCGGGATAACAGGATGAATCTTCCCAACGACTGGCCGGTAGTGACCGACGAGTACCTCGACCAACTGCAAGAGGCTTACCTCTCCGCCGCCAGGTCGGCCTTCGAAGTCGGCTTCGATGCGGTGGACGTAAAGGCCTGTCACGGATACCTGATAAATGAACTATTGGCCGGTCACCTGCGGGAAGGGAAGTACGGCGGCCATTTCGAGAACCGCACGCGTTTTCTCCTGGAAGTCATCGACCGCATCAGGAGCGAACTCGGCGAAGACAAAATGGTGGCCACCCGCCTGGGCATCTTCGATGGAATACCCTACCCTTACGGCTGGGGGGTGGATGAGAAAAACGGTAACGAGCCGGACCTGAACGAGCCCAAGAGGCTCGTTTCGCTTCTGGCGAGCCGTAGAGTCCCCCTGGTCAATATCTCAGTGGGAAATCCCTACTACAATCCCCATTATGGGAGGCCCTATAACGAGCCGACCGCCGGGGGCAGTGAATCGTCGGAGCATCCCTTGGTCGGCGTATCGAGGATGATAGGACTGGCCGGCGAAATTCAGAAGAGGTTCCCCGAAATCCGCGTGGTGGGCACCGGCTACAGTTGGTTGAGGACCCTCCTCCCGCAAGTAGCAGCCGGCGCCAAGACGCAGGGGCTAGCCAGTTTCATCGGTGCTGGACGAATGGCCCTCGCCTACCCCGATTTCGCCCGGGACATCCTCCAGAAAGGCGGGATGGACCCGGAGAAGGTTTGCATCGCCTGTAGCAGCTGCACTCAGATAATGCGCGACGGCGGCCGGTCTGGATGCGTGGTGAGGGATAACGACATATACGGACCTATTTATGAAGAAGGGCGACTCAGGAACAGGGATAATCTCGTTCGACTTGCCGAGGCCTGTCGTCAGTGTCAGGAGCCGACCTGCAGGTTGGCCTGCCCGGCGGGGGTGGATATTCCCCGTTTCGTAGAACTCTTTTTGGAAGGGGATTTAAAGAGGGCTTTCGAGGTCATCCGCCAGTCCAACCTCCTTCCGGAGGTCTGTGCCCGGCTCTGTCCGGTTGAAAACCAGTGCGAAGGGGGCTGCCTCCAGAGGTATATAGGTGACCGCCCGGTTCCCATCGCGGCGATCCAGCGATACATCGCGGAGAAGGCCAACCTTGAGGGATGGTCGAAACTCCACGTGCCGGAGGAGTCCACCGGCAAGCGGGTGGCGGTGCTCGGTGCCGGTCCAGCGGGCCTGGCCTGTGCAGGAAAGCTGGTGGAGATGGGGTACAATGTGACCCTCTTTGAGGGGGATCCGAAGAGCGGTGGAATGATCGAATCGGTCATCCCCTCGGAAAGGGCGGAGGATTCTCTGACGAGAGAAGTCGAAGCGATTTTCAAAGAGGTGCCCAAGGAGAGGCTCACCTGGCGGCGGAAGGTACCATTGAACGAAAAAGCCAATCTGGATACCCTTATGGCGGAAGGTTTCGACGCCGCCTTCGTCGCTTTGGGGTTATCGGAGGCAGCCGGCGAGTCAAAGGAGATTCTCAAAGGCTTATATAACGCGCTTGATTTTCTCCGCCAGGTCAAAGAAGGCGACTGCCTCGACGTCGAAGGAAAAAGGATGGCGGTGATAGGTGGTGGCAATACGGCCCTCGATGCAGCGACGGCCGCGAAGGGGCTGGGTGCAAGGGACGTGTACCTGATATATCGGAGGTCTTTCAGGGAGATGCCCGCCTGGCCGGGTGAATGGCAGGCGGCGCTCAAAAAGGGCGTGCACTTTATCATCCTCACCCAAAAATTGGGTTATATGTCCAAGGAGGGCAAGGTGACGGGGCTCCTCCTCTGCCCGACCACTCTCGGCGAGCCGGACTCCTCCGGACGCCGACGCCCCATACCTCAGGAGGATAACTCCTACACGCTTGCCGTGGACCTTGTGGTCGAAGCTATAGGCCAGAAAGCTCCGGCCAATCTCAAAGACATATTGCCCGGAGTTGCTTTGAAAGGCGGATTGGTGGAAGTGAAAGATAGCTCTTCTGCCACTTCCCGTCGAGCCGTATTCGCCGGTGGGGACATCGTGCGGGGACCCTCCACCGTGGTCGCCGCCGTGTCGGACGGGATGAAAGCAGCTCAGAATATAGACCGTTTCCTGAAAGAATAGGGAGGAAACCTCAATGGAAGAGAGACCTCTGGCCATAGTCACCGGCGGCAGCCGGGGCATCGGCAGGGCAATCTCCCTGGAGCTCGCCCGCCTGGGATACGATATACTCCTGGCCCACTTCGATTTCACGGCCGAAGGGAAACCGGACGAATCAAAGGCGGCCGCGACTCAAAGTGAGATCGAGTCGCTCGGAGCTCGATGCTCCGCGCTCCGGGCGGACATCAGCGAAAGCGAAGGCCGTAAGGTGCTGGTCGATTTGGCCAAGAAAGATTTCGGACGCTGCGATATGCAGGTCAATAACGCCGGCGTGGCCCCCAGAGAGCGCAGGGACCTCCTGGAAGCGACCGAAGAGAGCTTCGACCGTGTCATACGCATAAATCTGCGAGGCCCCTATTTTCTGACCCAGATGGTGGCCAAGTGGATGATTGAGGAGAAAGATCGGCATCCAGAGCGCATATACCGCATAGTCAATACCGGCTCCCTTTCAGCCTATACCAGCTCCCCCTCAAGAGGGGAATACTGCATAAGCAAGGCCGGCATAGGAATGATGACCGCCCTCTATGCCGATCGACTGGCCGAATACGGGATTGGGGTTTTCGAACTGCGTCCGGGGATAATCGAGACCGATATGACCGCCCCGGTAAAAGAGAAATACGACAGGCTGATAGCCGAGGGCCTCACCCCAATAAAACGTTGGGGAAAGCCGGAGGACGTGGCCCGGGCGGTGGGAGCCATCGCCCAGGGCCGACTGGATTTTTCCACCGGTCAGGTTATAAACGTGGACGGCGGGTTCCATCTCAGAAGGCTTTAGGAATTTCAGGTAGGGGCTTATGGAAACGAAGGAAGTTATTCTTCCCAACGGATGGAAAATACCCTGCCACCGCCTGGGAACCCTGGTGGTCGGCTCGGGGGCGGCGGGTCTTGCTGCGGCCGAGGCGTTATTCGATCTGGGCTACCGCGACTTGGCGGTGGCCACCTCCAAGCTGGGCTCGGGAACCAGCAATAACTCCGGCTCCGACAAGCAGACCTACTACAAAATAGGCATTTTCGGGGACGTCCCCGACTCCCCCATCGAGTTCGCCCATTCCCTATCAGGATTTTGCGCCATTGCTATAAGTTCTTGCGCAATAAGCAGTTCGCCCTTATGCTTGTCTTGAACCCCTTTTCAGGAGACCAAGCATGGAGAGCGAACTGTGGTCCAGAGTGTACCAGATAGTGATGGATGCGG
>DATKUU010000457.1:0-8993 GCA_035530455.1 Phycisphaerae bacterium | reverse complement strand
GAGGGCTCCAAGGAGTGGGCGAAGACGGTCATGATGCACCATGCCGTCCCGACGGCCGAGTTCCGCCTCTTCACGAAACTGCGCGACGCCTTGCGGTACATCGAGCAGCACGAGGAGCCGCTCGTGGTCAAGGCCTCGGGCTTGGCGGCGGGGAAGGGCGTGTTCGTCTGTGCCAATCAGGACGAGGCCCGAGGCGCCGTCGAGAACATTCTGAAAGACAGGACCTTTGGCGCTTCGGGCGACACGGTGGTTATCGAGGAACGCCTGGTGGGCGAGGAGGCCTCTATCCTGGCCCTCGTGGATTCCCGCAGCATCTACGTCCTGGAATCGAGCCAGGACCACAAAGCGGCGTTCGACGGCGACAAGGGACCGAACACGGGCGGCATGGGGGCGTACAGCCCGGCGCCGATTGTCACGCCGCACATCCAGAGCCAGATTGAGCGCGAAATCCTCGTGCCGATGGTCCACGGCATGAAGATCGAGGGGGCGCCGTTCAGCGGCCTCCTGTACGCGGGCGTCATGGTGACGGCCGGCGGGCCGAAGGTCCTGGAGTTCAACTGCCGTTTCGGCGACCCCGAGGCCCAGCCCCTGCTGGTGCGCCTGAAGAGCGACCTGGTGGAAGCGCTCGAGGCCACCATGGACGGGCGCCTGGAGGAGACGACGCTCCAGTGGGACGCGCGGCCGGCCGTCTGCGTTGTGATGGCGAGCGGCGGGTATCCCGACGCGTATGAGAAGGGCAAGGAAATCACGGGCCTGGAGGCCGCCGAGGCGATGGAGGACGTCGTCGTCTTCCACGCGGGCACGCGCGCCGAGGGCGGGAAGATTTACACGCACGGCGGGCGCGTGCTGGGTGTGACGGCCCTGGGGAAGGATATTTCCGAAGCGCGGGACCGCGCGTACGAGGCGGTCCAGGCGATCCGGTTCCACCGGGCCCACTGGCGGACGGACATCGCGGTGAAGGCGATCCGGCGACTCGCGCGCGAATAGTTTGCCGCCCCGCGCCGCGCCCGAACGGCGCGCGCCCCGCCCGCCTTCGCCAAAGGCTTCCGTCTTCGTCCTTCGGACTACGCCGTGACAAGTCGGCGTGGCAAGCAAGCGGGGCGGCTAAATGTATACGCCCGGCGCAGCAACAGTTAGCCGCCCAGTTCACTGGGCGCGTGCCATTCGACCACACGGGCCGCGGTCGGACGGGCGATTGACCGGCACGGTGCGGTCTGATAGGGTGGAGTAATCATATCCGGCTGGTGCAGGCGGGCCGGCCTAGGCGGCAGGGCGCCTTAAAGAGGGGAGGAACGCGGAACCGTTTCGCCGGTGGCTTGTGGCGAGGTGGGGGCCATGAATCCTCTGAGAAGCGCCGTTTCGTACGTCCAGTTGCAGGCCCTTCGGGGGGCGGTGCGGGTTGCGCCGCACTGGTTCGAGAAGCGTCTGTTCGCCTTTGCCGAGGAAGCGACCGAATCCATCACCTTTCCCCAGGGCCGCATCTTCGCCCGCCAGATGCTGCGTTTCGGCCGGCACACGCTGCCCAAGGGCGGTCAGGCGTGCCGCACCAAGTTGCTCGATAACCTTCTGGTCAATGCCATCACGGGCAAGCGCCAGCGGATCCAGTACCACCGCCGGACCGGCCTGCAGCCGCCGTACCTGTTGGTTATCAGCCCGACGATGCGGTGCAACCTGCGGTGCATCGGCTGCTACGCCGCCCAGTACGCGAAGGACGAGGAGATGGCGCTATCGCTCCTGGACCGGATCCTCCGGGAGGCGAAGGAGATGGGGATTTACTTCATCACCATCAGCGGCGGCGAGCCGTTCCTGCGCCGGGACCTCATGGACCTGTTTGCCAAGCATGACGATATCTATTTTCAGGTCTATACGAACGGGGCGCTGATTGATGAAAAGTTGGCGGACCGCCTGGCGGAACTGGGCCACGTCGTGCCCGCCATCAGCGTCGAGGGGTTCCAGGACCAGACCGACGCCCGCCGAGGCAAGGGGACGTTCGAGCGGATCCTGGCGGCGATGCGGAATCTGAAGGACCGCGGCGTGTTCTTCGGGTTCAGCGCCACCGCCACCCGCCTCAACAACGACCTGATGGTCTCCGACGAGTTTGTGGACTTCTGGCGCGACCAGGGGTGCGTTTTCGGGTGGTATTTCAACTATATCCCCATCGGCCGCGAGCCGAACCTCGACCTCATGCCGACCCCCGAACAGCGCCTCTACCGCCGCCGGCGCGTGATGGACCTGCGGGAACGCCTGCCGATGCTCCTGATGGATTTCTGGAACGACGGGGCCCTCGTCGGCGGGTGCATGGCCGCCGGGCGGTACTACGTCCACATCAACGTCCACGGCGACGTCGAGCCGTGCGTCTTCGCCCAGTTCGCGGTGGACAATATCAAGGAGAAATCCCTCCACGACGTGCTCGACAGCCCGTTCTTCCGCCGCATCCGCGCCCGACAGCCGTACACCGACGACTACCTCCGGCCGTGCATGATTATTGACCATCCGCACGTCCTGCGCCAGGTGGTGCGCGAGTCGGGCGCCCGGCCGACGTGCGAGGGTAGCGAGATGGTGCTGACGGCCGCGGCGGAGGGGCTCGACGCCTACGCCGCACAATGGGCCGAACTGGCAGACAAGGAGTGGGTCGAGGAAGGCTCCGCCGACCTGGAGAAGGCCGACCGCCTCCGCCTGGCCCAATAATAGGCGGCCGGAAAGAACCGCTTGTCACAAAGGTGCGCGGGCGCACCTTTTTTGTTTTGCGCGCGAGAGACCGGCGCGTATAAGGGGCGTGAAACGTGCCGGCAGCGCCGCAGGAGGAAGCCTCGGCGCCCGCCCGGGCGGTGCGGCGGCAAGAAAGGGATGCGATGAACGCGGTCGAGCGGATGCGAGCGATGTTCGAGGGCGGACCTGTCGACCACCTGCCACGCTACCCCTTCGGGTTCTTCCCGCAAACTTTTGAGCGATGGGAGCGCGAGGGCGCCCCCCCGGACGTGATTAAGGACGGCGGGGCGGGCCCCCGGTTCGACGAATACTTCGGGTTCGACCCAGGCGGTTGGGGAGGCGTTTGGGTGGTGCAGGCCCTGGACCTGGGGTGGTGCGAGGCGCCGCTCGTCCCGCCGTACGAGGAGAAGGTCCTCCGCGTCGAGGGCGGGCACGAGGTCGTCCAGGACTGGGTCGGCCGGCACTGCGTTTTCCCGATTGGCCAGCGCCAGCAGGTCATGCCGACCTACATCAAGCACGCCGTCGCCTCGCGCGAGGATTGGCAGCGCGATGTCCGTCCGCGCCTCGATCTGGGGACGCCCGAACGGTGGAAGGATTACGAAGCGAAAGCGGGTCGTGCCCGCGAGGCGGTCGCGTGCGGCGAACGGCTGCACTCGGCCAACATCGTCGGCGGATACATGTACCTGCGGAGCCTCGTCGGACCGGTCGAACTTCTCTACCTGTTTCACGACGCGCCGGATCTCGTGCGGGACATGATGCAGGTGTGGCGCGATCTGGTGGTTGCGTGCCTCAAGCGCTGCCAGGCCGACGTCGGGCCGTTCTTCCGACTCTATCTGGGCGAGGACATCTGTTACAACCACGGTCCGCTCATTTCGCCCGCGATGATGCGAGAGTTCCTCCTGCCCTATTACCGCGAACTCTACCAGGAACTCCGCGCGGGCCAGAAGGAGCCGCTCCACTTCGAGATAGACACGGACGGCGACTGCCGGCCGGTCATCGAGGTTTACCGCGAGGTCGGCGTGGATGCGATGAGCCCGTTCGAGGTCGCCTCCGGGTGCGACGTGGTCGAACTCGGCCGCAAGTACCCCGACATGCACATGCGCGGCGGCATGGACAAGCGCGTCCTCGCCCAGGGTCCGGAGGCCATTGACCGCATGCTCGAGCGCATCCTGCCGACGATGGTCCGCCGCGGACGGTACGTCCCTTCCTCGGACCACTCGGTGCCCGACGATGTCTCGCTGGCCAGTTACCGGCACTACCGCCGCCGCGTCATGGAACTGGATCACTAGGCCTCCGGCCGCCCCGTCATTCTAATATGCTGTCATTCCTCTATCACTTTCTCTCTGCGTTCTCCGCACTCTCTGCGTTGAAACGCCCTTCGGATAGCGGGAGGTTCCAGGGCCCAAAGACGCGGCGGGGCAGGCGCAAGGCCCGCCCCGCCCTTTGAAAACGCGGCTGGGCAACCCCTCACCCAACCCGCGTTTCATGGTTGCCGTTCGGCACGCCGCCGCCGGCGTGCACAGAGGCCGGCCGGGAACGATTCCACAGTCGAGGACGGCCTCTGCATCCGGCGCCCCTCAGGGGTGGGCGCCGCTTGGCCGCAGGTGCGCAGGAGCCGACCGGCGGGCTCTTCCCGTCCGGCCAGCCGAGTTCAGAAGGCTTCTTCCAGGTATGCCATCGGCCGACGGGCGTGGGGACTTTAGCGCTTTCGCCCGCCAGGTGGCTAAAACACTAGGCGCAGGGTCAGGATTTCATACGGCCGGGCGGTGACGGCGACGGAACCGTCCGCGACCGGAAGCCGGCCCTCGTTTTCCTCCATCAGGTTGCACGTCCAGGCCCTGCGGATGGGCCGGTCGAAGGCGACCTGGCCGGTCGTCCGGCCGCCGAGGCGCTCGACGAGGCGGACGACGACGCCCTTGCCGTCCTCGGCCGCTTTGACGGCCTCGAGCGCAAGGCCCGGCGCGTCGCAACGGAGGAAGGAGTGGATGGTCTCGGCCGGGGCCTTGGCGACGGGGCGCGCAAGAAGCGGGCAATTGAGTTCCATCGCCGCCTCGTTCGTCCGCGCCTCGCGCCACGAGCCGGCGTGCGGATAGAGGACGTAGGTGAAGTCGTGCGTCTCCTTGTCGGACTCGGGGTCGGGTTGGGTGGGGCCTTTCAGAAGCGTCAGTCGCATCAGCCGGGCGTTCGCTTCATGACCGTATTTGCAATCGTTCATGAGTGAGACGCCGTAGTCCGCCTGCGAGAGGTCCATCCATTGGTGGGCGGGAACCTCGAACCTCGCGGCGGCGTAGGAATCGTTGCGATGCGCGGGGCGCTTCATGTTGCCGAACGCAATGTCGTAGGTCGCGTGGGCGGTTGAAAGGTCCACGGGGAAAGCGACCTTCAAGAGCCGCTGGCGCTCGACCCAGCGGACGCGCGTCTCGAAGACGATCCGGCGCGACCCCGCCGCCAGGCTGATCCGCTGGACCAGCAGGGAGTCGCCGATCGGCTGCTCCAGACGCAGCGATGCGCGGATGGGCCCCGTCTCGTCCACGGCGAGTTTCCCCGGGCCGAGCGGAATCTCGTGTTCGATGTACGAAGGCGCAATGTCCCACGCCTCGTAGTGGCCGGGCGTGTCCTCATACATCTGGAACCGGTTCGCCGCCTGCCCGGGGACGAGCACCTCGCGGCCGAACTCCTTGTCACGGATGGAGACGATCCGCCCGGCGCGGTCGAAGCGGACCTTGAGAAACTCGTTCTCCAGGGAGCGCGCGGTCGCGCGGAGCGCGCCCGGGGTCCGGGCGGGCGCCCGGCCGTCCGAAAGAGCGAGCATGCGGTAGCCGACGGGCGGGACCTCGGGCGGCGAGACGAGGACTTTCTTCGTCCCGTCCAGGTCGGCGATGCGCTGCTGGGGCAGGGGACCGCCCTCGGGGTCGGCCACGACGCGTCGGCCCACGTCCGCCGCGGCGACGGCCAGACAGTCGCTGCGGGCGTGCAGGAGGGAGTTAAAGACGATGAGCGGCGCCGGCTTTCCGCCGCGCGCCGGCCGCAAGATGCGCGGCCCGACGAGCGCGCGCAAGCCGCTCTCGTGCGCCTTTTCGCCGATGGCGCGGATGCCGGCGAAGTCCTTTAGCAGATCGTGATAGACCTCCGTGATGTGCGAGCCGGGCAGGGCGTTGTGGAACTGGGTCGTCAGGAGCATCTCCCAGCCGCGCTGGAGGTCGTCGGCCGGGTAAGGCCGGCCGTCGAGGTGGGCGAGGACGGAGACGAGTTCGGCCTCGCGGTAGAGGAGTTCCATCCGTCGGTTGAGTTTCTTCAGCCGCGCCTTCGTTGTGAACGTGCCGCGATGGGCCTCCAGATAGAGTTCGTCGCGGTACACGGGCAGTCGGGTCTTCTCGGCCTTGGCGCGGATGGAGTCGAAGGCCTCCTCGGCGGCGGAGAAGCGGGTCTTCACCAGTCCCGGGAAATCGCGGTACCGCCGGCCGCACTCGATCATCTCGGCGTCGGGTCCGCTGCCGCCGTCGCCCCATCCGTAGATGTGCAGCGTCTCGCCGACGGTTTCCTTGTCGGAGAAGGCCCGCCACTGGAGGTCCAGGAGGTCGGGGTCCACCGTGCCGATGAAGTGGCCCGGGGGGATAATGCCCAGGACGCGCGATCCGTCCACCCCTTCCCACCAGAACGTGTGCTGCGTCCAGGGGTTCGTGTCGTTCCAGACGACCATTTTGTTGGTGAGGGCGTAGGGGATGCCGCTGCGGGCGAGGATCTGGGGCATGGCCCACGACATGCCGAACACGTCGGGGATCCAGCACGAACGGCTGCGGAAGCCGAACTCTTTCTGGAAGAACTTCTGGCCGTACAGGATTTGCCGCACGAACGATTCGCCCGAGATGAGGTTGCAATCGGGCTCGACCCAGAAGGCGCCGATGATTTCCCAGCGGCCTTCGGCGACGCGCTTCTTGACCTGCGCGTAGAGGTCGGGCCAATACTTCTTCATGTCGGCATACAATTGCGCCTGGCTTTGGCAGAACTTGAATTCCGGATATTGCTCCATCAGGCGGAGCATCGTCGAGTGCGTCCGGGCGATCTTGCGCAGGTACTCCTTGTACGGCCACTGGAAGACGAGGTCGAGGTGCGAGTGGCCCACGAGGTGCATCAGCCCCTGGCCGCGGAACCGGTCCGAAGCGTAGATCGAGCGCCGGACCTGCTGGCCCGCCTCGAGGATGCGCCGACGCAGGAGCGCGGGGTCCTTTTCCTGGAGCGGGATGTGCTTGAGCGCCTCCCAGAGCCGGTCCGAAAGGAACCGTTCCAGCCGCGGGTCGAGGTCGGCGACGTCGAGCATTTTGATCGCGGCGCGGAAATCCCAGTACACGCGATGGACGTCCTCGTCGAGCGCGGCGACCTCGGCCAGGGCGAAGGTGTGCGGATAGCGTTTCTCGGCGTGCCAGGTCACGTAGGCCTCGACCTCCAGATGGAACGTCCGGCCGGCCTTCGCGCGGTTCGTCAGGAGCGCCTCGTAGTGGAACGGGTCGAGGCTGTGGAACGCTTCGCCGTTGACGCGCAGCAGGGCGTCGCCTCCGAAGAACAGGCGCAGGACGACCTTGCGTCCGCGGAAGTCGGCGGGAAGTCGCAGGCGCCGGCGGAAGAAGGCGCTGCGTCCGGCGGCGCCCCAGCGATCGCCGACGCCGATCGGTCTCCACCGCTTGTCCAGATAGTCGTATTTCCCAGGGGCGAGATAGACGGCCTCGCGGATTTTCCAGTCTGGGATCGCCATCCGCCGGTCGACCATCCGCTCCTCGACGACGGCCAGGCGCATTTCCATCCGCTCGCGGAAAGTGGCGATGCCTCGGCACTTGTGCTTGACCCCGGCGCGCCACTGGAGCATGAGTTCCTTGATGTTGCCTTCGGAAGCCATCGGGCGATCTCCTAGTCTTCGGTGGTCAGCGCCCCGAGCAGTTCGCGGTTGGTCGGGTGCGTTTTCATTGCGGCCAGGAGGGCCTCGAGCGCTTCCTGCGGTTCGGCCCCCGCCAGGCGCCGGCGCATCAGGTGGCGGGCCTTCAGTTCCGCCGCCGAGACGAACCGTTCCTCTTTTCGCGTGCCGGACGCCAGGATGTCAATTGCCGGATACAGCCGGCGCTCCGCCAATTCGCGCGACAGGACGCACTCCATGTTCCCCGTGCCCTTGAACTCCTGGAAGATGAGGTCGTCCATTCGGCTGCCGGTTTCAATCAGGCAGGTGGCGACGACGGTCAGGCTCCCGCCGCCTTCGATGTTCCGCGCGGCACCGAACATGCGTTTCGGTTCGGCGAGGGCCCGGATGTCCACGCCGCCCGACATCGTCCGCCCGCTGGACGGAACGGCCTTGTTGAAGGCCCGCCCCAGGCGCGTCAGGCTGTCCATAAAGAGGACGACGTCGCGGCCGAACTCGGCCTCGGCCTTGGCCATTGCGAACGCCATCCGCGCCAGCCGCACATGCTGCTCTACGTCCTGGTCGTTCGACGACGCCAGGACCAGGGCCCCCGTCGTTCGCCGAAAGTGCGTCACCTCCTCCGGCCGCTCGTCCACCAGCACCAGCATCAGCCGCACCTGCGGGTAGTTCGTGCTCACCGCCTGGGCCATGTGCTCCAGGAGAATCGTCTTGCCGGCCCTCGGCGGGGAGACGATGAGGGCACGCTGGCCCTTGCCGATGGGCGCCAAGAGGTCGAGCGCGCGGGTCGTGAGCGGCTCGGGGCCCGTCTCCAGCCAGAGCGCCTCCTCCGGGTCAATGACCGTCAGATCCTCGAAGGGCTTTAGCGCAGCATAGGCGTCCGGCGCCTGGCCGCAGACCATTGTCACGTCGGCCAGTTGCATGCCGCGGCCCTTGGGGTCGCGGCGGGTGGGGCCCTCCAGCGCCAGGCCCATCTTCAGCCGATAGCGCTTCACAAGGCCCGGGGGGACGAAGAGGTCGCTCGTGGTCGGGCGGAAATCCCGCTCCGGCAGCCTCAGGAACCCGTATCCGCGCTCGTGCAATTCCAGCACGCCGCGCACCGTCTCTTGCTTGGGGTCGGCCATTGCATCCCCAATGCGGCGGACAAAAGCCGCCGTCGGGAAGGGAGGAGAACCGGCTCGGACGTCAACACCCCCACAGCATATTCCTTTCGGGCCGCGTGTCTATGGAAATTTTTGCCGTGCGGCTTTGCGGCTGTCAACGCAAAGTAGAAATGTCCTCTTTCCCGCAAAGTAGGAATGTCCGCTTTTTCTGGAAGGGCTGGCGCCAAGGGTGATCGGCCGCGGGACGTCGGGGGGCGGGGGCCGGCGCGACGGGGGGT
>DATKUU010000456.1:0-5065 GCA_035530455.1 Phycisphaerae bacterium | reverse complement strand
CAATCCTGGAGCGAGTGGGCCGGATCGATTGAGACGATCAGAAAAGTGCCGTCCGGAAAATGGGTGGCCAGATACAAGGCGGTGGCGGCGGCACACGTGGTCTTTCCCACGCCTCCTTTGCCGCCGAAAAGGAGCAACTCGACGCCCGGCGCCCGCAGAAACGCCGGGACCTCGCCCAAGCAGACCTCCTGCCGGGCGGGAGATTGGCCGGCGCTTTCCGCCGTGCCCTGGGTCGCGCTAGCCGTCTGTCTCAGAACCATTGTTGGCATCCCCATTGCCCGACTCTATCCGGTCGAGACGCTCCAACAGGGGTCTCTCGCGTGCGTCGAACTCTTGCTCCGATATCCTGCCCGCCTCCAGCATCATGTACAACTCGCGGAGTTCGTTGCGGACGGCGTCCGCCTCGCTTTCAAACTCGTGCGTAGCCGCCTGGCGGACCTGGTTCACGACCCACGCGACACCTCGCGCCGGAGAGAGCAGAATGTCGTCAAGGATAAACATGTGCATTGTCCTCCCCTGGATGAGTCATGTTTGCAGGCTCACGTCCGCGAAGTTGTAGGGCGGCCACGGGCCCGTGTAGTCGAACGAGTAGTTGTCATCGAACGGCTTGGCGGCCTCGAAGACGCCCTCCTCGAAGCCCTTCATGCCGTCCCGGGCAACCAGGCAAGCCAGATTCATCACTTCGTGTTCGGTGCGGGGCGGGGTTTCCTTTATTTCGGAACACCGCGGGGCCAGGACCTCAAGCACCCGCTGGGTGCAAGCGGCCCGGTCTTCGTTGAGGATACGGTCGAAAAGTCTGCCAAGTTCGATCTTGCCGTCCTGAGACGGCTCGCGGCCGCCGCCGAAAAGTTCGTCCCGCAGGCTTCTCAGTTCCGGGTGGATGAGGACGAAATACCCGAAGATGTCCGTAACATCCCAGACCGCGCGGAGCGACATTTCCGCCTTGCCCTCGACGCGCCGGAGTTGCTCGAGGAACGCCGCCTGGTTCATCCTCAGAATTCGGCGGATGGCGCCGGGCCCATCGGCCATGGTCCCGAACGACATCGGGAGCATGTTGCCGTGCGCCATGAGTTGCTTGTGGACATCATGGTGGGCCGCCAGATGCCGGCGTTCGGGGCGGATCTTCTCGCCAGGGACGTCGCTGACCACGGCCGCCAGGGGCCCCTCCGATACCAGATAGACCTCGCCCTCCTCAACGCCGATCGGGCCATAACGGCCGTTCGCCTGAGGGTGGGTCACAATGGCATAGATATAGTTGCAGACTTTGGTTGCTGCTTGTGGAACCATGGGCGTAAGACTCCTTTGGCGGACCAAGCGGCGCATTGACGGCGCTTGTGCCATTGCACGATCCCTTTCTGGGGCGGCGGTTCAGGCCAGTCCCGCGTGAAGTCGCCGCCGGGGCCGAGGCGCACGAGCGGCAAATCGGCGGGCTCGGGCGCGGCGAAGCGCCGGGCCACGCGGCGCAGGATCAGGAGGCCCAAGCGTCGGGCCAGCGTACGGAGTAAAACGAAGACCGGGTTCCGGCGGAGCCTATCGCTTCTCATTTTGCGAACAAGGCACGCTGCCGAGTACAGAAGCACCACCTGTTTGCGACCGCGGGAAAGATAATCGATCTTCATGTCAGTTTCCTCTTCCACTTCGCGCGGTGGGTCTCCCGCCTTCGCCAAGGCTACGGCGGGCAGGCCCGACCCGCCGCGCAAAGTTCGCGCGTGCGCTAAACCTGCGCCCAGTTTTTGGGGACACGCCCAGTGACCAGACTGACCGACTTAAGACGGCCCTGCTCCGTCTTGATGTTCAGGATCGCACCGCAAGCAAAGCACTTGACCGCGCCCTCGTAGTCGTCGTAAACGTCGTCCAGGTCCACCTTGTGGCCGCAGGAAAGACAGTTGATCTTCATGTCACTTTCCTCTTTCTGCGGAGTCCCTAAGTCCGTAAGCCGTAACCTTTCCTTCGCCGTCCAGCCTCAGGAGGTAGGCCTTGCGATCGAGCACCGGCCTGCGTGTCGGCAGGCCTAAAGCCTTTACGGTCGCATTCGGCACCTGGACCTCCGCCTCGGCCTCCCATGTCCCCTGTTCGGGGTCCAGGAGCGCCAGTTTGACGATGTTCGTGTGCCTGACGTCCGTCAGCATCTTGTTCAAGAAGTCGATCACGGCGTCTCTGGCATTTTCAATCGGGAGCACGCTGCGGCGCGCTTCCGGATCGCTCGCAGATGACACCCGCTCGGCCATCCTAACGTTATCCAGAATGCTCGCCATCTGACCGCCTTCCGGTTGGAGGCCGGGCTTGCCACGGCGTCGCCCTGGCGAGCCGGGTCACGCGGCGCACGATCAGAAGGCTCATGCGTCGGGCCAGCGTACGGAATAAAACGAAGATCGGGTTCCGGTGGAGCCTATCGCTTCTCGTTTTGCGAACAAGGCACGCTGGCGAGTACAGAAGCACCACGTGTTTGTGGCCGCAGGAAAGACAGTTGATCTTCATGTCGGTTTCCTCCCGGCAGGCGCCGGGCTGCTCCTGTTCTCTCAGTATCTGTGCTTGAAGCAACCTGCGGCCTTGGCGACGGCGGCGGGGCGCTTCGGGGCGCTGTCGCCGGCGTCGTGTTGGTGCAGGGCCTGCAACAGTTGGCGTTTTTCGGCCTCGATCTCCCGGAAGCGCCTGTCGATGTCCTGCACCCTGCCCATCGCGCTTCGCCTCTCCTGACCCCGGCGGGCCTTTTCCATTTCAAGACATGCAATCCTGAGGAATGTCTTGTGCGGCATAAACCCCTGCTCGGCCATGCCCGAATGGGTCTGAATACTCTCCACCCCTCGTCGAGTTCTTTGGGAAGTCGGCATCGTTCGGGCCCTCTCAATTAGGCGGTTGGCTTGGTCCGCCCGCCGGACGTTTCGTTAAACGACCACAGACCTTCTCGACGATCTCGTCCACCTTCTGTGGCATGAGCGATTCGCCGCCGTGAGTCACTTTGGCGGTGTCCGAGTCAAGCACATCCCGACAGACCCACCGAAAGACGGGGTCGTTCCATCGGGCGCGGGCGCCGCGGTGGGCAAGCACGCGGGCGATGGCCAGGCACGCCCGGACCGTCGGCCGGTGGTTGTTGACGCCGACCGTGCGGAGTTCCCTGACGACGTCCACAATTGCCTCGGCGTCGGCCTTGGGAATGCCCGACTTCGCCCTCGTGATCCGAATCTCCGTGTCCCGGTCGTAGTGGCCGAGGTGGATCGTGATGAGCCGGTCCATCAAGGCATCCTGCGTCTTGTGGGTGCCGGCATATTCCTCCGGGTTCGAGGTGAAGATGGCGCGGAACTCCGGGTGGACCTCGAGATAGCCCTCTGCGGCGTCCCGGAGCCGGGGGAGGTTGAGGATTCTTTCGGAAAGGATGCTCAGCAGTGCATTGTTGGCCTCCGGCCGCGACCGGTTGAACTCGTCGTAGATCAGGGTGTCGCCGTCCCGGGCGGCGGTGGTGAGGCGGTTGTCCACCCACACGCTCTGCATCTCCTCCTGGGTCTTCAGGACGGAGTGGATGAAGTTGTCAATCAGTTTGGACTTGCGGTATCCGGCGTCCCGGCCCACGAGGTCGGAGCCGGCAAACTCATCATCTCCATGGATGAGCGTGACCGCCCGGCCGAGTTGGGCGGCCACGTGGAAGGCCAGGGTTGTCTTCCCCGTGCCGGCGGGACCGGCGAAGTGGACCGGGTACCCCGCCTTCAGGTAGGCCAGCGCCCGCTCCGTGATCTCCTCGACGTAGGGCGTCACGACGAACCCGTCGCCAGGCTCGAGCAGGATACTGTCGCCGTCGGTCTGAACCCTTACGGTTGTCGCGAGGGCCGTGTCGCCGTTGTCGCCGCTCATTCCGTCGCTCCTTTCCGCGCCCGGCCCTTCATTCAGGGCCGGGCGTTTCCTGTGCCATGGCAGCCAAGAGCGGCCTCATGAGGCTCGGGGCTGTGCGACTTTTCGGCGTCACTTGGTCCTGGCGGTGGATCGACGCGTCTTCCGCCCAGCCGGTCGAGCCCCTTGTCGAGGCGTGCGCTGAGCGGGGGACCGGCCGAAGAAGGCCCGGTGGGCGCCGGCCAGGTCAGCGGCCACTTCTCCGCATAGGCCGGCAACCGTTCCAGTCAGGTCGGTCACGAACGCCGCTCTCTCCTCCGCGGTGCTGTCGGCCATCTCCTTGTGGGCCTTGCGGAGCCTGGCCTGCGTCTCGGCGACCGACTTCTGCAAGGCCTTCATCTGGCGTGTCAAGCTTCTCTTCATCTGTACGAGGTCTTCCCTCAGCGCCCCGCGTGTCTTACGCGCAACGTTGATCTCGCCGTTCAACCGGGTCATGTCGTCGGTTAACACTCCCATGGCAACGCTCCTTTCACTCTGGTTTTTCAAGTTCTGGTTTCTCAAGTTCGCCTCGGCTGCCAGGGAGGCGCGATTGGCCCCCCCTGGCAGCGAGGCGTCCAGCCTAAGTGGGGAACGATCTCCATCCCAGCACCATCCCAGCGCAAGGAAGGAAGACTTAGGCCGGAGCCGCAGCCGAGGCAGTCAGACCGATCGCCTCGGCGTACTTCAGGTACGTCTCGACGGATGCGATGACGACGCGGGCTTCGATCGAGAGCAACTCGATCCCGACCAGCGACACCTTCGCCCAGGCATCGATCACGATGCCCTTGTCGAGAATGCGGTCCACCACCTCTGCCAGACTGCTACTGTCCGTCGACTTCTGCACCTGAGCCATCTTCCGACCTCCTTCAGTTCGCCCGATCCCAACGCGTTACGGGTTCCTGGATAGTCGGGCACTTATCCGTTCACCCGCGACTGCCTGTGTCCGGACACCGGACGGTATAGGAGAGTGCAAATACCATGCCACGATACAGGTGATTTCCCCTAAATCTTTGGAAAGGCCGTTTCAACGTTGCTACGGCGGTTTTTGGCGGGAAAAGATCGCCGGCAGGCTTGGGAGGCGTCGCACATCCGGCGTCGCCTGTAGGGAGCGGGCTCCCTATTTAGGGAGCAGAAACCCCACCCGGGCGCTCGCCGAGACCATCGCGGCAGGCAAAACTGTACGGCGGCCAGGGACCGGTGACCA
>DATKUU010000455.1:0-2736 GCA_035530455.1 Phycisphaerae bacterium | reverse complement strand
GAGTTGGTATCTTCAAGTACTCTTCTGGCATTTTCGTTGTTGGCCTTTCAGACGAAATTCATGCTTCTGGGGGGACTGTCGTCAGAACTGCCTTTTACGCCAATTTCTTGGCGATCTCCTCGTCCAGGATTTCTTGGACGGTCAAAGCGATGATGGCTTTGCCGGAGCGGCGGAAAAAGGCGTCGATTTCGGTCAGGGCATCGGAAGAATAATCGAAGGCGACGAAGAAGCCTTTGGTGCGGTTCTCGCGGGTCATGACGGCCTCGAAAGAGTCAATGTCCGGCCGGCCGACCTTGTCCTTCTGTTTGACCTGGATGGGATACCAGGCGTCCATGAAAGCGAGTTCGCCGACGGCCTCGCCGCTCTTGCGCGGGAGGGACGAGAGGGGGTAAATGCGTCCGTCAATGCCGCGGTCGGCGACCTGGGTTTTGTTGGGGATTCCGCCGAGGGCGATGACGGCCCAGTTCTCAAATTCAAAGGGCGGAATGGCGCGGAGTTTTTCGAGGGTCCAGGGAAGATCGCGGACGACGAAACCGCGCCCGGCTTTCCAGAGGGCCTCATCCTCCGGCAGGCCGCAGACGTCGCGAAGGCGCTTGGCCATGACACGGCAAGCGGTGGGCGAAACGTCAATGCCGATCCATTGTCGGCCGAGATTCTCGGCCGCGACCAGGGCTGTGCCGCAACCGCAAAAGGCGTCCAAGACGATGTCGCCGGGGTTGCTGCTGGCGTTGATGATGCGCTCCAGGAGGGCGAGAGGTTTTTGGGTGGGGTAGCCCAGGCGCTCATCCGAGTGCGGCTGAATTGGCGGGATGTCGGACCAGATGCTATCCACCGGAACGCCCTCTTGCTCGTCGAGGTATCGCTTGAGACGGGGCACTGCGCCGGGGCGCGACTGGACGATTAAGCCCTTCTTGTGCGCTTCCTCCATTCTCTCCTTCGTCCAGCGCCAGACGCGCTTCACGCCGAGGAATTCATAGGTGAGATTAGGCCGATCCCGGTTGGGGTTGGTCAAGTCGGCGAGTTGGTACTTGCGCCCGGTTTCGGGCTCGACGTTGGTGTAGAACCCGGCGACGTACTTTTCATCATGGGGAAGGTAAAGCCGGTTGAAGTTGTGTCGCTTGCCGTTGGTGTAGAAAAGGATGATGTCGTGATTGTTCGGAAACGAGCGGAATGCCAAACCCTTTGCATTGGTTCGCCGCCAGACGATTTCGGTGCGGAAGTTGTTCGCCCCGAAGATTTGGTCGAGCATGACTTTGACGTAGTGGGAGGCGTGCCAGTCGCAGTGGTAGTAGAAGGCGCCGGTTTTTTTGAGGACGCGGGCGAGTTGGAGGCATCGGGGGCGCATAAACTCAATGTAGGCTTGGGTGGAGGCGTGGCGGTCCTCGAAGGAGCGTTTTTCGCGTGTTTCGCCCCAGAAAACCTCGTAGTTGCGGTTGGAGTTGAAGGGCGGGTCGATGTAGATCAAGTCCACGGCGGCGTCGGGGAAGTCGGCCAGTTTCTGGAGGTTGTCGCCGCAGAAGATGACGCGGGTGTCGAGGAGAGAGGAGGTCTTGCGCTTGGGCGCGGCGGCCTGGGAAGGCCGCCGCGCGGAAGTTCCGGAGGCCGACCGCGCGGAACCCTTTGGGGAACGGCGTTTGGGTTTTTTGGACGGGGATTTCGGTTTGGGGGAATGTTTCCTTGGCATGGGGATAGATTAGGCGACCGGAGGGCGAGGAGCAAGAGAACTTTTCAAGGCAGAACCCTCCTTTGCCCCTTCGACAGGCTCAGGGCTATGGCGGGCAGGCGGCGTAAGGCGAGACCCGTTCGACTCGTCCCTTCGGGACTCGCTCAGGGTGACAACCTTCCAACGCACGGCGAGATGCCTTGACTTCGCTCGGCATGACAGCGCGCCGGGACTAAGCGTGAACCCGCCGTCGCCCCTTCGACAGGCTCAGGGCTATGGCGGGCAAGTCGGCGGGCAGGCGGCGCAAGGCGAGACCCGTTCGACTCCCCTTCGACTCGCTGCGCCCGCTCAGGGTCGCTCAGGGTGACAACCTTCCAACGCACGGCGAGACCCCTCCGCTCCGCTTCGCTCCGGTCGGGGTGACAGTCCGCGCGGGGGAAACGGCATAACACGCGCCGGGCAAGCCCGGCGGCTAAATGTGAACGGCATCCCCCCGCAGTGCGGGGGGCTTGAATGGCGCGGGGGGTAATCGCGGCGGGTGGGGACACCCGCCGCGCGGCTTTTTGGCAAGGGGAGTGGGTCAGGGTTCGGCATCGAGGCGGGCGGAGCGGAGAGCGGCGTGGGGGAGGGCGTCGGGGCCGGCGAGGGTGATTTTCCATTCGGCGACGGCGTGCGGGGCGAGGGGCCAGCGTTCGACGGCGGCGGTACCGGGTCGGCATTTGCCCACGATCGGGTCGCCCACCGGTTGGCCGTCGGCTCCGAAGACCTGAAGGCCGGCGACGATGCCGCCGCGAAGCGGGTCGGGCGCTTTCAGTTCGACGGCGAGTCGGACGTGGAGGAGGGCGTCGCGCGGAGCGGTGCCGGCGGGGACGGGAATCGCCACGGGCGGAATGGTGAGGAGCAATTGGCCGCGACCGTTCTGCAGGGCGGTGGCGAGGGTGACGGCGCCGGCGTCGGGGGTGGGGGTGGAGACGTCGAGCGTGAGGCGATAAAGGTGGATAGCGGGCTCGTATCCGCGGGTTGTCAGGGAAGCCTTGAGGGGGATCGGTTTGTCCGGGTCGCCTTCCCTGGGG
>DATKUU010000454.1:0-11257 GCA_035530455.1 Phycisphaerae bacterium | reverse complement strand
AGCCGGCGAAAGGTTTCGAGCATGAACTGTTTGGTTTCCGGCCGGGCGCCGAGGGCGGCGTGGTCGCCGTAGTCCCCCAGGATGAACCCCCCGTCGGGCGTGCCCCAGTGGCGCAGCAGCGCTTCGGCTTCCGCCTCAATCAGGCTCGGGTCCCCGATGGGCAGCGTCTTCTGGATGTCGCACAGAGTCTCGAAGCAGATTTTCCCGGCGAACGCGCCGCCGATTTCCTCGATGCCGCACGTTTGCGGCTGCTGCATGTTGATGACGTTCAGACCGGCCTCGATCAGCATCGGGATCGCCTTGTTGATCTTTCCGCAGGAGTGCATCCACACGTGCCAGCCGCACTCGTGAATCACGCCGAACAGTTTCTTGTACCGCGGCAGGAAGAACTGCCTCCACAGCCGCGGGGAGATCTGGAGGTCCAGTTCGGTGCCCCAATCCTCGCTGAAAACGAACCCCTGAATCGCCTTGCCGCAAAGGCGATGCATGTTTCGCACCTTGGCGATGTCGAACGCGAGAATGCGGTCGGCGAGTTCGTGAATCTCCGGGCGATCGTCCACCAGGTCCATCATGCAGTTCGTAAAACCGTGCAGCGAATGCATCCGCTCCCAGAGGATCATGAAGATGTCGGTTTTGACGTACTTCCGGCAACGCTTCGGATCGGCCTGGAGTTCGGCAAGGCGCTGCGGAACATTTGCGTACCGCAGCGGGTCGTTGCCGTCGGGCCAGGGGAAATCCTTCATGGCCGCCAAGTCCTCGATGGGGTGGCCTGTGACCTGGCCCATGTTAGGCGCGTCGGTCTTCGCCCATCGGCAGAGCCACTCGTCCACGAGGGGGTCATCGCCGGCCTGCGGCGGCCTGACAGGATCGGACCAGATGCTGTCGCAGTCGCTCAGATCGCCGAACCCGTTGATCGGAAGGCGATCCGGTCGGCGGAACTCTATCGCGCGCGTCACTACCTCGCGTGGCATCATGACCTGTCTTCCCCACCCACCCCCTCCCCCCCCTGGAATCTGCCACTATACCTTCTCCGCCGGCGCGCTGCCAGCCCGTCCGTAAGCCCTCCTGGGTGGCGTCAATCTCGGACGCAGTGCGGCGGCGGGCCTTCACGGCCGCGAGGCGAGAAGTTCCAACGTCACGCCGAGGCGCTCACGCCCGTCCACATAGATGTACCGCCCGCCGGGAAAATCGCCCGTCTGCACCACCTCCATCCCCTGGGCCTGGAGGCGCTCGACCGTCCGCTCGGCGTCGCGGACGCGGAACGCCAGGTGATGGAACGCCCCGTCGCCTTCGCCCAGGCCGTCGCGCCAGGTGCTCGGCCCGCCGACCGGCTCGATGAGTTCAATCGTAATCGGGCCGAGATTGAAGAAGGCAAGTCGGGCCCGCGCCGCCGTCGGCCGGCCGTGATACCGCGCGCCTGTCTCCTCGGCCGGTCCCGTCAGGCTCGCCTCCGGCACGGGCAGGCCGAGCGCCTCCGCCCACGCCTTCGATGCCTTCTCGATGTCCTTCACCACGAGCGCCACCTGGCAGACGGTTTCAGCAGCGAGTCCTTCATCGGCCATTCGGTTTCTCCATCGTCCCCCGGACGCCGACATTCTACGAGCACGCCCGCCGCGAGAGCAGTATAATCCGCCCGAACGCAAGGTGGCGCCTTGGCCGAAACCGAAAAACGCCCACGCTTCTTCGTGCCGGACCTCCCGCTCGAGGCGCCGGCGCGCGCCGAGTTGCCCCCGGCCGAGGCCCACCACGCGCTGCACGTCCTTCGGCTGCGGGCAGGGGCGGCGGTGGAACTGTTCGACGGCCGCGGCCGATGTGCCGAGGGACGCATCGCCGATGCCTCCCGCCGACACGTCACCGTCGCCGTCGAGCGGACCTGGATCGAGCCGCCCCTCACCGGACCGCGCGTCCACCTAGCGTTCGCCGTCCCGAAAGGCAGCCGGGCCGACTGGCTCATCGAGAAGGCGACGGAACTGGGCGCGGCAAGCCTCCGGCCGACCGTTTTCGAGCGGAGCGTCACGGGAAAAGAGCCGCTCTCGCCGGCCAAACGCGGGCGATGGGTCGGCCACTGCGTTGCGGCGGCCAAGCAGGCAGGTTTGGCTCATCTGCCGACCGTCGAGGATCCCGCGCCGCTCGCGGACATGCTCGCGCGCGCCGCCGGCGCGCTCGTCCTCGTCGGCGACACGGTCGCCGAGGCCGTGCCCGTCCTCGAAGCGCTCGCGCACCGGCGGGCCGACCAAGATATTCTCATCATCGTGGGTCCGGAAGGGGGCTTCGCGGAGGCGGAACGCGCAGCCCTTCAGACCGGAGGGGCTGTCGCGGTGCGACTGGGACGCGCGACGCTCCGAATCGAAACCGCGGCCGTCGCGCTCCTTGCGGCGGTGATCGCGTCGGCCGAGGGCGCGGCCAAGCCTCACCCGTAACGTTCGCATCACAAAAAAGAGCGCGGTGGGCATTCCTGCCCACCGCGATTGCATTTCGTCGGCTACGCGGCAAGCCGCTTACGCCAAGCCGAGGAGAATTTCCGTGAGGCGCTGGTCAATGCGCTCGTAGAAGAGCGGGCGCTTCGCCAGGTCGTCGGGCCTGAACTTCGCCTTCCGCAAACGCTGGGCCTTCTTCGACGAGTAGCAGGCGAGCCACTCGTCATACTCCTCTCCGGGCGCGGCGTGCAGTTCTTCGAGCATCGCGCACAGCCGCACGTCCGCGTTCACCTCGTGGACCTTCAGTTCCAGGGCCTTGTAGGCCCGCATGCACCGCTCGACAAAGTCCCACGGGGCGGCCTCGGTGCGGTAGGGGTGGGCGTCGAACGCCTTGGTGCCGCTGTACCCGTAGTCGGAGAGCAACTTGACCACGAGGAGCGCCTCCTTGGGGTTGTCGGCACCGAAACTCATGTCCTGGTCGTAGCGGAGCGGTTTCTGGGCGTTCAGGTGAATGTCCACGAGTTTGCCCACTTCGAGGCACTGGGCGAACTCGTGCAGCGGATTCAAACCCGCCATCTTGATGTGGGCCGTCTCGGGATTCACGCCCACCATCTCCGGATGGTCCAGCGTGGCGATGAACGCCAGGGCATGACCCGCGGTCGCCAGGTAGGTGTCGCTCCGGGGCTCGTTCGGCTTCGGCTCGATGGAGAAGACCATCCGGTAGCCCTGGTCCAGGACGTAGCCGCAGAGGAAGTTGATGCAGTCGCGGAAGTGTTTCAGGGCCTCGATGGGGTCCTTCGCGATGTCCACGTCGGTGCCTTCGCGTCCGCCCCAGAAGATGTACACTTCGGCCCCGAGTTCGGCGGCCGCGTCAATGTTGGCCATCGCCTTCTGGACAGCATAGGCGCGGACGCGCGGGTCGTGGCTCGTGAAGGCGCCGTCCTTGAAGACCGGGTGGCTGAAGAGGTTGGTGGTGGCGGCGGTGCACCGGATGCCCGTCGCGCGCATAATCTTCTTCACCTGCCGAATGACGGTGCGCTTCCTGGCCGCGCTCGCCCCGAGGGGCCAGAAGTCGTCGTCGTGATACTCGAAGCCGTACACGCCGCGCTCGCCCAGACCTTTGACCGCCTCCAGGCCGCTCATCTCCGGCCGCGTCGGCGGGCCAAACGGGTCGCGTCCCGTGTTCATGACGCACCAGACACCGAAGGCGAACTTGTCCGACCGCTTCACCGCAATCTTCTTCGCCGCCGCTTGCCTGGCCATGGAAAGTCCTCCTTTGCCTGGATGCACCGGGACGACATGCTATCCGCTTCGCCGCCGTTCGGCAACGATTTCTTGGCGCTCGCCGGAGGACGGCGGCGCCGCCCGCGCAGCCGGCAGGCGCCCGCCGCCCGCCGGCCCCGTTTCCCGGTGCGTGGCGCTGCGCCGGCTGATATAATGCCTCTCCAGACGCGCTTGGCGTCCGATGCCAGGAACCCCCATCTCTGGAGGGCCGCACAATGAGAACCCCAACCGTCCGGCCTGCAATCGCTTTCCTCCTTGCCTTGATGTTGTTCCCGGCCGCGGGCTGCGCCGCCGAGGCCCCCGCCCCGGCGCCCGCCCCCGAGGCCGCGCCAGGCGCCGCCCCGGCCGCGCCCAATGCCGCGCGGATCCTCTTCCTCCACCACAGCACGGGCGAGTGCGTGTGGAACGGCGGCGTGGCCGACTGGTTCGACGCCTACAATGCCGCGCACGGCACGCGCTACGCCATCACCGAGCAGGCCTTTCCGAAGGATTCGCCCTACGGCTGGGAGAATTATCCATACGATTATTGGAACATCTGGGTCAAGAACGCGGGGCCCAAGCCGTTCCAGAAGGAGCCGACCCTTGAGATCCTCGCCCCGAAATACGACCTCATCGTCTGGAAGCACTGTTTCCCCGTCTCAAGCATCGAGGCGGACACGGGGCAGCCGGACGTCGCGTCGAGCGAGAAGCGCATCGAAAACTACAAACTCCAGTACGCCGCCCTCAAGGCGAAGATGCGCGAGTTCCCCAAGGTGCGGTTCCTCGTCTGGACGGGCGCAGCCCTCGTGAAAGGCGAGACGGACGCGGAGTCCGCCCGCCGCGCCTGTGGGTTCTTCAACTGGGTCCGAAACGAGTGGGATGAAAAGGGCGACAACATCTTCCTCTGGGATTTCTACGCGCTCGAGACCGAGAGGCGCAGCCCGTACCTGAAAGACGCCTATGCGGCGGGCGATTCCCATCCGAACGAGGCGTTCTCGCGCAAAGTCGCGCCGCTCTTCTGCCGGCGGATTGTGGACGTCGTCCAGGGCCGGGGCGACACGGGTAGCCTGAAGGGCGAAGGCGGGGCCGACGTCCCGCCGCCCGAAGCGCCCCCTGAACTACAACCCGAGTCCCCGGCGCCGACGAGTCCGACGGTGCCCCTTCCCGAGCCCGTCGCCGCCGAAGGCGCCTGGGTTTTCGACGACGCGGAGGACCCGGCGCGCTGCGCTGCGCTCTGGGGCGACGCCGCCGGTTACGTCGAGGACACGGGAGCGCGCGTCATCCGGCTCAACTTCGCCGACGCTCCTGAGGAAGATTGGGGCGAGTACGGCAAGCAGCGGGTCGTCTTCACCCGGCCGCTGCCGAAAAACCACGACCTTCGGCCGTACCGCTACCTAGCCCTCCACATGAAGGCCGACCGCGAGATGGAGGTTGTGCTGACGCTCGTGACGCTGCCCGACCCGGCCGGCCGGCCCGACCAGCCGCACTTCGGCTTCACCGCCTACCTGCACCCGCCGGCAGGCCAGTGGAAGACCGTCACGCTGGACCTGGGAAAACTGGAACTGGCGGTCGAGGGCGAGAGGGCCTACGAAAGCGCAGGCAACCCGCCGAGGCCGAACGACCTGACGATGTTGAAATTCAGCACGAACGCGAAGAACCAGAAAGCCGCGTTCCTCGTGGAAGACATTACGTTCTACCGCGATCTGCCAGAGTCGCTCCGCGGAACCGTGCTCGAGCCGTAGGGCCGTTCAAAAAGAGGAAGGCCGACTTGCCGGGGTGCCACCGATTGCTTGCCAATCGGTGGGGGCTTGAAAGGCACGGACTGCAAGCAGTCCGTGGCACCCTCGACTGGGGGCATGACGCGCGGCATTTGGGATATTGTCCCGATGCGAGGGTCCGCAACTGCTCATGCCTCTCCGTTGATTCGGAGATTCAAACACTTCTCCGACTCCAGGTCGTACTCCAACTGGAAATACCAGTCGCCGCCATCACACACGAACAGCGATTCGGATTTCCAATTTGCTATTCCACCATCACGGTGAAAGAAGTTGCAGTAGATCCTCTTCCTGCCCTCGACGATGATCCCGAAGTACTGACAGCGGTACTGAGACAATCGGCCGGCGATGGATGGAGCCTCGTGCTTGAGAAAAGCCTGAATCCTAGGAAAGGCGCCCGCAACGTCGGACCGGGATGGCGTCCAGTAAGTTAGTTCCTTCTGTCCGGTTTCCACGCCGACGAAGTTGTTGGCGTGGCTTGCCGAGAAGATAACGCCTTCGACTCCGCCGACGGTGATAGACGTCGCGGAGCATCCGCCGAACAGGATAGCCAGTACGATGGCGCAGGCGATTTGTTTCATCGGACATCTCCCGAGTCCGATGCTTTAGACACCGGCGCTGCGCTGCGGTTCCCCATATCCGGGCGGGCATATAGGGTCGTGGCCGCGAATCTACAGCCCCGCGAGGAATTGGAAGATCCGGTCCTCGTGGCCTTGAAGGCCCTCGTGGCCGAAGTCGGGGTAAAGGTCCATCCGCTTCGCGCTCGTGATCTTGTTGTACGCCGCGAACTGCGTCGAGGGCGGGCAAATCGTGTCCATCAGGCCGACGGCTATCAGCACCTTCGCCCGGATCCGCGGCGCGAGGTGCTGGACGTCCACATACCCGAGGCGCTCGAAGATCGCGTCCTCCCGCTCGTGGCGCGGGTCGAAGCGCCTAAAGTAATCCCGCAACTCCGTGTAGGCGTCCTTGGCCAGGTCCATCTGCCAGACGCGTTTGTAATCGCAGAGGAAGGGAAAGACAGGCGCGGCACGCTTGACGCGCGGCTCGAGGGCGACGCATGCAAGCGTCAGGCCCCCGCCCTGGCTCCCGCCCGTCGCCCCGACGCGCGCGGGGTCCACGTCAGGCATCGCCATCACGATCCGCGCGAGTTGGGCCGTGTCGAGGAATATCTGGACGAAGAGCATCTTCTCCGGCGCGTCGTCCAGGCCGCGGATGATGTGGCCGTGCAGCGTGTTCCCGCGCACGCCGCCCGCGTCCTCCGACTCGCCGCCCTGCCCCCGACAGTCGAGCGCGGCCACGGTGAAGCCAAGCGCGGCGTAGCCGAGTTTGCTCGTCCAGTCCCCCGCGTCGCCCGAATAACCGTGGAACTGAAGCACGGCCGGGTGCGGCTCCTTGGCGCGGACGGGCTGAAGGAGTTTCGCGTGGATGCGCGCCCCGCCGACGCCCGTGAAGTAAAGGTCGCTGGCGCGCGCGAACGGGACCTGGAACTCGGCCGGACGCAACTCGACCTCCGGGTCCAGAGCCCGCATCTGGTGGAGGCGCGCGTCCCAGAACGCATCGAAGTCCGCCGGACGCGGGTTCGTGCCCTGGTAAGTCTTGAGTTGCTCCAGCGACATGTCGAACGTCAGCGGCATGGTGATCTCTCCTCGTGTGGCGCACCCCCGCGCGCCAGGTTTGTTTACCGTTGGGTGGCGGCCTTCCCAGGCCGCCACCGCGCGGGTTCGCGGAGGATCCCTTTGTCCCTACATCCCTTGTTGTTTCTGCACCTTCGCCCAGGTGTCCTTCAAGCCGACCGTGCGATTGAAGACGGGCCGGCCGGCCGACGAATCCGGGTCGGCACAGAAATACCCCAGCCGCTCAAACTGAAACCGCTCGCCCGGCCTCGCCTGCGCGAGCGACGGCTCGACCTTCGCATCCGCAATCACCTCCAGCGACTTCGGATTCAGCCCCGCCTTCCAGTCCTCGCCCTCGGCCACCTCGCTCGGATCCTCTTTCGTGAAGAGGTGATCGTAGAGGCGGACCTCGGCCTCGGCGGCCTCGGCGGCCGAGACCCAGTGCAGGGTCGCCTTCACCTTCCGCCCGTCGGGCGCATCCCCGCCGCGCGTCGCCGGGTCGAAAGTGCACCGCAGCGCGACCACCTCGCCGCTCGCCGGGTCTTTCTCGACACCCGTGCACGTGATGAAGTAAGCGTAGCGGAGTCGGACCTCCCGGCCGGGGGCGAGGCGGTAGAACTTCTTCGGCGGGTCCTCCAGAAAATCCTCGCGTTCGATCCAGAGTTCGCGCCCGAACGGGACTTTCCGCGTCCCCGCCGACGGGTCCTCGGGGTTGTTGATCGCCTCCAACTCCTCGCTTTTGCCTTCGGGGTAATTTTCGATGATTACCTTGAGCGGCCTCAGGACCGCCATCCGCCGCACCGAGCGGCGGTTCAGGTCCTCGCGCAGGCAATGCTCGAGGAGTTGGATGTCCACGCGGCTGTCGAACTTCGCCACTCCGACCCGCGTCAGGAACTCTCCAATCGCCTCCGGCGTGCAGCCGCGGCGGCGGAGGCCCGAAAGCGTCGGCATCCGCGGGTCGTCCCATCCGCCGACGAGGCCCTCCCGGACCAGTTCCAGCAGCCGACGCTTCGACATTACCGTATGTGTCAACTCCAGCCGCGCAAACTCGATCTGACGCGGATGGTGCACCCCCAGCGCCTCCAGGAACCAGTCGTACAGCGGCCGGTGGTTCTCAAACTCCAGCGTGCACAGCGAGTGCGTAATCCCCTCGATGGAATCCTCCAGGCCGTGCGCCCAGTCGTACGTCGGATAGAGGCACCAGGCGTCCCCCGTGCGGTGATGCTCGGCGCGAAGAATCCGATACATCACCGGGTCCCGCAGGTTGAAGTTCGGGCTGGCCATGTCAATCTTGGCACGGAGGGTCCGCGAACCGTCGGGAAACTCGCCCGCCCGCATCCGCCGCAAAAGGTCCAGGTTCTCCTCGACGCTTCGATTGCGGTGCGGGCTCTCGCGCCCGGGGCGCGTCAGCGTTCCGCGCGTCGCCGTCAGTTCCTCGGCCGAGAGGTCGCAGACGTACGCCTTTCCCGCACGGATGAGTTGCTCAGCGTACTGGTACATTTGCTCGAAGTAGTCCGAGGCGTAGCAGAGGCGGTCCCACTTCCACCCGAGCCACCGCACGTCCTCGATGATGGAGTGGACGTACTCCTCCTCTTCCTTGGTGGGGTTGGTGTCGTCGAACCGGAGGTTGCACGTTCCGCCGAACTCCTCGGCGATGCCGAAGTCAATGGAGATCGCCTTGGCGTGGCCGATGTGGAGATAGCCGTTCGGCTCGGGCGGGAATCGGGTGCGGACCTTGCCGCCCCATTTGCCCTCAACCACGTCGCGCGCGACCGCCTCGCGGACAAAGTCGGTCGGCCTTTCGGTGCGTGGGCCCATCGCTGCAGCCTTTCCTGCTGCGTTCCAGACCCCATAAACTGCCAAAAGTGGCCCCGTTTGTCCAGAGGGAGGTTCCGGCCGCCATCCGGAACGCGGAAAATCGACAATTTGGAGGGAACTTGTCGGCAACAGCCGCGTCCAACCCCGCAAAAGGCGAAGAATCGGCCGGGCGCAGGCCGACGTGCTGGCGCGAGAGGAAATTGTGAATAAAAAGCCCCGGTCGGCCGTTATAGAATGAAGGAGCACCGTTTCAGGCCGATTGGGGGGGGGCATGGTCATGTCGAAGAAGACGACGGATCCGAACAAGGTTGCACAGGCACTGCAGTTTCTTTCCGAGAGGCCGACCGACAAGGCGCCGGCCGACGCGATCGAGCCGCGCCCCTGCCCCGTCTGCGGGCAGCCGATGCTCGTCAACACGCGTCTGGGCGTCGCGTTCAACGTCTGCCCGGAGCATGGGACGTGGCTGGACCGGGGAAAGTTGCAGATGCTCCTGGCGCAGATGCGTGGGCCGGCCCGGCCGTCCGAGCGCCGAAGCGTCCTGCGCGATGCCTCCGGCGCCAAACCCTTCGCCCCGCCCCCGCCGAAGGGGATGTACGTCTGACCCGGCTTCGTCCCGGCATGCCGGGACGAAGCCGTGGCAAGCGCGGAACGCGGAACGAAGGACAACACCACTGGGCGCTATGCTTTCGCGCCCTTGCAAAAACATGTGTTGTTCCCCGGCCGATTCGGCACACGCCTTTCCAAGGGAAAACCTGCCCGCTGGCAGGCAGGCGTGGCGCCCGGCCGGTCGTTACCCGTCTCGGTCATGGTTATCTTTCCTTGCTTCCTCTTTCAGCGCAGAGAAGAAAGGGGTTCACCCACCGCTGCCAGCCTCGGTAACGGGCTGCGCGGGAGTCTGCTGCCAATGCGTGCCGTCGTCGGACGAGACGAGGACGCGATTACCGTTGATCTTCCAGAGGAAACCGCCGCGTGTCACGGAAAGGCTGTTCACGGAAAGGCTGTTCACGCGTCCGGCCTGAGCGTGCCGTCCGTGCGAGAAGGTCCAGGTCTTGCCGCCGTCTCGCGTGACGAAGACCTGCTGCTCGTCCTGGACGATGCACACCTGTGCCCGGAGCATTCCCACCGAGAGGGTCACGAACTCAATGCTCCCTGGGCAAGAGAGGTGGGTCCCCCGCGTCGGCATGGGGAGATCGCTCCGGGCCCAGGTCGCGCCACCGTCCGAGGTTCTCAACACAAAGGGATCGCTTGTGCTTTCCTGGGTCCACGCCCCCGCGGCCCAGCCGTGCTTGACATCAAGGAAAAACAGGCTGAACACCTCGCTTTGGGGTATGGCGGGGCCGGTTCTCTGCCAGGATTCGCCGCCATCCGTGGTGCGGTACATCACCGAATGGATGGGGCCGGAGGAATGGCGAACCTCTCCGCCAACCCAGGCGTGCTTCTCGTCGAGGGCGAAGATGCATGCGAGATGCGCGGCGGCATCCTTGGGCAGGTCGGGCCAGTCCATCCGACGCGCTGCAGGCTTCCCCGCACATCCCGCCAACAGACCCAGCGCGACGGCGATGATCGTGGCTCGATTCATCCGCGTTCCTCCATTCCAAGTTCAGAAGCGAAACTTCGAACGGTCCCGCTCGGCTCGGGCTTTTGCCTCAAGGGGCTACAGTCGCAGCACCCCGACCTTCTCGATGGCCTTGTCGAGCCGAACCAAGCATTCCTCGCGGCCGAGGATTTCCATCGTTTCGAACAAGGGCGTCGAGACCTTGCGGCAAGTGACGGCTACGCGGAGCGGCATGAAGAGGTCGCCGGGTTTCCAGCCGAGTTCGTCCGCAAGGCTGCGAGCCAACTCTTCCAGGGCCTTGGCTTCCCACGCGGGCCCGTCGGCCTCGCCGGCCGCCGAGGCGGGCGCATCGGCGAGGGCTGAGCGCACGCGCTCCAGGGCCGCGCGCGTCTCGGCGGCAGTCTTGACGGGTTTGCCCTTTTTGACCGGCACAAGGTCGGCAGAGTCGTAAGGCAGTCGCTCGACGAAAAACGCCGTCAGGTCGGCAAACTCGCTCAACTTCTTGAGCCGTTCCTGCACAAGGCGGACGATCGCGAGGAATCCCGGCGCGCCGGGACCCTCGAACTTTTCACACATCGCGCTCGGCACGAAGCCTTCACTCTTCAGGCGCCCGGCGAGGTCTTCGAGCGGCAGGCGGCGGATCCATTCGCCGTTGAGCCACTCGAACTTCTCCATGTCGAACACCGGCCCCGTCGTCGTCACGCGCTCCAAGGAAAACTCTTTCAGGAACTCTTCGCGCGAGAAGATTTCCCGCCCGTCCGGCATCGAATGGCCGAGCAGACCTAGGAAGTTGATGACCGCCTCCGCCAGGTACCC
>DATKUU010000453.1:0-2210 GCA_035530455.1 Phycisphaerae bacterium | reverse complement strand
CCATATGCGCGGTCATGGGGGTTCGCGACAGATCCGCTTGGCAGGAGACGACCGGCGAAGGCTTCACTCACGGGGGGGACCGATGAAGAAGTTCGCGCTCATTGTGATCATGATGGCGGCGCTGGCCGTGCTCCTCGGCGCCGCCGCGGCCGCGGCCGCGGCCGAAACCGTAGTCTACAAGGACTACACCGTTCCCGGCGTCACGTTCGGCTGGCAAACCGTGGTCAACAACGGCGTCTACGCTCCGGGTGACCCTCGGAAGTTCAACAGCTACAACCCGCCCTCGTTGAACGTCGACCGGTTGGTCGTGTTCCGTGCGCGGACCAAGGGCGGGAAGGGCGGACAGCCCGTCCACGGCGTCTTCACCCGCGACATGGGCGTCGGGAACGCGTCCGTGCTGACGCTCTTCGACCGCAAGACCGCCGTGCCGCAGCCGAACAACCTGCTCACCACGTTCATCGAGCCGCCGTCGTTCCCGCGCATCGACATGCGGTCGAGCACCGTCGCATCGCGCGCAAACCATCAGCCGGCGTGGAGGTACCAACTGTCGGACGACTCGGAGACCCGCGCCGGGACCACCGGCATCTACACCAACCCGTTCGGGTCGCTGATCGCCGGCACGAGCAACCTCGGCGCGGTGCCCGATTTCGACTTCTTCGCGGTCCCGGGGATCGCCCCCGTGACCAAGTTCGACGTGTTTCCCGGCGCGCCCGCGGTGACCGACGGCGCCACCGTCGTGTTCAAGGGGAACTACACGGTGGGCAGTGAGGGCAAAACCGGCGTCTACTACCGCGACCTCACGAACGCGCCGATCACGCTCCTCGATGGCATCACCCAGCTCGCACCCGCGGGCGGCACCGGGCCCGTGGTCCGCATCGCCGACACCGACACGCTCATCCCCGGCACGAAGACGGAGTTCGGTTCCACCGCCCCGCCCAGCGCGGCCAAGCGGCTGGCAGTGTTCTCCGGCTTCGACAACGAGGAGAATCCCACCAAGGGCGGCATCTACAGGGCTCCCCTGAAGAGAACGAGCCCGAAGCTCACGACCCTGGTGAAGATCGGCGGCCAGGTGCCCGGCGAGAAGAAGGGCACCGTGTTCAACAAGCTGGGTGAGGGCCTCTCCTTCGACGGGCGCTTCGTCGCCTTCTGGGGCGCCTGGGGCAAGGCGACCACGTCGCTGACGCTGCAGTGTCCCGAGGAGGGGAACGCGGCACGGCTCGCCTACTGCAGGGAGCAGTATCCCAACGGTTTCGCGACGACGGTCCCGAGGTACCAGGGCATCTTCGTCTACGACACAGTGAAGCGCTCCACGACCGCGCTCGCGAAGACGCCCGGGGACTTCACCGACTTCGTCTACTGGAACTTCTCGGGCCGGGTCCCCGGTGTCGGTGAAGGTGGGGACGACGACGACACGGGCGAGCCGGCGCGCTGGCGCTCGGCGTCGTTCGTGGCCGTGTCCGGGCTCGTCAACGGGCAACTGGCTGACGCCACCTTCCACGTCGCCTTCAAGGCCAGGACTGGCGAGGTGGTCGACGGGGAGTATGTGAATCCGGTGGACGGCATCTACCTACGCAGAGCGCCGGGCAAGTCGCCGATCGCAACGGTGGTCAGGACCGGCATGGACGGGACCCTGATCGATCCCGAGGCAGTCGCTGTCGACGGCGACACAGGATCCACGATCCCGATCCCGGTCACGAAGATGGGCATCGAGCGCGACGGCTTCCGCGGCGACTCGCTGGCGATCAACGTGAGCATGGGCAGCGAGGAAGACGGGTGGGCGGGGATCTACCTGACGACCGTGCCGCTGAAACTGAAGTAGAACCCTGCGGCAACGCCAAAGGGCGGGCCGGCGCTGTCTGCGCCGGCCCGCCCTTTGTCGGCCGTCACGAGGTCGGCTCGACGGCCGCCCCGAAGGACCGATGGAAGACAGAAGCGGGGGCGGGATGGTCTACCGTCCCCAAACAGCAGATCAAGCGGCGCGAGGAATGCGCCCTGACGGGCAGCTCCCGATCGATCCGGAGCTGCCCGTCATCGTTCGCGAGCCGGTCGGAAGCCTATCGGCTGGCCGTTCCTGCGACGATCGGCTCAGCCGCCGCGCCGCCTCCGCCGCCCCTGCCCGTGCGAGGGAGCGACGTCGTGGCAGTTCAGGCAGTTCTCCCTACCGGACGGGTACGACGCGCCGACCTGCTTGTCGGCGTAGAGCGTCGTGT
>DATKUU010000452.1:0-20580 GCA_035530455.1 Phycisphaerae bacterium | reverse complement strand
GGCGATGGAGGTGACCCGCGTTTCCATACGCGGCAAGAAACTCGTGTACGTCATCCAGGCCCAGAGGCCCTGGAAGTATCGTGAGGGTCGTTCCAGGGTTGTCTACATCGGCACGACGAGGAAGGGTGTTACGCGGATTGCCCAAAGCGCAGCTGCCAAGGCCAAGCAGGTTCTGGAACTTCACGGTGTGCGGGCGTTTGAAGTTCGGATTCTGACATGCGCCCCGCGGCAAGGCATAGAGACCTGGTTGAAACTCGAACGCGCGCTCTTGGCGGTATTCCGTAAAGAGTATGGAGCGCCGCCCAAATGCAATACCGTCGGCAAGCGCGTGAAGTGGCGCGACGACATAGAGGGAAAGTACTTCAAGCGCAGCCGTCTGGTAAATATCTTGGCCTCACTGGCGTGAACCGGTCCGTGTTGCCGTTCACTTCACCGTTCGACATTCCTTGTGGCATAGCGGCATTCTAACCACAAGAGAGTAGAAAGTAGTGAGGAGACCGCGGAGAGCGTTTTGCCGCAGATGAACGGCCACCCGTTAATTGTGGCGCTGCCGCTGCTTCACCTCTCTACTTTCCACTGCTCTGTGCTTCTGGTCCGCCTGCGGCGGACTGCGGGAGGAGGGACTCGAACCCCCAAGCCCCGAAGGGCACAAGGACCTAAACCTTGCGCGTCTGCCAGTTCCGCCACTCCCGCAACCGAAGGGGCGGGCACATCCTACCTTGGGCTGGGCAATCACGCAACGCTTCGTTCGCCGAAGGCCGGCGCACTGGTGGGCAAGCCTGCCCTGAGCGAAGTCGAACGGGCCGCCAGTGCCACACCGGCGCCCGGCGTGTGTTCACGCCGGGCTAAATAAGTTGTGGCGGTCGGCGCGGGGCTTTAGAATCGCCTCCCGAACGGGAATCGGGCGGCGGGCGACGCATGGCGATCCTGATTGGAATGGACGAGGCCGGATACGGGCCGCATCTCGGTCCGCTTGTGGTCGCGGCGGCGAGCGCCGAGATGGCAGACGAGGGCGCGCCGGACGCGAACCTTTGGCGTGCGATGCGCGGCCACGTGGAGCAGCACGTCGGCAAGACGGGCGGCCGGGCATCGCCTCGGCGAAGTCTGTACGGACGGAGCCGGGTCCTCGTCTGCGATTCCAAGGTGGCCTATAAGTCGGGCGCGCGGGCGGCGGGCCTGGCACGCCTCGAACGGGCGGTGCTCGGCTTCCTGGCGGCGGGAGAGGTGTATCCGGCGACGCTGGCCGACCTGCTCGAAGCGGTCGAGGTTCCCGGCGAGGCGAGGGGCGAGGCGGAGCCCTGGCATCGGCCCGAATCGCTCGTTTTGCCGGCGGCGTGCGACCGCGGCGCGGTCGAGAGCGCTGCCGCCAGCTTCGAGAAAGGGTTCCGGGCGGCGGGGGGACGGTCGGGCCGGCTGAGGCTGGGCTTTGTGCCGGCGGCGAGGCTGAACCGGCTGATAGACGGCGGGAGGCGCAACAAGGCCGAGGCCCTCTTCGCTGTGGCCGTCGAGGTCCTCGACGACGTGCGCCGCCGGCATCCGGGCCAGCGGATCCGGGTGACGATGGACCAACACGGCGGCCGACGGCGATACGGGGCGCTGCTGGCCGGCGCGTTTCCCATGGAGCGCGTCGAGCGGCTCCAGGAGTCGGCCGAGGCGAGCCGCTACCGCCTCAGCGGGCCGGAGGGGGGCGTGACGGAGGTCGAGGTGCGGGCCGACTGCGAATCGTACAGCCTCATGGCGGCGCTGGCCTCAATGGCGGCCAAGTACGTCCGGGAACTGGCGATGCGCCAATTCAACGCGTACTTCCGCTCGCGCGTGCCGGATCTCGCGCCGACGGCCGGGTACGGGCGCGACGCGTGGCGGTTCCTGGACGAGGTCCGCGCGGCGCGAGGTGCGTCGGACGTTCCTGAGGAGATGATTCTGCGGAGCCGGTAGGGGGGAAAGGAAGCGAGGCGCGATGGGCGTTCAGGAGTGGAGTGAGGATACGCTGGTCGTGAGGTTGTCGGACGACCCGGAACTGTCGGACGACATGGCCGAGGTGGACGACCGCCTCGGGGGCGTCTGCTGCGACGTCGTACTGAACCTGGCGGATCTGCGACTGCTGACGTCGACCGGGATTTCGAAATTGCTGCGCCTGCGGAAGCGGCAGGTGGAGACGGGGCGCCGGCTGATCCTCTGCACGCCGGTGGACAAGGTGTGGGGGGTGTTCCTGGCGACGGGGCTGGATGCGATCTTCGAGTTCGCGGAGACGGTGTCGGAGGCGCTGACCCGGCTCCAGACGGGGAAAGCCTGAGAGCGATCGGCTCGAAGGCGGCAAAAAAGCGGAGCGGCCCGTACACGGGCCGCTCCGCTTCGCAGAGAGGAATATAGGTTATCGGCGTCGGCGGCGCAGCACGAGCGCCAGCCCGCCGATTGTTAGCATGGCGACGGTCGCCGGCTCGGGCACTCCCGTATGGCCGCTGATGTCGCCCCAGATAATCCCCGGGACATTGTCCGTGGGGCTATAGTTCGGATTTGTGAAAATGGGTCCAAGCGGGTTCCCCGCGATGAAGTCGAACGCGACGACGCCCTTGTCGAAGGGCAAGCCGAGTTGTGCCACATTCTGGCCGAGGAGCGTTGTGAGGTTGCCGACGCCCTCGATCTTGAAGATCCGGTCCTCGTTCGTACGGGCCAGCAGCGTCACTTTGTCGAAAACGATGTTCAGTAGCACGATGTCATTCGCAGGAACAGGAAAGAGAGGCGCGAGGCCCTGAGTGTAGATCTGCCCCGTGATGGTGAGCAAACCGCTCGTGCCGACCAAACTGATGTCAAACCGGTCGCCGGTGTTCGGGTCCACATAGGGGCCGTCGCTCGTGGCGAACGTCATGTCCAGTTTCAGGTCGCCGCCGAGTGTAAAAGAATTGATAACCGGATACGGAAACGCGCTGGCCGCGGGACCGCCCGGCACTGTGGGCACGGTGCCCGTGTACGAGTAACTGACTGCATAGTGGTTGGGATCGGAGGACTGAACCGCAAGCGAGTCCGGAGCCGCCCCGTTGAAACTATAAACGGCCCCCCACGGGCTCGCCGGCCAGTAAGGAACGTCGAACGAAAAGTCGTGGTCTCCGATGCGCACACTGAGCGGCGCAGCGCCGGCCTCTCCGGCCATCCCCGCGAAAGCAAACCCGACACCCACAAGCAGCGCAAGCACGACATGGTGAGAGTGCAACATGGCAGACCTCCTAAAATGGAGAAACCGCCCTTGAGAGGAAGAAGGGTCCTCCCCCGTTAGGCATGTTCCCGCAACGTGACAACCCCTACGACACAACCCCTGTTACTTGCCCAAGTATAGCACGCAAACCGGGGATAGTCAAATCGGGAAATGCGCGGGGGAACAAAAACGCGCGCAAGTGGGGCTGGACAACCGACTTAGGACATACCTGGGAGGCCCGGGGTTCAGGCCGACGGCCCTCGCCGCAGCCGCCGCGACCACAGCGACAGAAAGAGGCTCCCAAGGAACCATCCGAACAGGCCGAGTTTCAGCACGCCGATGGACACGACCCAGATGATCCGCACGGTCTGGGGCTGGACCCCCCAGAGACGCGCCACCCACCCGCCGAGGACCGGGCAGGACGTGGCCGCGAGAAACATCACGCCCGAGAGGCCGACAAAAGCGAACCCCACCAGCAGCGTCCACCAGGCGGCGCCCGCCGCCGCTGCAACCCGCTCCGCCAGCGCCAGTCTGCTTTCCTGACCGTTCATGAATTTCTCCTTTCGCATCGGGCCTGCGGAGGCTCAGACCTCCTTGGCGTCAATGAAAGGCATGAGGCGCCTCAAGGCCCGCCCGACCTTTTCGACGGGGTGGCTGCGCTCTTTGGCTTCGAGGGCCTTGAACTTCTTGCCGCCGGCTTTGCACTCTTCGACCCATTCCTTGGCGAAGGCGCCGCTCTGAATGTCGGCCAGAACCTTCTTCATGCGCTCGCGGACGGCGGCGTCAATCAGAACGTCGCCGCGCGTCAGCCCGCCGTACTCCGCCGTGTTCGACACCGAGTACCACATGTACGAGAGGCCCCCTTGCACGAGCAACTTGACGATGAGATTCAGTTCGTGGAGCACTTCGAAGTACGCCAGTTCCGGCTGGTATCCGGCCTCGACCAACGTTTCGAATCCGGCCTTGATGAGGCTGGTTGCGCCGCCGCAGAGCACCGCCTGCTCGCCGAAGAGGTCGGTTTCGGTTTCCTCGGCGTAGGTGGTTTCCAGAACGCCCGCGCGGGCGGCGCCGAGGGCCTTGGCGTAGGCCATCGCCAGGGCCCGGGCCTGGCCGGTGGCGTCCTGGTGGACCGCAAAGAGCGCCGGCACGCCCGCGCCCTCAACGAACTGCTCGCGGACCGTGTGCCCCGGCCCTTTCGGCGCTACCATGATGACATCCACATCTTTAGGCGGCACGATTTGCTTGAAGTGGATATTGAAGCCGTGGCTGAACCCCAGGGTCTTCCCGGCCGTGAGCGCCGGCCCGATCTCCGCCTCGTACACCTTCTTCTGGATTTCGTCGGGGAGGAGGATCTGGACGACGTCGGCTTTCTTGGCGACCTCGGCGGCGCTCGTCGGCTCAAAGCCGTGCTCCACCGCGAGGCGGTAATTGTCGGTCCCTGGGACCTCGGCCACCAGGACCTTCACCCCCGAGTCGCGCAGGTTCTGGGCCTGGGCGTGGCCCTGGCTCCCGTAGCCGATGATGCCCACCGTCTTGGCGAGGATCGGCTTTAGGTCAATGTCGGTGTCGTGATAAACCTTGGCCATGGAATTTCTCCTGGAATGCTCCCGCTCTCCCGGCGCGCCGGGAGAGCGGCTAACCGTGTGCCTTTTGCCGTTCCCTTCTGCGTTCCGCCTTCCGAGTTCCGCCCTTCGACGTTGCTCAGGGCGGCCCGAGCATGGTCGAGGGGCCGCGTTGGAAGTCACTCCCCCCGTCCTATCGCGATGCGCCCGGTGCGCACCAGTTCCTTGATGCCGTACGGCTTCAGCAGATCAATGAACGCCTCGATTTTCTTCTCCGGACCCGCCAGTTCGATCGTCAGGTGCTTCGGGCCGATGTCCACGACCTTGCCGCGAAAAACGCTCGCCACCTCGAACACCTCGCCGCGCTTCTCCGGGCGGACGGCCACCTTGATGAGCGCGAGATCCCGCTCGACGATGTCGCCGCCGGCAAAGTCGTTGACCTTGATGACGTCAATGATCTTCCCCAGTTGCTTGCGGACCTGCTCCAGCACCGCGTCGTCGCCGCGGACGACGACGGTCATCCGGCTGCGGGCGGGGTCCTCCGTCTCGCCCACCGCCAGCGAGTCAATGTTGAACCCGCGCCCGGCGAACAGGCCCGCAATGTGGGCCAGGACGCCCGGCTTGTTCTCCACAATCGCGCTGATAATGTGTCGCATGGGAACGTCTCCCGCGCCCTCGGCAAAGCACGATTCTACCCGCCTCCGACCGCCCCGGCAAGCGCAAACGTTGCCGTGCCGTTCGCGTTTAGCCGCGACCCGGAGGGGAGCGCGTGTCGTTCGTTCTTGCATTCTCCCTCCCTCCCGCGCATGATGCATCCGACCGATTGCCCTTGGGAGCCCTCCGACCATGAAACCCATCTTCGACCGATGCGACCGCAACCCCATCCTCCGCGCCCAGGATATGCCCTTCCCCGCCGAGGCCGTCCTCAACCCCGGCGCCACCGAACAGGACGGCGAGGTCGTCCTCCTCCTCCGCGCCGAGTACACGACCGGCTACTCCGGCATCTACGTCGCCCGGAGCCGAAACGGCGTGGACGGCTGGCGCGTCGAGCGCGAACCGATCCTCGCCCACGGCCTGCCCGAGTGGCGCTACGAGCAGTGGGGCTGCGAGGACGCCCGCGTCGTCCGCCTCGAGGGCGAGGACGGCTGGTACATTACCTACACGGCCTACTCGCCGGCGGGTGCGGCCGTGGGCCTGGCGCACACCAAAGATCTCGTGACGGCCGAACGCGTCGGCCTCATCTTTTCGCCCAACAATAAGGACGCCGCCCTCTTTCCCCAGCGGTTCGACGGCCGGTGGGCGGCGCTCCATCGCCCCGACGCCGGCGGCGGGATTGAGAACATCTGGATCGCCTTTTCGCCCGACCTGGTCCATTGGGGCGAACCCCACTGCGTCATGCCCGAGGGCCCCGGCCCGGCCTGGGACGCCCAGAAGGTCGGCGCGGGGCCCCCGCCCATCCTGACGAAGCAGGGCTGGCTGCTCCTCTACCACGGCGTCAAGATGTACGCGGGCCAGTACGTTTATCGTGTGGGCGTGGCGCTGCTGGACGAGAAGAGGCCGCACAAAGTCCTCGCCCGCTCGCCGTGCAACGTCTTCAAGGCGATGGCCATGTACGAGATGGCCGGCCTCGTCTCGAACGTCGTCTTTCCGACGGGCCTGCTCCTTCGCGGCGAGGAACTCTGGATGTACTACGGCGCCGCCGACACCTGCGTCTGCCTCGCCACCGCCAAACTCGCCGACGTCCTCGCGACGCTGGAACCGGTGGCGGGAACGTAAAGGCGGTTCCAAGTCCCAAGTGAAAGCGCGGCGGGTCAGGAGACCTGCCGCGCCATGTTTTCGGCCTTATAAACGGCTTGCAGCGCCTTCTGATGCCCCACGTCCGTGCGGGTTCAAAGGATCCCAGTCTAAACGTTGTCACTTCCACTTATCAAATCTCAGATATGGGGCGAAAACATTCTTCAGCTCGGGCAGTTTTCCGGTTAACGCCCCCGACAATTCGGTTTTTTTTCTGCAGAGAAAACCTCTCTCTTCGCCAACTGGCAGGTCGCGAAGTTCATCGTTGATAGCCATGAGATTCAGGGCCTGAACGTCAAGGCGTTTCAGATACGCAGGAATCTCCTGCCCAAACAGAAAGGTGGCATCTTGAGTATCTCGTCGGAAATCAAACAGCTTCTCCAAATCCACTCTGCCGTCCTGAAAGATGATCGTCAGAAACCGTTGGGTGGCTTTGTACACCGCAAAACGTTTTTCAAACATATCCAACTTAAACTTCTCTCTGGCCAGGCGGTGCTGCCAATAGGCTATGCACACGACTGCGAAAGCAATCAGTGCGTTAGAAAAAAGCAGGAATATCGAAATGTATTCCGCCACACAAACCTCCGAGCATCCTTCCGGATCCGAGGTCTCCCCGCAGGCAAATACCTACGGGGCGCTCCAGATCGGCTTGCCTGCCGCGTCGCGCAGGCTCATCACCGGCCCGTCCTTGGTCACCCTTAGCCAGGCGCCGGATCGGTTTTTGTCGAACAGCCTCAGCCACGGCCCGAACGGGGACAGATCCAGCGTGGCGCCGGCCTCCTTGTTCAGATCGATCAGACCCAGCGCCGGCGCGGTCTTACCGCCGTACAACCAGGCGCGGTACTCGTTCTTCTCGTCGCGCAGGTCCAGCATCGCCCCTCCCGGGGTTTCGTGCAGCCTGGCGCGTATGTTGCCGTTCTCGTCGAATAAGCCCAACGACGGCCCATCCTTGTCCACAGATAGCCTGGCGCGTTGCCGCGTAGCGTGACCGTACCTAACATCATCGTCGTGTAGTTGCAGCACCGCATAGTCCACGCCCACGGACAGCCCGGCGCGGTATACTCCGTTTTTGTCGTGCAGGTCCAGCCCCGACCCCCCTTTGTTTACCATTAGATTGACGCCCTCCTCGCCCTTCTCATCGAACAGGTACAGGCTTTCCCAGTCGTAGCACCCCACGTCCTCACTCGGCCCGAACTTTTCCAGACGCAGCCAGGCGCGGGCCTTGCCGTTCTCGTCAGCCAGGCACAACCCCGTCCCGTCCATTTGCAGCCCCTTCGCGTCCTTGAACTTGTAGGTTGACAGCATAATGCGGGACTCACCGTTCGCGTCGATAAGGCGCAGCTCCGGCCCGTTCTTGAGCATCTCCAACTTTCCGCGTTCTCGGCCCTCGTCATCTACGAGCACAAAGGCCGTGGCCCGAATGACCTGGACGGGCTTCGTGGCTTCCGCGTCTTCCTGGGATTGGACGGCGGGCGCGATCTTGGTCAATGTCCAGGCCAGAATCAGCCCCACGACGGCCAACCCTATGAAGGCTGCCTGCCAGCGGTTGCGGCGCTTGGCGCGGGCCAGTTCCCGCTCCACCTTCTCCAGCCGTTCCTCGGTCGTCATCGCCTGTTCCCTTTCTCTTGTCGCCCCTACGGGGCGCTCCAGATCGTCTTCCTGTTCTCGTCGGACAAGAGCAGGCACGGCCCGTCCTTGAGCACGCGCAGCCAGGCGCGGATCTTGCCGTTCTCATCGGACAGGTGCAGGCACGCCCCGTACTCGTCCAGGCTCACCATGGCGCGGATCTCGCCGTTCTCGTCGCGCAGGTCCAGCGACGGACTCCCGTCCTTGCCCACACGCAGCCAGGCGCGGGCCTTGTCTTTCTCATCGTACAGGCGTATTCTCGGTTCGTACATGTCCGCGACCAGTTCAACACGGTCTTTGCCGTTCTCGTCGAACAGGTCCAGCGCCACTGGCCCGGCATTGTTCAACCCTAGCCCTAGCCTGGCGCGGGTCTTGCCGTTCGCGTCCTCCACGATGAACGTATTGGCGCGGATCACCTTCGCGGCCCCGCCTACTGCCTGCGCCAAGACGGCGGGCGTGGTCTTCGCCAAGGTCCAGGCCAGGATCAACGCCACAACGGCCAACCCCACAACGGCTACCATCCAGCGGGTGCGGCGATTCGCGCGGGCCAGTTCCCGCTCCAGGTTTTCCAAACGTTCTTCCGTTGTCATCACAAGCCCCTTTCGATTTCTGATTTGACGTCATGATTATACGCCGCCGAAGGCCGAAACGCAACATGATCTCGGCGCATCCAAAAGTCGTGATAATTAACATACGCGCCGGAGCGGATTCGTACAGCAGTCGCCCCGCCATCGAGCACCGCGTCCGCCGGAGCCTGCCCGGCTTCCTGCGTCTTCTGGGCGGTACGCCGTCCGCCGCCTGCCACGGCGACTTGCTTGCCACGCCGAAGCCTATGGCGAAGGCGGGTCACGGCGAAGTCGCAGACGAAGCCGGAAGTCTCGCGCAAGCAAACGAAGCCGGGTTCCCCTAGCTGTCCTCTGCACTCTCCCCGATCTCCCTGGCAGGGCTACGGCCCCTGCCGTGGCCCGCTGCGTTGAAGCCACCCTTGCCCGGCACGCAAATCCCGTGCCAAACCGGTCAAGCAAATTCCGTTTTGGTGTGACAGTTATCCACGCCGCTCCATAGCATAGGAGGCAAAACGAGGTGTTTGCGGGGCAAAACCGGGGCAGTATGGGGCATGTACGGGGCAAATCGGGGCAAAATCGAGGTCAAAACGGGGCGTTTTGCACTCCACGCGGAGTCTTCCACACCCCAAAACGCCCCTGGCGCTCTCCAAATGCGGCCGCGGACCCCAAAAAACGCCCCAAAAAATTGGGTTCCCCCCAAAAAAATTTTTCGGAAATTTTCCTCCGGCGCCGAAAACGGCACGCGGCGCCCCGCCGGGACGCCGCGCTGTGGTGTTGCCGTTCACTACGTTACTTCGTCACTCGTTGTTACGCCATGCCCCCGATCATCCGGTCAATCGCCTCGCCGGCCGGCACCATCGGAAAGACGTTCTCCTCCGGATCCACATGGAAATCGAGGACCCAGACGTTCTTGTCGGCGAACGCTTCATCGAGCGCCGGGCGGACGTCCTCTGGTCTAGTCACGTGCCGGCCCTTCGCCCCGTACGCCTCCGCCACGCGGACGAAGTCGGGGTTCCCCGTGAGCGTCGTCCCCGAGTAGCGTTTCTTGTAGAACAGTTCCTGCCACTGGCGGACCATGCCCAGGTAGCCGTTGTCGAGGATGCACACCTTGACGGGCAGGCGTTCGTGGACCGCGGGGGCGAGTTCCTGGATGTTCATCTGGATCGATCCGTCGCCGGCGATGTCCACGACGAGGGCGTCCGGCCGGCCGGCCTGGGCTCCGATGGCTGCCGGGAACCCGTATCCCATGGTCCCCAGGCCGCCGCTCGAAATAAAGTGCCGCGGGTATCGGTGCGTGAACCACTGGGCGGCCCACATCTGGTTCTGGCCGACCTCGGTCGTGATAACTGCCTGTCCGTCCGACGCCTCGCAAATCTGCTGGACGACGTACTGGGGCTTCAGGCCGTTCGGCTTGTAAGCGAGGGGGTGCTTGGCGCGCCACTCGCCGATGCGGGCGAGCCACTCGGTCCGCTCTCGCGGCTCGCAGAGTTCCACGAGGCCCGCCAGGATGTCCTTCGCGTCGCCGACGACCGGAAGGTCCACGCGGATGTTTTTGGAGATGCTCGAGGGGTCAATGTCCACGTGGATGATCTTCGCGTGGGGCGCAAAGGTTTTGGTGTCGCCCGTGATACGGTCGTCGAAGCGCGCACCGACGGCGATGAGGAGGTCCGACTCCTGGATCGCGTAGTTCGCATAGGCGGTCCCGTGCATCCCCAGCATTTTCAGGGCCAGGGGATGGTCCTCAGGAAACGCCCCGAGGGCCATCAGCGTTGTCGTGACGGGGATGTTGGCCTGGGTCGCCAGGCGCCGCAGTTCCTCCGATGCGCCCGAAAGGATGACGCCGCCGCCGACGTACAGCACCGGCCGCTCGGAGGCGTTGATGGCCTCGGCCACGCGCTTGACCTGCCGGCGGTTCCCCTGGATGACGGGGCGGTAGCCCGGCAGGTTCACGCTGTCCGGCAGCGGCGCGTCGGTCTGGGCAGTGGCCACGTCCGAGGGAATGTCTACGAGGACGGGCCCCGGCCGACCGGTCCGCGCAATGTGAAACGCCGCCCGCAGCGTCTCGCCCAGCCGGTCCACCTCCCGCACCAGGTAGTTGTGCTTGGTGACGGGGCGCGTGATGCCCGTGATGTCCGCCTCCTGAAACGCATCGTTGCCGATGAGGTGCGTTTTCACCTGGCCCGTGATGGCGACCAGGGGGACGGAGTCGAAGTTGGCCGTCGCCAGGGCCGTCACGAGGTTCGTCGCGCCGGGGCCGGAGGTGGCGATGCAGACGCCGACCTTGCCGGTGGCGCGGGCGTAGCCGTCGGCCGCGTGACCGGCGCCCTGCTCGTGGCGCATCAGGACGAACCGCAGGTCTTTGTCATCGTAGAGGGCGTCGAAGATGGGAATGACCGCCCCGCCCGGTATGCCGAACAGGACTTCCACCCCTTCGCTCTTCAGGGTTTCCAACAGGACATGGGCGCCCGACCGCGGGGACATGGCACGGCTCCTTTCGTCTGTGGGCTCGTCGCCGGTGGGACGAAAGCCCGGTCCAACGGGGCCGGAGCCTGGCTCCGACCCGGCGGCCGCGAAGCCGGCGTGGCTTCGCGCCCCGACCCTTCGACCATGCTCAGGGTCGCCCTGAGCGAGTCGAAGGGCGACGACCCGCCGCACGCCGGCGAATCGCCGTACCTCTATCGGCCGTCCCGGAGACGGTCCTCCGGGAAAACCGTGCCCCGCCCGCCTTCGTCCCGAGGAGTCGGGACTACGGCGTGGCAAGCCATGCGGGGCGTTGTGGGCACAATTCTACCCCTGTGCCGCCAATTGTCAAGTGCCGTCACCGTTCCGCTACGCGATCCCCTCGCCGAAGGACGAGGGCGGCGGCTCGCCCTGGTTGGGCTCGTCGGTCGGCTCGGTATCCGCGTCGTAGGCTTCCGGCGCCTCGGGAGGCGGGGCGCCCTCGGCGGGGGCGCCTTGGGGCGGAAGCCCCTCGCGCCGTCGTTCCTCCTCGTAGGCGTCGAGGAGGATTTTCTGGAGGCGGTTTCGGCACTCGGAGTTGATGGGGTGGGCGACATCGGCGTGGAGTTTGCCTTGGGCCTCCTCGTCGGAGATTCTCTTTTCCGGAAGGGGCGCACCGCAATCGTTGCAGAACTTGGCCCGCAGGTGGTTCTTCCCCTTGCACTTGGGGCAATGGTCCGTCAGTTTCCTCGACGGCATCGCCACGAACAGGCCGCTCGTGCCCTCAATAATCTTCAGGTCCCGCACGACGAACTCGTCGTCCAGCGTCATGGTGCAGAACGCTTTCAGGCGGTCCGTGGTGTGCGGCGACAACTTCACGGTGATGTTCGTGACCTTCATCTTGGAGTCTCCTCGTGTCCCGACTCCCGAAGCGGTCGAACGACGGTTGCTTCGGCGCCCGCAGCCCGCGCCGCGTCTCGATAGCGCCGAGCCTGGCCCTCGGTGTCTGCCAGGGCGAAGTAGGCCGAGCCGCTGCCGGTCATGCCCACGGCGACCGCGCCAGCCCGTTCCCAATCGCTTCTTACGTCCATCTTATCTAATCGGATGGACCGTGCCGCCCCCTCAAGGTCATTCACCAGGAAGGCCCGCGCCTCCGCGGCGGGTCCGCCGAGCGCACCCAGGATGGCGGTCGCCTCCGGCCGGCCGTCCGGCGACGGACCCAGACGGTCCAGGGCGGCATACACCTCGGCGGTCGGCATGGGGAAGTCCGGCCAGGCCAGCGCCAGCCACCACGGCACGCGCGCCGGCACCGCCTCAAGCCGTTCCCCCCGCCCGCGCAGAATCGCCACGGGCGAGCCGAAGAAGAAAGGCACGTCGCTGCCGATCCGTGCGCCGATCCGTGCCAGGTCGTCGCGCGCGAGGCCCGCCTTCCAGAGGTCGTTCAGCGCGACGAGCGCAGCGGCGGCATCGGCCGACCCGCCGCCGAGACCGCGCCCCGGCGGGATGCGTTTCTCGAGTTCCATCCGTGCGCCCGCGCGCGTGTGCGTCTCCTCCGCCAGAAGCCGCGCCGCTCGCATCACCAGGTTGTCTTCGCCTGTCGGGACCGCCAGGCCTCGACACGCGAGCGCCAGATCGTCCGATGGGTGGACCGTCAAGGTGTCGAACAGGTTTACGGCGGCGACGATGCTCTCCAGGTCGTGGAACCCGTCGGGACGTCGGCCGAGCACCCGCAACGTCAGGTTCACTTTCGCGGGGGTTCGGACCCGCAGGTCGCCGTTCGATGGTGCCGTCTCAAGCATGATGATCGCCTCAGCCGGCCACGGGGACATTTGACGTGACGGGTGTCCCCGCCGACATGGCGTTCCCCCTACTTGCCCTCCATGATACATGAAAGCCCCGGCGGAAGTCAATGCGGCTCCCGGTTTTCGGTGTTTTCGGCTTTGGGCTTGCCGGGGCGCGGACCGCCGCGTAGACTTGCCCCTTCGAAGCATGAGCGCCGCCGCTCGTCGGCGGCTGCACAGGGGAACCCAACGCGTGAATCCATCGCGCGACAAGCCAAACGCGGAAACCGGCGTCACGGACGAGATCATCGCGGAGGAAGTTCAGGCGCACGGCCTGGCGCGGCGGATCGGGCCCGTCCGGCGCCTCTACCAGTGGGTCCTCTTCTGGGCCGAGACGCGCCATGCCGCCAAGGCCATGGCCCTCTTGGCCTACACGGAGGCGATCTTCTTCCCCGTGCCGGCCGACCTTCTTTTGGGGGCGCTCTGCCTGGGGAAGCCGCGGCGAAGTTTCCACTGGGCGCTCATAGCCACTGTGTTCAGTGTTTTAGGCGGAACAACAGCGGTTCTTCTCGGCGGCTGGCTCAGACATTATTTTACGTTGGAGGACTTGGGCACAGTATTAGGGTACATCGGCCTGAATGTGCAGCGCTTGCGGGAAGCTGATGCCGCAATGAAGGGGGAGTGGGGATTTCTGGCCATCGGAACCTCTGCGTTGACGCCTGTACCATACATGGCCTTTTCCTGGGTTGCCGGATATTCCGAGATGCCGTTGTGGAAATTCGTTCTTGCTTCGGCGATTTTCCGCCCCCTGCGGTTCTATGGCGTGGCGGGCCTCATGTATCTGTTTGGGGCAAGGGCCAAGGCGTTCATTGATCGCTATTTCAACCTTGCGACGGTCCTTTTCATGGTGGTTGTGATTGCGGTCGTGGTTGCGGTGAAGTATCTACGGCCCTGAATCGAGGCTGAGCCATGTTGACCGACGCCGACCGCAAGGCGCTCCTGAAGTTGGCCCGACAGACGCTTGGGGCGCTGCTCGGCGGCAAGCCCGTGCCGCGGCCCTCCGGGCCGAGCCCGGCGCTTGCGGCGCCCGGCGGGGCGTTCGTCACGCTGAAGAACCAGGGCCGCCTCCGCGGCTGCATCGGAACGTTCCAGGGCGCAAAACCCCTCTGGGAAACCGTCCAGCAGATGACCGCCGCCGCCACGCGCGACCCGCGGTTCCTTTCCAATCCCATCTCCGCCGGCGAACTCGACGAGATTGACGTCGAGATCTCCGTTCTCTCGCCGCTCGAAAAAGTGAGCGACCCGATGAAGGAAATCCAGCTCGGGCGCCACGGCATTTCGATCGAAGGGCCGCACGGCTCCGGATGCTTCCTGCCCCAGGTGGCCGGGGAAACCGGCTGGTCGAAGGAAGAGTTCCTCTCGATGTGCTGCTCGCACAAGGCGGGCCTCGCGCCGGACGCCTGGAAGCAGCCGAACGTCACCGTCTATCGCTTCGAGGCCGACGTCTTCGGCGAGAAGGAATAAAAACGGGGACGGGAGTCGTTTCTTCGACGAGCGCCGTTCGCTTGTCTCTACTCGCCTTGCCGGTTCGCCCGCGCCCGTTTCCACCGCTCAATCTGGGCGATGATGTGCGCGTGGACGTCCTTCGGGCGGCGGACGTGTTCCCACGCCTGCGCGTCCGTCGCGCCGGCCGCGCAGCGGAAAAAGACCGTCCCGATCCCCACGGCCCGTTGGAATGCCGCCTGCGCCACGAACGTCGTCTGGATCTCCTCCAGCCCCGCGCACTCGACCCGGACGTTCAGCACCCCGTGCTGCTTTAAAATCCGCCGGTCCGTCAGGACGTACGTCCGCCCCAGCCACTCCAAGAATCCCACCGCCACCCGCACGCCCACGATCCAGATGCCCAGCACCAGGGCCGAGTGGCGCCAGACGTAGGCCAACTCCTCCATGAAACACGCGAGCAGCACAAGCGCGACCCCTGCCGCCGCAATCGGCAGGCTCACGATCACCACGTACCAAAGCGACGGTTTGAGTTCGAACACCACCGCCTCGGCCGGCAAGAGAAGCGACGGCGAAATGATCCGCGAGCGGACGGGCGCCTCGCCGTCCGCCCGGTCCGGCGCCGAACCAGACATCGGATGGCCCTCGGCCATCGCCCCGTTTTCGGGTTGCTCGGCGACCATGCGTCGCACCTCCCGGGCTGCCTCGTCAGGGGGGCATTCTAAACCCCGGTCGGCCCGCCCCGCAAGAGCGCGCTCCCCTTCGGGTCGCGGCTAACCGTGCGCCGTTTTGTCGTTTCAATCCGCAATCCGCAATGGTCAGCCCCCTGGCTTGACGCGGTCGCCGGCCGGCGATAGGGTGGCCGCCGGCGCGGGAGATGCGGCCTTGGGCCAGAACCGAAGCGATTCCCTTCGACACGAAATCCGCCACGAGATCCTCTCGGGGCGACTCGCCCCCGGAGAGCGCCTGCCCACGGAGCGCGCCCTGGCGGCGCGCCACAGCGTTTCGCTGACGACCATCAACAAGGTGATGGCCGGCCTGGAATTGGAGGGCCTGCTGGAGCGCGGCCGGGGACGCGGGACGTTCGTCCGGCCGGACCTGGCAAATCGGGCTGTGGCCGTGGTCTTCGGTCCGCCGCACGCGCCGCCGGGACCGCGGTTCTGGGCGGAGGTGGGGCGGCTGGCGCTGGAGTCGGCGGCCCGGATGCCGGGCGGCGTCCGGGCGTACCTGGCGGCGGGAACGGCGCCGTCGGGCGAGACGGCCCTGGCGCGGGACGCGCGGGGCGGGCGCTTGGCCGGTGCGCTGCTTTTGGGCGCGGGGGTCGGCACCGCGGCGGCGCTGGAGGAGGCGGGCCTTCCGATGGTGGATTTGGCGGGCGACGGCGAGGAGGCGGCCGTCCGCATCGCGTGGGGCGAGGCGGTGGGCGACCTGGTGGCCGAGATGATCCGCCGCCGAGCCGCGCCCATCGCCATCCAGTTGCCGCCGGGCGCGCCCGGCGGCGCCATGGAAGAGGCGTACCGGCGGGCGGTGGCGGCGGGGGGCGCGTCGGCGGACGGACGCCTCATCGGGTCGGCGGGCGTGGCGGACGGGCCCGCCGGATGGCGATGGGTTGAAACCATGCTCGCGGACTGCGGCGCGCGGGGCCTGGTGCTGGCCGGCGCGGAGCCGGAGGGGGCGCTGGCGGCCCTGGCGCAGGTGCGCGATGCCGTACCGACCGGCGTGGGCGTGGCGGTGGTGGCGCTGGCGGGGCATGTGCCGGCGTTCGTTCGGGATTTGGCGCGGCTGGAGGTGGATGCGGGGGCGGTGGTGCAGGCGGGGCTGGAGATCCTTGCGGCGCTCCTGCGCGGGGAGTCGGGGGACGGGGCGACGGTTCGCCTGCGTTTCGTTCCCGGCGCGACGCTGCCGCCCGCCTGAAAAGCAAGTCCCGACCGTGGGGCGGCCGGGACCTGCCCCGCGACCATAGGCCGCGGGTCGGGAGAGGGATTGGGACCCTCGAGACGCCGCGATTCGGTGCGTCGGCGCTCGGGCGGAGGCCGAGGCGCGGGGGCAAAATTGCACGGCCGCGCGAACTCCGCCGAGACGGCCCGTGGGCGACGGCTCATTTGGGCGGCCGCCCGAAGGCGGCCTGGCAGGCGGAATCGTTCCGCCAGGGGCGTTCCGTCCGCCCGCGGGCCTGTCTCGAGCGCCATCGCACCGCGCCGGTGCTCCGTCGTGAAGTAGCGAACCGCTCCTTCGCTGTGAAGCACAAGGCGTCTATTCAGTTGTTATCCTCAAGGCCCTCGTCGGGCCGCTGATCGCGCTAGTGCACCGGACGCATCTTTCGGCGGTTGCGTCCCGGCATCATGCCGGACGACCCGCGGCAGCCAGTGCACCGGGGGAAGCGGGCTTTTCAGCCACCGTCAAGAGTACGCACGGAGGGGCGATGGTCAAATGCGGTGCTGCGCCGGGGGGGAGGGCGGCCGCTTGGGCCGGCGTAAGTCCCTGTCCGTGCGGCACTTGCGACGGCTTCTCGGCGGCGGGGTTTTACCTGGCTGGAGCCGGTTTCTGCGGAGGCGCGCCCGAAAGGCAGGCGAAAAATCGTTTGGACCCCCGGCCGCAAACGAGGAAAATGGAACCAACGCTCTTCGGCCCACGTCCAAGAGGGCCGAGGGGCGAGGCACGTCAGGCAAGGTGTGTCGAATGCGAACGGAATCAGGTAAGGAGACGGTCATGCGTGCGAAACGGTATGGGTGGGTCGTGGCGGTGCTGGCGGCGGGGCTGCTCGCGGTGCCGGCGTGGGGACGGATTAAACTGGCGACCCTGCCGGTGCGCGAGCGGGTGGAGATCCAACTCGATAACCCGAGCGCAACGCTGGTGGAAGAGGAGCGGATCGTGGCGCTCCTTGCGGGGACAAACCAGATTGATTTCTCGTGGTCGAACACGCAGATTGATAAGTACACAATCCTTTTCCGCCCGCTGGAGGTGGGCGACGCGGTGCGGGTGATCCACGTGGCCTATCCGCCGGGCGAACAGGCGCTCGTGTGGCAGGTGTTCGCCGAGAAGGCGGGGCCCGTGCGCGTGCGGATCTCGTATCTCATCGGGAACCTGTCGCGCACGTTCAGTTACCGGGCGACGGCGGAGTTCGACGAATCGTCGCTCACGCTGCGCCACGACATGCGCGTCTGGAACTTCTCGGGCGAGGAGTTCGGGCCCTCCGGCGTGTGGGCGGGCATCGGCCAATACTTCCGCAAGGAAATGGGCCTGACGGAATCCAAGGAAATGCTTCTGGAGAAGTTCGTCAAGGTGCCCATCCGCAAGAAGTTCGTCTTCAACTGGCTGAGCGGCCAACGTGTCCCCGACGAACCGAACCAGAAGTACGTCACCATGCAATACGTCCTCACCAACGACGAGGCCCACGCGATGGGCAAGTACCCACTGCCGTACGGCAAGGTGCGCATCTTCCAGAAGGACGGGCACGGCGGCGAGGCGTTCACCGGCGAGGACTGGGGCAAATTCACCCCGATTGACGACGAGATGAAACTGTACCTGGGCCTGGCACGCGATGTGAAGGTCGAGCGGACCGTGAAGAAGAACGAGCGGCACCCGGAGCACGGGAACCTCTTTCACCAGGAAGTGATCGTTCAATACAAGATGCAGAACTTTAAGAAGGACGCCGTGGTGCTGGACATCGAAGAGGACTCAAGCGCCCTTCGGGACGAATTCTGCGGCGGCGCGAAAGACCGCGACGCGCAGTGGGAACTGGCGGGCCAGACGAGCGACAAGGCGCTTGTCGAGCGCAAGAGCGCCCAGAAGATGGAGATTCACATCCCCCTGCCGGCCGCCCCTAAGGAGGCCGACAAAAAACCGGAGGAAGTAATCTTCCTCCTGCACCTCTTCTTCCGGAACGAGTGGTAACCCCCCCTCGAGAAAGGAGCGAGCCATGAAACGCACGATACTGGCAGCCGCGGTGACGGCGATTCTCGCGGGGGCGGCCCTGGCGAGGAACATTGACCTGGTGACCCTTCCGCCGCGGGACACGGTCCAACTCACCATCTACAACTCCGAGGACCTGACGCTGGTCAAGGAGACGCGGTCCATCACCTTCAAGAAAGGCGCGAACCGTCTCCAGTTTTCCTGGGCGGGGACGCTGATTGACCCCACGAGCGTCTATTTCCGGCCTCTGGACCACGACAGCGAGATTGAGGTCCTCGACACGACCTTCCCCGGCGACCGGCCGCAGGTGCTCATCTGGAACGTGGACTCGAAGTTCGAGGGCCAGGCGAAGGTCGAGGTCTCGTACTTTACGAGTGGCATCTCGTGGTCGGCCGACTACGTCATGATCACGAACCCCGAAGAGACGCAGATGGCGTGCGACGGGTACGTGACAGTCATCAACAACTCCGGCGAGGATTACGAGGGGGCCCAGGTTCGGCTGGTGGTGGGCGTGGTGAACCTGGTCGAGAAAATCGCGCAACTGGCGCAGGGCGGTCCGCCGCCCGCGCCGGGGGGCCCGCGCAGGGAACTCCGGGCGCCGGCGATGCGCAAGGCCTTGGCCGCCGCCGAGGCGGTGGTGCTCGATGAAAGGGCGCAGGCCGCGCCTCGGATCGTCAAGGAAGGCCTCTCCGAATACTTCATCTTCACGATCGAGGGGGAGCAGACCGTGAAGAACGGCTGGTCGCAGCGGATGGTGTCGTTCAAGGCGCGCGAGGTGCCGTTCGAGATCCTCTACCGCTACCGCCCGCACCAGTACGGCGACCGGCCGGTGCGGTTCTTCATCCTGGCGAACGATGAGGAACACAAGATGGGCGAATCGCCCTTGCCGGACGGCGTGATTCGCGTGTTCCGCGACAACGGGAAGAACGGCTTGGCGTACTACACCACCCAAAGCACCAAGTACATTCCCATCCGGGAGAAGGTGGAACTGAACGTCGGGACGGACGACGAGATTGTGTACGAGCGGGTGGTGCTGGACCTCGTGCGGAAGAACTTCATTTTCGACGAGACGCCGCACGTGCCGCAGGTGGTCGGTTGGGACGAGTTCCGCGAGTGGCAGGAGGAGGTGCGGAACTATCGCGCGAAGCCGATCAAGATGGAGATCCGCCACGTCCTGCCGGGCGACGTGGAGTTCTGGATGAAGGACGCCCCGCGTCTGTTTGATTACCACACGGTGGAGTACGTGGTGGAGGTGCCGGCCCGGCAGAAGCAGAAGTGGGTGACGGAGGGCCTGCATCACCTGGGACAGAACCAGAAGCAGAACCAAGTGAAACTGGTGGAGGAGAAATGACATGCTCGGACGAACGGTTTTGTTGGTGTGTGCGGTGGCTGTGGCAGCACCGGGTGCGCTTGGGCAGGCGGTCCAGCAGGGCACGCTGGCGGACATGCCCGTCAAAGAAGTGACGGTGTTCAAGGACGGGCACGCGTTCGTGCTTCACGAGGGCCGCGTGCCGACCGACGAGGCGGGGAACGTTGTCCTCGATTACCTGCCGACGCCGGTGCTCGGCACGTTTTGGTCCTATTCGGCTGACGCGAAGGTGCCGCTGGTTGGGGTGACGTCGGGCCGGCGGGTGGTGTCGCTGGAACGGACGGCCCTGACGGTGCGGGAACTCATCGAGGGCAACGTCGGGGCGCAGGTTCGCATCCGGGAAAAACGGGAGAAGGAAACCGAAGCCATCTACGAGGCGAAGATCCTGGGGATTCCGGCCCGCACGAGCGAGGAACTGGCACAGACGAGCCCGCCGGGAACTCCGCCCGGCCTGCCGCAGCGCGGCGACATCGTCCTCCTGGAAGTGGTCGGAGGCGTCAAGGCGGTGCCCATCAGCCGGATCGAGGACGTGACGTTCCTCGCCGAGCCTTCCCGCGACGTCGCCCAGGACGAGTTCCGCAACATGATGACCCTGCACCTGGACTGGGGCAAGGAGAAGCCGAAGGACGCGGCCGAGGTCGGCATGGTCTATGTTCAGCGCGGCATCCGGTGGATTCCGAACTACCGGGTCGAGATCGACGGCAAGGGCGGTGCGGTCCTCACACTCCAGGCGACGCTGATCAACGAACTGGCGGACCTGGAGGGCGTCCGGGCGCATCTGGTGATAGGCGTTCCGCGATTCGCCTTCGAGGAGACGCCGGACCCCATTTCGCTCCAGGAG
>DATKUU010000451.1:0-2822 GCA_035530455.1 Phycisphaerae bacterium | reverse complement strand
GGGCGGTAGTCCAGCCGACGTAGACGCCGTCGACGAACCAGTGGAAGTAGATCGTGCCGGAGAGCGAGCTGGTGACGGAGACGGTGGTCAGCCGTCCGGCGCGTGTCGTGTTGTAGGCGGTAATCGACATGGGGAAGAAGGCTCGCACGAAGGCACGAAGGGGTCACGCCAGGATCACGAAGCGGACTTCCATCTCGACTTTGAGTGTCTTGCTGGTGCCGGGCTGATAGGCGGCGGTTTTCTCGGGGACGCCGAGGCCGGTGATGAGGCAGGCGGCGTTGTTCTCGCCGAGGTCGTTTTCGATCGTGACCACGGTGCCGATCATGGCCTCGAGGGTTTCGATCCAGGTGTTGCAGGCGCCGACGGTGTTGAGCTTGGTGGCCACCACGGCGGCCTGGCCCTCGTTTTGGCCCAGCAGCATGGCGCCGACGCTGTCCAGCCCCGGAACGACCCACGTCTCGACCCGCTCGCGCAACGGGGTCACGTCGCCGCGGACGTAATCACAGGATGTCCCGCCGATGTTCGCGGCCATGGCTCAGCGGTCCTCGTCGGGATGGGCAAGCGTGGGCGGGACCTGCATCCCGAACCTTTCCATGATCGCCACGGTCTGTTGCAAGGCGGTGGCGGCCGCCTCGAGCTTGGCTGCCGTGCTGGCCGGCACCCCGCCGCCTTCGCTGCCCGCGCCAAGGCGAACAAGATCAGGGCCACGGGCGGCGTCGGGGCCGATGGATTTGTCGATGTCAGCTCGCAAGTCGGGATCGAAGACCTGGCCTCGCGCGCGGGCCCCGCGGAGCATGGCCTCGTCGCCGCTGAGCTTGCGGTTGCCCCAGAGGCTCATGCGGGACAGGGCGATGTCGAGCTCGGCCGGGAGCCAGGTGTCGTATTCGCCCTCGCGGACGGCGCGGGCGTAATCCTCCATGGTGGCGTCGAGGAGGTTGCGTTGGATGCCCAGTTCTTCGCCGGCCAGCTCGGCGCCGGCGCTCTTCTTCCGCCGCGTGGCGGCGGCCTTCAGTTCCGGGATCGCGGCGGGAAGTTCTAGTTGCGCCGAGACGCGGTCGGTGGCTTGGGCCTGCTCAACGGTCCGCAACGCTTCGTCGTATTTGGTCAGGTTGTCGCCCAGGACGCGGTAGGCGGCCAGGCCCTGGGCGCGGCCGAACCACTTCTTGAGCGCTTCTCCCTCGAGCCCCTTGGCCTGGATCATCTGGATCGATTCGCGGAGGCTCTTGCCGCGGAACTCCTGTTTTTCGTCCAGCGTCCGCATCATCTGGGCCAGGTACGTCCCGCCCTCTTCGGCCCCGCCGCGGGCCGTGGCCACCAGGGCGGTGGCGGCGAGGACCTCTTCGTCGCGGAAGCCGATCGCCTTGGCGCTGCCCCCGGAGCTGGCGGCCGCTTCGAGCAGCTCCTCGGCCGAGGACGGGGAGAACTCCGAGGCCCCAAACGCCTTGGAGACCAGGTCGCGCATGTTGCCCGTCTCTTGCTGGCCCATGCTGGCGATCATGGTGGCCGCGGCGCGGGCCATTACGTCGGGCTGCTCGACTAACCCGGTCGCTTTGAGCTGGCTGAACAGCTCGCGGAACTCCATGCCGCCGGCCGACTTGATCGAGAAGACGACCCGGCCGGCCTCGTCGAGCGACATGGCGCCGCCTTCGGCGTAGGTCTGCTTGGCGGCGGCGACCAGCGACCGCATCTCGTCGGGCGTGGTGGCGAGCTGGGCCAGCGAGGCCATGCCCATCTCCGACTCGCGCTGCTTGTCGGCGATGCGTTGCCGCTCGGCGTCCATTTCCATCATCGCGCGGGTGGCCAGCGCGATGGCGGCACCGACGGAGAGATAGCCGGCGGCCATTGAGCGGATCTGCGAGAGGGCTTGGCTACCGAAGGCCCGCTTCCCGACGTTCTCCGCCCGCTTCATTTCGTCGGTGGACTGGGCCACGGCGCGGCCGTATTGCGCCTGGTTCAGGTGGCCGGTTCGCAGCAGCGTGTTGAGCTGGGCGACGTTGCGGTTGTGGGTCTCTTGCGGGGTGCGGATCTTGCTGAGCCACTTCTCGGCCTCGCGGCCCCATTGGGCGGTGGCCTGCTTCGAGCGGGTCGCCTCGTCCTTGACGCCCTTGAAACCCTTCTTGACCTTGTCGGTCCCCTGGGCCACCTTCTGCATCGCCTTCCAGAGGGAGGCTTCGTCGCCGGTCATGGTGACTACGAAGGAGGACATGGGGGGAAAACCGGGATATTAGGGATTGGGGAGACGGACCACGGATTACACGGATGGGCACGGATAGGAAGCACCCGCCATCCGTGCGCATCCGTGTGATCCGTGGTTGATTTCTGTTGATTTCTGTTCAGCTCGCCAGGGAGTAGACGGTGTCGAAACGGCCCTCGAAGATCAGGACGATGATTTCGCCGGAGGTCAGCGTGATGACGACCTCCGACCGCAGCGTCTTGCCGCCGCTGTTGCTCGTGTCGTAGGTCCAGGTCCAGGCGAAGTTGAAGCCGGTGTCGTCGACGGTCCAGGCCGCGTCGTCGGTGGGGGTGTCGGTGATCACGTTGCTGGCCAGCAGCGTCCCGCTGGCGACCGCGGCCGACGTGTCGCTCATGTCCCAGAGCGACCAGGCGATCGAGGAGACGTCGCTTTGGGTGATGTTGGTCCCCTCGTTGTCGGCGACGCGCGCCAGGCAACGGGGCTTCTCGCCGGCGTGGTACTTGCCGTAGTAGATTTCCGCGTCGCGTCGTGTCATTGCGTCATCTCCCCCACCACCGCGCCGCCGCGGACCATTTGGCCGGCCACCGGGCCGCCGCGGACCATTTGGCCGGCCACCACGGCGAACGTG
>DATKUU010000450.1:0-10491 GCA_035530455.1 Phycisphaerae bacterium | reverse complement strand
AGCGCGACCCCGGCGCAGCATCCTGCGGAGGCGCGCCGGGGCCGTTCCCGTGCGTCAGCCTCATCGTGTCCGGCGGCCACACGAGCCTGTACCACAGTACAGGCCCGCTGGAGCACCGGCTGGTGGGTGCGACGACGGACGACGCGGCCGGCGAGGCGTTCGACAAGGTCGCCGCCCTGCTGGACCTCGGATATCCCGGCGGGCCGGTGATTGACCGCATGGCCGAGCGCGGGAATCCCCGGGCGGTGGACTTTCCCCGGCCGTGGCTCGGGCCCGAATCGCTCGATTTCAGTTTCAGCGGCCTGAAGACGGCCGTCCTCTACCACGTCCGGGGCAAGGGCGCCGGCGCCAAAAGGCGTTCGACCCATCTATCGCCCGAGGAGACGGCCGACGTGGCCGCCGGTTTCCAGGAGGCCGTCGTCGAGGTGCTCGTCGGCAAGACGCTGCGTGCGGCGGAGGCTCTGGGGGTGGACCGCGTCCTGGTGGGGGGCGGGGTGGCGGCCAATCGGCGATTGCGCGGTCGGCTCCAGGCCGACGCCCACGCCGCCGGACTCGAAGTCTTCATCCCGCCGATGGCCTACTGCACCGACAACGCCGCCATGGTGGCGGGCTTGGCCTATCACCTTCTTCAGGCGGGCCGGACGGCCGACCTGGACCTGGAGGCGCGGGCTGTCTGAAGCGCCCCGCGGCCGATGGGCGCGCCGAAATCGCTTGCCGGGCCTGCCGTGTCCCCTATAATGCGATTTCTTACTCTGGCGTGTCCGAACATACGCCCATGGTTTTGCCGCCACCGGAGCGATGGTCTCAATGACCCGTCTCGCCGAACGGGCAGAACCGCGCCGACCCGCCTGGCAGACCCTCGCCAGGATCCTTCTGGTGTTCGTCCTGCTGTACGGCTTCCTGGGCGGGATGGCGATGATGGGCGAGGGCCTGAAGGCCCTCGGCAAGAACCCGCACTTCGACGCGAGCCAGCCCCAAGCCGACGGCAACCAACCGTACCGTCCCGTCGTCTATCAGGTCTTCTCGCACGCCGCCAACCCCCTTGTGGGCCTCTTCGTGGGCATTCTGGTGACCGCCATCTTTCAGAGTTCGTCGTTTACGGCGGCTTTCGTGGTGTCGCTGGTGGTGACCACGCCGCTGACGCTCCACCAGGCCATCTTCATCATCATGGGCGTGAACATCGGGACCTGCATCACGAACGCCGGCGTGTCGTTTATGCAGATGCGCCGGGCGGAGGAGTTCGAGCGGGCCTACGGCGCGGCCATCACCCACGAAATCTTCAACACGCTGACGGTCCTGATATTGTTCCCGATCGAGTGGATCGTCTGGAAAGCGACGGGGCGGGGCTTTCTGGAACGCATCGCTTCGGCCCTGGCCTCGGGCTTCTACAGCGGGACCCCGACCGGCCACAAACCGACCAACTTCCTCAAGGAGGCCGTCGAGCCGCTCACGAGCGGCACCTCCTGGATTCTGGATCGCGGCCTGGGGCTTTCGCACAACTGGGCGAACGTCGCGCTGGCGGCCCTGGGGGTGGTGCTGTTGTTTGTGGCGCTCATCGGCGTCACCAAGGCGCTCCGCAACCTGGTGCTGAAACGCGTGGAGCGGCTCTTCGACCGCGTCTTATTCCGCAACGACCTGACGGCGTTCCTGGTGGGCCTCGTCCTCACGGGAACCGTCCAGTGTTCGAGCATCACAACCTCGCTCGTCGTGCCTCTCGTTGCCGCCGGCCTGTTGAATATCTTCCAGGTGTTCCTCTTTACGCTGGGCGCGAACGTGGGGACGACGGTGACGGCGCTGCTCGCCAGTTTCGCCGCCAGCGCCGATACCCCGCAACTGGCGAAGGTCGGGATCGCCCTCGCCTTCAGCCATACGGCGTTCAACGTGCTCGGCGTGGCTGTCTGGTATCCGCTTCGGCGCGTGCCGATTGGAATCGCCCGTTGGCACGCGCGCCAGGCGGCACGGTCCAAACGGTATGCGGTCTTTCACGTGGTCGGCTTCTTCTTCGGCCTGCCTCTGCTGATCCTCTCGCTGTGCTGGTTGCTGGAGTAGCGGCTCCCGGGCAGGGGCAGCGCGTCCTCCGCCCCCGGGGGGCGGTCGCGGAAATCCGTTGCCTCGAAGCCGCCCCCAAGGCTACAATCCCGCGCCGTACTGGATTCCGGAACTCATGCACTCCGACCCTGGTTTCGAGGGAGCCCTGATCCCATGATGATGCCGAGGGAACGGGCCGAAGCACCGCCACCCCTCTGGAAGACCCTCCTCAGGGTTTTCCTGGTGCTTGTGTTTCTGTACCTTTTCCTCGGCGGCATGGCGATGATGGGCGAGGGCCTGAAGACCCTCGGCAAGAACCCCGACTACGACAAACACGCCACCGAAGGCCCGCAGAGCCTGGAATACCGCCCCGTCGTCTACAAGGTCTTCAAGTATGCAGAGAACCCTCTCGTCGGCCTCTTCGTCGGCGTCCTGATGACGAGCATCTTCCAGAGTTCCTCGTTCACCACCTCGTTCACCGTCGGCCTGGTGGTCACGACGCCGCTGACGCTTCCTCAGGCGATCTTCATCATCATGGGGGCGAACATCGGCACAAGCGTCACGAACGCCGGCGTCTCCTTCACCCACATCCGCCGGCGCGAGGAGTTCGAGCGGGCTTACGGGGCTGCCATCGTCCACGATTTCTTCAACACCCTGTCGGTCCTGCTTCTGTTTCCGCTGGAGTGGCTGGTCTCGTGGCAGACGGGAAAGGGTCTGCTCGAGCGGGTTTCGACGTGGATGGCCTCGGCGTTCTACTCCGGGGCGCCGACCGGACAGAAACCCACCAACGTCCTGAAGGAGATCGTCCAGCCGTTCGTGGATGTCGTCGCCCGCCTCCTCGAAGACGGGCTCGGCCTCGGACACGTTTCCGCCAACCTGGCGCTGATGGTCCTCGGCGTGGTCTTTCTCTTCGCCGCCCTCTTGCTCATGACGAAGGTGCTGCGGAGCCTGGTGATGAAACGCATCGAGCAGTTCTTCGACCGCGTCCTGTTTCGCAACGCCCTGACGGCCTACCTGGTGGGTCTGGTGCTGACGGCGACGGTCCAATCGTCGAGCATCACGACCAGCCTGGCCGTCCCGCTCGCCGGGGCCGGCCTTCTGACGCTCCGCCAGATCTTCCCCTACACCCTCGGCGCGAACCTCGGGACGACCGTGACCGCCCTGATCGCCAGTTTCGCCGTCGCCGCCGACACTCCCGCCCAGGCGCAGATCGGCATGGCCCTGGCTTTCAGCCACATGCTCTTTAACATCATCGGGTCGGTCATCTGGTATCCCTTGAAGTTCGTGCCGATCGGCATGGCGAAGTGGTGGTCGCATCAGGCGTCGCAGTCGCGGTACTTTGCCGTCCTGCACATTACGCTGTTTTTTTTCGTGTTGCCCGTAACCGTGATTGGGTTATATTGGCTCTTTGGATAAGCGCCTCCGGGCGCGGGGAGTCGGACCATGTTACGCGAAATCCTGGCGGCCTGGCGGGGCAAGGACGCCCTCGGCCAGATGTTCGATGAGTTCGACCGGATGCTCGAAGAGACCCAGTGGATGTTCCAGCAGGCCGTCGAGGTCTTCTTCAGCCGGGTGGACTGGCAGGCCGTCCAGGACCCCCTCTACGATCGCGATAAGACCGTCAACCACCTCGAACAATCCATCCGGGCCCAGATTGTCAAGCACCTGACGATCCGCCCCGACGCCAACCTGGCCGCCTGCCTCGTCCTCATGAGCGTCGTCAAGGACGCCGAACGCATCGGCGACTACTGCAAAAACATTTTCGAGGTCGGCAAGTTCTACACGCGCGAGTTCACGAGCCGCCGCTACCTCGACCCCCTGGAGCGCATCCGCGCCCAGACCGAGGACCTCTTTCAACTGACCAAGGAAGCGTTCGGCCAGAGCGACCTGGACAAGGCCCGCAAGGTCATGCAGACGTTCGGCCAGACCGGCAAGGAGTGCGACCTCTTGATCCGCCAACTCTTGCGGGAGCGCGACTCGATCCCGACCGACGAGGCGGTGGCGTATTCGCTCCTGGCGCGGCACTTGAAGCGCATCGGGGCGCACCTGGCGAACATCGCCACCGCCGTCGTCGCCCCCGTCCACCGCCTCGACTATGTGGACGAGCCCGAGAGCCCTGACGCCTCCTAGCGCCCCTTCGGGACGAAAACGTGAACCCCGCTCGCTTGCGCCAGTTGCTCGAAGCCGTCCGCGACGGACACGTCGCGCCCGACGAGGCCGCCCAGCGCCTTCGCCACATGCCGTTCGAGGACCTCGGCTTCGCCAAACTCGATCACCATAGGGCGCTACGGTGCGGCTTTCCCGAGGTCATCTTCTGCGAGGGCAAGACCGCCGACCAGATCGTCTCCATCGTCGGGCGCCTGGCCGAGCAAGGCCACGACGTCCTCGCCACCCGGGCCGCGCCCCAGGTGTACGAGGCCGTCCGCGCCGCCCATCCCCAGGCCGTCTATCACGAGGCCGCCCGCGCCATCGTCCTGGCGCAGGAGGGCGAGCGCCGGCCCCTGGCGGGCCAGGTGGCGATTGTCTCGGCCGGAACCAGCGACCAGCCCGTCGCCGAGGAAGCGCGCGTGACGGCTGAACTGTTCGGCTGCCGTGTCGAAACCTTCTACGACGTCGGCGTGGCGGGCATCCATCGGCTGCTCGCCCACGCCCAGGCCTTGGCCGAGGCGTCAGTCGTCATCGTCGTCGCCGGCATGGAAGGGGCCCTCGCCAGCGTCGTCGGCGGCCTGGTCAGCGCGCCGGTCATCGCCGTCCCGACGAGCGTCGGCTACGGCGCCAGTTTCGGAGGCCTCGCGCCGCTCCTCACGATGCTCAACTCGTGCGCCGCCGGCGTCGGCGTCGTCAACATTGACAACGGCTTCGGCGCCGGGTGTCTGGCCGCCATGATCCTCCGCAGCGCCGCACGCTTGTCCGGCGCCGCCAACGCTTAGCCGCGATCCCGGCGCGCCGGGAGAGCGCGCTCTTTCTGAAGGAGCCGCCATGCTCAAGCGCGTCACCGACATTCCCAAACCGCCGACCCGTCCGCCCGACGCCCACAAAGGCACGGCCGGCCTGGTGCTCGTCGTGGCAGGCAGCCGAGGCATGGCCGGCGCAGCGGCGCTGGTGGGAAACGGGGCCCTCCGCGCCGGGGCGGGCTTGGTGAAGATCGCCACCCCCGACGCCGCGCTCGACACCGTCGCCGCCCTCGCCCCGTGCTGCACGACCGCGCCCCTGGCGGACGACGGCGCGTGCTTGCGGGCCGAGGCCGCCGATGCCGTCCTCACGCTGGCCGAAGGGCAGGGCGCCATTGCCGTCGGACCGGGCCTTGGGCGGACGCGCGGCGTCTCGGCCGTTGTCCGCGCCCTCCTTGAAGGGTTGGATGTGCCGATCGTTCTCGATGCCGACGGTCTCAATGCGATCGCGGACGAGGCGGCGGCGATCCTGAAATCGGCCTCCAACCGCGTCATCCTTACGCCGCATCCCGGCGAAGCCGCGCGCCTGCTCGGCGCAAGCGTCAAGGACGTCCAGGCCGACCGCGAGGCGGCGGCCCAGCGCCTCGCCGCTCTCGGCGCCGTCGCCGTCCTCAAGGGGGCCGGAACCATCGTCTGCGACGGCGAGCGGATCTACGTGAACAAGACGGGCAACCCCGGCATGGCGACGGCGGGGGCCGGAGACGTCCTGACGGGCATGCTCGCCGCCCTCCTGGCCGGCGGAATGTCCCCGTTCGAGGCCGCCGTCCTGGCGGTCCGGGCCCACGGACGGGCGGGGGACCTGGCCGCCGAACGCCTCGGAGTCCTCGGCATGACCGCCCTGGACCTCCTGGGTTGCGTTCCGGAGGCCCTGCGGGTATAATTCGCCGCTTTCCATGGCGCGGGACTCGACGGTCGGGAGGCACGAATGGCGAAGTCCAGAGCGAAGGTCAAGCCGAAGTCCAAGGCGAAGCCGGCCCCCGAGGGCGGCAAATTGTCGAAAGAGTTCAAGGTCGGCCTGCTGCGGCGAATGATGGAAATCCGCGCGTTCGAGGACAAGGTCTTCGAACTCCTCGCCCGCAATGTCCTCCAGGGCGCAAGCCACGTCTATGCCGGCCAGGAAGCCGTCGCCGTCGGCGCCTGCTCGGCCATCGGCAAGCGCGACTACATCACCAGCACGCACCGCGGCCACGGACACTGCATCGCCATGGGGGCGGACCTGAAATTGATGATGGCGGAACTCTGCGGCAAGGCGACCGGATACTGCAAGGGCCGCGGCGGGTCCATGCACATCGCCGACGTCTCCAGCCGCAACCTCGGCGCCACCGGCATCGTCGGCGGCAACATCCCGGTTGGGACCGGCGCCGCCCTGGCCGTCCAGATGCAGAAGACCGGCGGCGTCGTCCTCTGCTTCTTCGGCGACGGGGCCTCCAACGAGGGCGTCTTCCACGAGTCGCTCAACATGGCCGGCAAGTGGAAGTTGCCGGTTGTTTATATCTGCGAGAATAATCTCTACGGCATGAGCGTGGCGCTGGAGCGGGCGTGCGCCGTCGCCGACATCGCCGCCCGCGCTAGCGCCTACGCCATGCCCGGCGCCTGCGTGGACGGCCAGCGGGTCCTGGAAGTCCGCGATGCCGTTCTTGAGGCCATCGAGCGCGCTCGAAAAGGCGACGGGCCCACCCTCATCGAGGCCAAGACCTACCGCTACCGCGGCCACTCGCGCAGCGACCCGCGCGTCTATCGCACGAAGGAAGAGGAAGCCTACTGGCACGAGCGCGATCCCATCACGCTCTTTAAGGAAGACCTCCTCCGCGACGGGACGCTCACGCCGAAGGCCTTCGAGAAACTCCAGGCCGAGGTGGACAAGGCCCTCGCTGACGCCGAGAAGTTCGCCATCGAGGAGAGCCCCTGGCCCGACCCCGCCGAGGTGATGGACGACGTCTACGCCGGCTGGGTCGAGGGTGAGCGGGGCTTGGTGCGCACCGAGACGAAAGGGTAGGGCACGACGATGCCGGTCATCATGTATCGTGAGGCGGTCCGGGACGCCCTGGCTGAGGAGATGCGGCGCGACGAACGCGTCTTCGTCATGGGCGAGGACGTGGCCATCTACGGCGGCGCCTACTCCGCGACCCAGGGCCTCTACGAGGAGTTCGGCGAGGCTCGCGTGCGCGACACGGCCATTAGCGAGGCGGTCATCGCCGGCGCCGCCACCGGCGCCGCCATGTGCGGGATGCGGCCGGTGGCCGAGATCATGTACGTGGACTTCATGACCCTGGCGATGGACCAGTTTGTCAATCAGGCGGGCAAGAACCGCTACATGTTCGGCGGGAAGACGACCGTGCCGATGGTCCTGCGGACCGAGGGGGGCGCGGGCCGGTGCATCGCCGCCCACCACTCCCAAAGCCTCGAGGCCTGGTTCGTCCACGCCCCGGGCGTCTTTGTCGTCATGCCCTCGACGCCCTACGACGCCAAGGGGCTCTTGAAGACCTGCATCCGCGATGACAACCCCATCCTCTTCATCGAGCACAAGATGCTTTACAACACCAAGGGCGAGGTGCCGACCGAGGAGTATCTCATTCCGCTGGGCGAGGCCGCCGTCCGGCGCGAAGGCAAGGATGTGACGATCGTCTCCTACTCGCGCATGGCCCTTCGGGCCGAGGAGGCGGGCAAGGCTCTGGCCGAGGAGGGCATCGAGGCCGAGGTCATTGACCTTCGGTGTCTGCGGCCGCTCGACATGGACCGCGTCCTGGAGTCCGTGAAGAAGACGGGTCGGCTGGTGCTCGCCTCCGAGGCGTACAAGAACGCCAACTTCGTCTGCGAGATTATCGCGCGGGTCCAGGAGCACGCGTTCGACGACCTCGATGCGCCGATCGAGCGGGTGTGCGCGGCCGACTGTCCTGTGCCGATGAGCCCGGTCCTTGAGGACGAGGCGATTCCGCGGGCCGACAAAATCGTCGCCGCCGCCAAGCGCACGCTCGGCAAGGCGTAGCGCTCGCAACAGTTAGCCGCCCCGCCCGCCACGGCGGGTAAACTTGCGGGGCGCGTGCCGTGGCAGTGGGCGCGGCGCGATGGGGTTCCCCATGATCCAGAAAGTCACGCTTCCGAAACTCGGCGAGACGGTCGAAGTCTCGACCATCGAGCGGTGGCTGAAGAAGGAGGGCGATGCCGTCGCCCCCGGCGACATCCTCTGCGAAATCACCACCGACAAGGCCACTCTCGAAGTCGAAAGTTACCACCGGGGGACGCTGCTGAAAATCCTCGCCAAGGAGGGCCAGGAACTTTCCGTCGGGGCCGTCATTGCCGTCGTCGGCGACCCGGGCGAAAAGGTCCCCCAAGAGGTCCTGGCCGAGGCGGGGAAGGCGCCGGCCAAGCGAGCGGCCCAGGCGGCGCCGTCGGCGCCCGCCGAGGTCCAAGCGGCCGCGGCAGCGCCGCCCGCAGCCGAGGGCCGCCTCAAAGCCTCTCCGCGCGCTCGCCGACGCGCCAAGGAACTCGGCGTGGCGATCGAGAGCATTCGCGGGACGGGTCCCGCCGGCCGGATCGTCGAGGCCGACATTGAGGCGGCCGTGAGTCCCGGCGCGCCGGGATCGAAGGGTGGGGCCAGGGCCACGCCGCTCGCCCGAAAAATAGCCGCCCGCGAGGGCGTGCCGCTGGCCGGCGTGTCCGGCACGGGGGCCGGCGGCAAGGTGATGAAAGCCGATGTCCTGCGGGCCAAGGCCGCACCGGCTGCCGCGTCGGGCCGGGTTGTCCCCCTCTCGCCGATGCGCCGTATCGTCGCTGAGCGCATGCTCCTGTCGAAGCAGACGATCCCCTGCTATTACCTCACTATGGATGCCGACGTGACGGATCTTGTGGCCCTCCGCGCGAAACTCAACGCCAAGGGTGAGGTGAAAATCAGTTACAACGATTTCGTTCTGAAGGTGTGCGGCCTGGCGCTGCAGCGTTTCCCGGCGGTCAACAGCCGGTGGGTGGAAGGCGGGGTGGAGCGCCGAGGCGCCGCCCACGTCGGCCTGGCCGTCGCCCTGGACGAAGGGCTTATCGTGCCGGTCGTCCGCGACGTGGACAAAAAGTCGGTGCCCGAGATTGCGCGGGAGACGGCGGACCTGGCCCAGCGCGCCCGCTCCAAGCGCCTCCGCCCCGACGAGTACCAGGGCGGATGCATGACCGTCTCGAACCTGGGGATGTATGGCATCCGGAGTTTCATTCCGGTCGTGAACCCCGGCGAGAGCGTCATCCTGGGCCTGGGGGTGATTGAAGAGCGGCCCGTATGTCGGCAGGGCAAGATCTGCGTGCGGCAGAAGATGACGCTCGTGCTGTCGGCGGACCATCGGCTGGTGGACGGCGCCGTCGGCGCCCAGTTCCTCGAGATGATCCGCGACGCGCTCGAAGAGCCGCAGAAACTGGTCGAGTAGAATATTACTACAGTGCCACTTTGCGCGGCGGGTGCGGAGACCCGCCGCGCAAAACTTATCTGAACCCGGTTACTGTGCGAGCGCGAGCCAGAGGACGTACGCCACGGCGCCGAGCGCGCCCGATGCGAGCACCACCGCCAGCGCCGCGAGGCGCCCCAGCCGCCGATGCGTCGCGAGGACCAGGTGCTGGTATGTCTGGAGAACCTCGCGGTGGCTTCGCTCCAGTTCGCCGATGGCGAGCACGTGCCGGCGGGCGCTTTCTTCGACGCTCCCCAGGGCGGCGCGCATCGCCGCCAGGCCGTCCACCGTGGCTTCCGCCAGATGCGTCTGCCTCGACAAAATTTCGCACGTCTGCTTCGCAAGTGCCGTCTGGTCGGTGGCGAGTCCGGGCAACCGGCCGACCGACTGGGCGAGGGAGCGCGTCGCGTCGCGGTGTCCTTCGAGTTCTCGGCCGATCTTCTCCAGGGCCTTGGCGCCGGCGGCGCTGGCGGCCAGGGATTCGGCGATCCGCTCCGGCAGCGAATCCAGCACGTGCATCCACTCCGTCTGGCGGGCCTCGCGCTCGGGGTCGTCGGCCGGGGGCGCGGACGTGGCGGCGACGGCCGGCGCCTTGGCCGCCTGGCCGCAGCCGCCGCTCGTGGGCTCCCGCCCGTCGAAGGCGCAGCAGGTTTGGGTCGGCGAGGCCGACGCCTTTGCGGCGGCGCCGGCCAGGAGGAGTCGGGCGGCCGGCGCGGGCGACCATGCGGCACTGTGCTTGCCGGCGGCGTCGCGGCGTTTCGGAGCCCCGAACCACGATTTCACACGGTCCATCAGGCCGAGTCGGCTCATCTTGCGCTCTCTTTCCGGCGGGTTAGTAGCGGCAGGCGCGGATAGGGTCCGGCCGGCGCGCGCACGGATCCTCGCTCTTGCGCCTGTTATCGGACGTTGGGTCGGCGAGGCATGAGGAAAAGGCGCCCCGCGTGTATTCCAGGATTTTGCGCCATTGCTATAAGTTCTTGCGCAATAAGCAGTTCGCCCTTATGCTTGTCTTGAACCCCTTTTCAGGAGACCAAGCATGGAGAGCGAACTGTGGTCCAGAGTGTACCAGATAGTGATGGATGCGGGCA
>DATKUU010000449.1:0-5340 GCA_035530455.1 Phycisphaerae bacterium | reverse complement strand
TCCTTGGCTCCCTGGCCCCACTTCAGTTCGACGCACTCGACGCCCAGCGTCTCGATGGCGTATTCCTGCACGCCCAGGCGGGTGTCCTCGATATTGGCCTGGACGACGATCGCCCCGTAGCCGTCGCGCTGGTGGTCCTGGTAGAGTTTCACGCGGCGCTTGAGGTCGGCCGTGTCGACGACGCGGCCTTTCTTGATGACAGCCTCGTGGTCCATACCGACGACGTTCTCGCCGATCGTGAGACCCGTTCCCGCCAGCGCCGAACCGATGGCCAGCCCCTCCCAGTTGTTCTTGGCGATGTTGGTCGAGCCGATGCCGGGGATGATCCACGGGAGCCGGAACTTGATGCCCTTGTCGTGGCCGATGGCCACCTCCAGATTGACGGCCGGGAAGATGGCCTTGTCGCTGTCGGCCTCCACGCCATGGGCACCGGTGATGGTGCCCATGATGTTGAAGTGGGAGTAGTCCACGGGGTAGGTCTTCTCGGCCGCCGTTGTGATGACGCCGAACGGCTGCGGGTAGATGACCTCGTGGCCGCGGTAGGCCGACTTGCCGACCTCGCACATGCCGATGCACCCGTCCACGCAGGTGACGCACATGCCCGAGGCGGGGACGACCGAACCCACCGTCCGGTTCTTGGAGAGCGTGGCAGCCGAGGCGTTGACCCTGGAGAGCGTGACTGACATGGTCGTTCGATCCTTTCCGGTTACTGGCCTTTCTGGATTTCGCAAGCCACACAGGGCTGCATGTAGCACAGCATGTCGTCGAAGCCTTCTTTGTCGAGACAGGGCGGGCTCAGGTTGGCGCACCCGCCGCAGATGGCCTTGTCCGGCTCGGTGTACGTGCAGCGGAGTTCGCACGCCGGGCACACATACATACATCCGCCGCACAGGCGGCAGACGTCGGACTTGGCGTCAAACGGCGTGCCGATGCTCCGCTTCTCGCCGCGATAGCGGAACCCGATGGCACCGGCCATCATCTGCTCGCGGCACATCCGGACGCACCGGCCGCAGAGGATGCACGTCTCGTGCTCCTGCCGGAACCGCTGCTGCCGCACGTCATGCGCCGAGGCGAGGTCCTGGATGGTCTTGGACTGCGGGCAGGAGGCCAGCAGCAGTTCCAGGATCATCTTGCGGGCCCGAACGACGCGGGACGAGGCCGTGCGAACCTTGAGGCCCGGCTCCGCGGGGTACGTGCACGACGTGACGAGTTTCGCCGTCGGCCCTTGGCCGATCTCCACGACGCACAACCGGCAGGCGCCGTACGGCGTCAGGCCGTCCATGTGGCACAGGGTCGGGATGGGGAAGCCGATGAACTGGGCGGCTTCCAGCACCGTGGCGCCCTCCTCGACGGAAACCGGCAGGCCGTTGATGGTCAGCGTGATCATGCGTGTGTTCCCCCTGCGGCTGCGCTGTGGGCCTCATCGGGCTGGGGTTGAGTGAAGGCGAGGTCGCATCGGAGACACCGGCGGGCCTCGCGGGTGGCCTGTTCGACCGACAAGGCCAGTTCGACTTCGGCGAAGTTCTTCCGCCTCGCCTGGATGGGCAGCACGGGGGGCTCGGCCCGCGCGGCATCCTCGCGATCTTCGTCGGTGACGGGTGCGGACTCAACGAAAACGTCCGGCAACCGGATGCGGGGCGGCTCCGCGAGTTCCTCGCCGCGAAGGAAGCGGTCGATCACCCCCGCCGCGCGACGCCCGGCCGCGATGGCGTCGACTACCGTGTTGGGCCCGGTTACGAGGTCACCCCCGGCAAAAACGCCGTTGCGGCTGGTGCGGAGCGTCCGCGGGTCCACCTGCAATCGGCCACCCTTGTCGAGAGCCAGGCCCATCGGGGTCAGGCAGTCGCTGTCGGGGCGTTCGCCGATGGCGATGATCAGCGTGTTCAGCGAGATGCTGAACTCGCTGCCCGGCACGGGGACCGGCCTGCGGCGGCCGCTGGCGTCGACCTCGCCGAGTGTGTTGCGGATGCACTCGATGCCCACGAGGCGGCCGTTCTGCGAGTAAATCCGGACCGGTGAGACCATCGTTTCAACCTTGATGCCTTCCTTCACGGCTGTCTCGATATAGCGGATCTTCACCGGCGAGACGAGCGTCTCGAGTTTGATCCCTTCCTCCAGCGCGGCATCGACCTCTTCGGCATAAGCCGGCATCTCCTGGCCGGTGCGGCGGTACAGGAGGGTAACGCTCTGGACGTTCTCTTGGCGGATGGCGACGCGTGCGGCGTCGACGGCCGAGTTGCCGCCGCCGATGACCGCCACGTGGCCGCCGGCCAGTTCCTCGCCCCTGAGGTTGAAGGCCTTGAGGAACTCGATGGACGGGTAAACGCCTTCGAGGTTCTCGCCCGGCAGGTCCAGCCGCCAACTCTTGTGGGCGCCCAGGGCGAGGAAGACCGCCTTGAAGCCGTCCGCGAAGAGGCCGTCAATCGTGATATCCCGCCCCAGGACGGTTCTGCACTTGACCGTGGCGTTGCCGTTAAGGAGGGATGCGATCTCCTTCTTGAGCACGCTCCGGGGCAGGCGGTAAGGTGGAATACAACTTGTGAGCATGCCGCCCGGCTCATCTTCCGCTTCGAAGAGAGTTACCTTGTGGCCGAGGAGTGACAGATAATGGGCGGCCGAAAGACCGGCCGGGCCGGCCCCGACCACCGCCACCCTGGCGGCGCCCTTGCCGCGCCGTGCGGCCTTCGTGGGCTTGTAGACCGCCGGGTCCACCCGGTCGGTGACGAACCTCTTCAAGGCACGGATCGCGAGGGGCTCGCTGCCGGTCACTCCCAACTGGCACTTTTGCTCGCACTTGCGGTCGCAGACCCGCGCGCAGATCGAGGGAAACGGGTTGGCCGACCGGAGACAAGAGTAGGCCTCCTCGTATCGGCCTTTCTCGATAAGGGCCACGTAGCGCCAGGCCTCGGTCTCCAGAGGGCAGGCGGCCTGGCAGGAGGCGCCGACGAGATTGCGGCAGACGAAGGCGTCGCACTTCTTGTCCACGACGTGCCGCTCGTACTCCTCGCGGAAGTACCGCAGGGTGCTCAGGACCGGGTTCGACGCCGTCTGCCCCAGGCCGCACATCGTGGTGTCCTTGACGACGCGGGCCAGTTCCTCAAGGAGTTCGAGGTGCTCGGGGCGCCCCCGGCCGCCCGAGATGTCGTCGAGGATTTCGTACATCCGCTGGGTGCCCTTGCGGCAGCTGAAGCACTTGCCGCAGGATTCGTCCTTCAGGAAGTTCATGAAGTACTTGGCGACATCGACCATGCAAGTGTTGGCGTCCATCACGATCATGCCGCCGGATCCCATGATCGAGCCGGCCTGGGCGAGGCTGTCGTAGTCGATGGGCAGGTCGAACTTCTCGGCCGGGATGCAGCCGCCGGACGGTCCGCCGGTCTGGACGGCCTTGATCCTGGCCTTTCCGACCGGCCCGCCACCGATATCGTAAACGATCTGCTTGAGGGTGATGCCCATGGGCACTTCCACCAGACCGGTGTTCCGGATTTTTCCGACCAGGCTGAAAATCTTGGTGCCCGAGTTGCCCTTGGTGCCGATCTTTGCGAACTCCTCCGCGCCTTGGCGGAGGATGACGGGGATGTTGGCCCATGTCTCCACGTTGTTGATGGCCGTGGGCTTGCCGTTGATGCCCTTCTGGATGGGGAACGGGGGCCGCTGGCGCGGCTCGCCCATCCTGCCCTCGACGGAGCGGATGAGGGCAGTCTCTTCGCCGCAGACAAAAGCCCCGGCGCCGCGGACGATCTGGATGTCGAAGGCCAGGCCGCTCCCGAGGATGTTCTCGCCCAGGAGGCCGTGCTCGCGGGCCTGCCCGAGCGCAATCGTCAGGTGCCGGATGGCCAGCGGGTACTCGTTGCGGACGTAAACAATCCCCTCGGTGGCCCCTGTCGCAAAGGCGCCGATGACCATGCCTTCGATGATGCTGTGGGGATTGCCTTCGAGGACGCTTCGGTCCATGTAGGCGCCGGGGTCGCCTTCGTCGGCGTTGCAAACCAGACACTTGCCGCGAGGACCGGGTTGCCGGGCCAGCATCTCCCATTTCAGGCCCGTCGGGAACCCGCCGCCGCCCCGGCCGCGCAGGCCCGAGCGCTTGACCTCCTCGACGACCCAGGCTGGGTCGCCGCGGGACAAGGCCTTTGCCAGGCCGCCGTAGCCGTCCTGATATATGTAATCATAGATTCGCGCAGGATCAATCTCCTGGTTCATTCCCAGGATCGTGCGCTGCTGGTGTTTGAAGAACGGGATCTCGTCGCGGTCTCGGCAGGCCAGACCGGTGTGGGGGTCGCGATACAGGAGGTCCTCGACAAATTCGCCCGCCAAGGACGCGTCGATGATCCGTGGAACGTCCCGGGTCTTGACCTGGGTGTAGAAGGCCTTCTGCGGCGCGGTGAGGACAAAGGGGCCCATCTCGCAGAACCCGTGGCATCCGGTGACCCGAAGCGAGATCCGGCCGAGCAGCCCCTTCTGAATCAGGTAGCCCTGGGCGACCTGGATGATGTGATTCGATCCGCTGGCCCGGCAGGCCGTTCCCCCGCAGACGGTGATCCGGGGTTTGCCCGGGTCGGTGTCATCGCGGAGTTTTCGCCTGAGCGCGGCCAGATTATCGATGGAAGCCAGCCTCGGCATCTCGCCTCCTTGCGCGGCGCGCGGGGCGGCAAGCCCCTGCGCGGCCCAGGTCACGTCAGGTCCAACATGCGGTTCTTGCACCTGCGGCGCGAGCAGATCCGCAGCACCCCTCCGCCGCGCACCAGCAGCGAGACCATCGGGGCCTGGCAGTCCGGACAGTCTGGGCCTGTGTCTAACGGACCGTGGCAGTGCGGGCAGAAGAAACCGGCCACCTGACCATCGGGGACCTTCTTCTCGGCGGACACATGGTCGCTCCCGTACAGAGAGGAGAGACGCAGCCGTCCGTGCCGCCCGCCGAACGACAGCGTCAGCCGGATGGCGGGAAGGCCGTCGATGGGAGCCGCCGCGTCCATCAGGCTGTGGTTGCAGCGCGGGCAACTGACCTCGATGGGGAACACCCGGCCGTCCTCTCGAAGGTCCCCACCGCCGAACCCCTTGACGGCATCGTCGAGCAGTTGCCGCACCCGGGACCTGCGGACTTTCGAGAAGTAGCGCCCGTCAATGACGACGACCGGACCCAGCGCGCAGGCGCCCAGGCAATTGACGGTTTCCAGCGTGAACTGCTTGTCGGGGGTGGTCTCGCCCCGTGGGATGCCCAGTTGCCGCTCGAACTCCTCGACGATCCGCGGCGCGCCCCGGACGTGGCAGGCCGTCCCCAGGCACGCGCAGACGAGGTGCTTGCCGCGCGGCTTCAACGTGAAGAACCGGTAGAACGTG
>DATKUU010000448.1:0-4105 GCA_035530455.1 Phycisphaerae bacterium | reverse complement strand
CCGGCCCCGATAATCAGCGTGCGAATCAGCCCTGCCGGGCTCACCGGCCGAGACCCCTCCCGCACAATCCGGACCATGAACCGCAGGCCGCCCACCAGCGCGATCGTCGCCGCCCAGTCGATGATCAGAATCGTGTCGGGCACTGGCAGGTCGGGCACCCCCTTCACACCCGCCGCGAGCAGCGCCTTATCTACGTACACCGCCACCAGGATGATGGCGGTCGAGACGTGGCTCGCCTTGAACGTCTCCACCAGGTCCTGCACGCTGACGTACTGCCACCATCCCGCGTACAGCCGGAAGTAGCCGAACACGATCACCTTCACGAGGCAGACGAAGAACAGAAGTTCGTAGAACGCGTTCCAGACGCTCTCCGGAACGCCGACGTCGCCCGGCAGGACCATCTCGGTGTCCGGAATCGGAGCCACGGCGGGAGGAATCTGAAACTCGTATCGCAGCCCGTATGCCAGCCAGAACGACAGCGCAAAGAGCGCCAGGTGCGCCGACGCCACATAGAGGTGGCGCAGGGCGGGGGCGTAAGGATTCGGCACCTTCAGCGCATCTTTTTGCCGGGCCATGCTCACCTCGGGCAGCCGGCCGATTTCCACCCCCCATCAGCCGGCGGCATTCTTCGTGAGAGCCTACACCGCCTAAGTCGGCCGCCGCAAGCCCCTGGATTGAGGAGAAGCCTCGAGCCGCAGCGCCGCCCAGCCGCCGCTACGGCCGGCGGCCGGCACGAAGACAGGAGATAATAACCCCCGCAGAACCCCGCGTCAACGCGCCCCGTCGCTTATTCCGCCAACCGAAGGCCCAAGCCGGCTGCCAGGCGTCTCGCCTCGGCCACCTCGTCGGGCGTCGGGCGACGCGCAATCGCCGCCCACCCACGTCCCCCCTCCGGCCGCAGTACAAGCCCTGCCAGCCGGTACTGGCCCATCACATTCACTCTCGTCCGCAACGAAAGCGAGGCCAGAAACTCCAGAACCTGGCGCGTCTCCGCCAGGCCCCCCGGCATCACCAAGTGCCGCACCAAAAGGCCCCGTCGCGCCACGCCGTCTTCCACGCGTAAGTCGCCCACCTGGCGGTGCATCTCCCGCAGGGCCTCGCGGGCCCGCTCGGGATAGTCGGGGGCTCCGCAATAGCGGTCGGCGCTTTCACGGCAGGCGAACTTGAAGTCCGGCATGTAAATCTCGACGAGGCCCTCTAGCCCCCGCAGCACTTCGACGCTTTCATACCCGCCGCAGTTCCACACAACGGGCACGCGCAGGCCGCGACCGCGCGCTAGGACGATCGCCTCGGCCAGCGCCGGCGCCACGTGCGTCGGCGTGACGAAGTTGATGTTCTCGCACCCGCGCGACTCCAGGGCCAACATCAGCCGCGCCACTTGCGGCGGGCCCATCGCCTCGCCGACGATCGCGTGACTGATGTCGAAGTTCTGGCAGAAGACGCACCGCAGGTTGCACCCGGCCAGAAAGATCGTCCCGCTTCCGCCCCGGCCGACCAGACACGGCTCCTCGCCGAAGTGCGGGCCGGCGCTCGCGACGACGGGGTCGGCCGGCGCGCCGCAGAAGCCCCGCTCCCCCGCCCGCCGATCCACGCGGCAATTGCGCGGGCATAACACGCACTGCCGCAGCATTGCACGCAGCGCATCGATTTGCCCCGCATCCGGTCGTTCAGCCGTCTTTGCGCCTCTTTGATTGGTGCTTTGCAGCCCAAGCGTCCCAGTACTGCTTTGCCTTCCGTGTGAGATCGGCGAGAGTGATGGCACTCCCGTCATCGAGAGACAACTCCCTGCCCTCGTAGGCGAGACACAACGTGCCTTGCGCGCAGACAATAGAGAGGCCCCGTTCCTCCTTCTCCGCATGGACGATCCACGGCTGCGCAGCCACAATGGCGTCAAGCGCAACAAGGCAGTCGCTGGCACTATACGGACGGAACTCGCAGCGACTACACCCAAGGAGACGTACCACGATGGAGTCGCCGTCCGGAGAGAACAGGCGTCTGATGTAGTCGATCTTGACTGTCAGCGTAACGTCGCCCGGAACCTGCCCTTCGGCGGCAACAATTTCACCATCATGCAAGGCAGACCAAAGCTCTACATCCACTGTTATTGCCCTCGCCGACCTGAGCTGCTTGCTCATCACACGACATTCGTTGTTTATAAGCGGAATTTGCCGTCGGCCTGCAGGATTTTCCCGTCTACTTCGAGCCGACCGCCGCGACGCAGATCGCAAATCATGTCCCAATGCAGCGCCGATTTGTTCCGCCCGCCCGTCTCCTCATACGACCGCCCCAACGCCAGGTGCACCGTCCCGCCGATCTTCTCATCGAACAGGATGTTCTTGATAAACCGCGTGATGCCGAAGTTCGTCCCGATGCCCAGTTCGCCCAGGCGCGAGGCCCCCGCGTCCATGGCGATCATCTGCCGCAGGAACGCCTCATTCTTCGCCGCCGTCGCCTTGACCACCCTGCCCTTCTCAAACTCCAGCCGCACATCCTCGACCTCTTTGCCGCGATAGCAGACGGGATACGAAAAGCGGACGTGCCCCGAGGCGCTTGTCTCGACAGGGCCGGTGAAGATCTCGCCGTCCGGCATGTTGTGCGAGCCCCAGGAACTGACGAAGCGCCGACCCTTGACGCTTAAGACGAGGTCCGTGTCCGCGGCCACGATGCGGACCTTGTCCGCTCCGCGCAGGCGCCTGAGCACGCGCGCCTGAAACGCCTTCGCCTTCTTCCACTCGGCCACCGGGTCCCGCTTGTCCACACGCATCGCGCCGTAAACGAACGCCTCGAACTCCTCCAGACCCATCCCGGCGTCCTGGGCGTAGGCCGCCGTCGGATAAAGCGTCAGCGTCCACTCATTTCTCTTCAGCACGATGTCGGAAACTTTTCGGCGGGCCTTCTCGGTCACCGCCTGTTTCTTCGGGTCCACCTGGGAGAGGGACTTGGTGTTCGTCTCGGCCATGACGGAGATGGTGTGGTCGGCCTGGCGTGCGGCGGCGAAGGCCCACCGCGGCACGAAGGCGAGTTGCTCGCGCGACGCTTCCGCATAGAGCACCTCGGCGGCGCCGTCCGGCGACAGACGGTACGTCGGGTGCCCGCCCGCCCGGAGGACCTCTCGACCGACTTGGAGAAGAAGCGGCGCCGCCGCAGCCGAGCCGCCGATCGAAACCTGCTGGCCGCGCTTCACCCCGCGCGAGAACCGCACGAGCACTTGCGCCAGTCTCACCACACGCGGATCCGCCATTGCCGCCCTCCTTGGCTATTGCATATTGAGTGTTGAATATTGATTATTGTTTTTACTCGCCGTTGTCAGTCTCCCCCCCGCCCATTGCGCAGCAGCGCCAGCGCCTCCATCCGCGTCGCATCGTTCTCGCGGAACAGGCCCCGCACCACGCTCGTCACCGTCACGGCGCCCGGCTTGCGCGCCCCGCGGATCGTCATGCAGAGGTGCTCCGCCTCAATCACCACCATCACGCCGCGCGGCTGGAGGGTCCGCATGATGTCGTCCGCGATCGCCGCCGTCATCCGCTCCTGCACCTGGAGCCGACGCGCGTGCATATGCACCACCCGCGCCAGTTTCGAAAGGCCCGTCACCCTGCCCGGCGTCGGCAGATAGGCGACGTGGGCCCGGCCGATGAACGGCACGAGATGATGCTCGCACACGCTCACCAGCGGAATGTCCCGCAGAATGATGATCTCGTCGTACTCTTCGACGAAGATCGCCTTCATGATCTCGTCGGCCGATTGGTCCATCCCGGCCATGAGTTCCTGCCACATCCGCGCGACGCGATTGGGCGTTTCCCTAAGGCTCGGCCGGTCAGGGTCCTCGCCGATGCCCTCCAGCAGCATCCGTGTCGCCTTCTCGACCTTCTCCAGGTCCACCATGCTCGTCTCCCTTCCGGTGCGCAAAGGCCGGCGGGATTCTACCGAATCGCCGCAACGGCTGCAACGCCGCTCCCCCGGCGTATCCAGGATTTTGCGCCATTGCTATAAGTTCTTGCGCAATAAGCAGTTCGCCCTTATGCTTGTCTTGAACCCCTTTTCAGGAGACCAAGCATGGAGAGCGAACTGTGGTCCAGAGTGTACCAGATAGTGATGGATGCGGGCA
>DATKUU010000447.1:0-3492 GCA_035530455.1 Phycisphaerae bacterium | reverse complement strand
AGGGAAGAATCTGCCGACTTGGCGGGATGGGCGAGGCGGTGCAAGAGTGATTTCCCTGGTCGCCCAGGCCTAGTCATGCCAGATGGCAAGTCGCAAGGCATAGCCATAGCTGGGCAGAGAGATGTATCCGGCGGGGGCCGCCGCAACCTCCGCTCCGTCTGGACGATCACGACGCAGCCGTACCCCGAGGCGCATTTCGCCACCTTCCCCGAGGCCATCCCTGAGCGCTGCATCCTAGCCGGCACCTCCGAGAAGGGCTGCTGTCCAAGCTGCGGGGCGCCGTGGGTGAGGGTGGTGGAGTCTACACCGAACCCGCGCGGCCTCAAGAACGGACAGCATCGAGAAGTCGGCCGCGCGGGCGGGCTTGTCTCGCGGACAGAGGACGCCGTGATCTCGGCGACGGGCCGAGCCGGGCCCACCCGCACAACCGGCTGGCGGGCGACGTGCGAATGCGGCGGGGAGAGTTTGCGAAACCGCAAGCGGATACCTGCGATCGTCTTGGATCCGTTCGCGGGGAGCGGAACCGTCGGTGCCGTGGCGACGCGCCTGGGCCGGCGATCCGTCCTGATCGAGCTCAATCCCGAGTACGTGCCCCTGATCGAGCGGCGGATCGCCAAGGTGTCGATGCGGAAGCTCGACGCGCCAGCGGACAAAACGCCGCTCTTCGCGGCAGGGATTGCGAAACCGCAAGCGGAACATATATAAGAGAATCTTATGAAAAAGGCGCGTGCTATTGAGTTTGCTTGTGGTATGATGCTGATGGCCGTCGGGGCCTCGTGGGCCTGGCCGCCCGCCGGGCTGATCGTCCTCGGCCTGCTGATAGTCACCGACGCGCTGCTGGGCGAGCGATGATAGAGGAGCTCAAGGATGAGCTTACTCGCGGGACTGTTCTCGCGGCCGGAGCATCGCAGCACATACGCCAACCCGGCGCAGTGGTTCATCGACTGGGCGACGGGCGGCGGACCCACCGCATCGGGGATCAGCGTCAACGAGGACTCGGCGCTCAAGCTCTCCACCGTCTACGCCTGCACCTACGCCATCGCATCCGACGTCGCCAAGCTGCCGCTGCTCGTCTACCGCCGCCTGGCCACCGGCGGCAAGGAGCGGGCCGAGAGCCACCCCGCCTACTGGCGGCTGCACGTCCAGCCCAACCCGCAGATGACGGCGATCTCCATGCGGTCGGCGATGACGGCGCACATGCTCAACTGGGGCAACGCCTACGCCTGGATCGAGTGGTCGGGATCGGGAAACCTGCTGTACCTCTGGCCGCTCCGCCCCGACCGCGTCAAGCCCTTCAGACGCGAAGGGCGGATATGGTACGAGGTGAAGTACTTTGACGACGTCGAGCACACGCTGGTCTCCACGATCCACGACGCCGAGGACATACTCCACGTCCCCGGCCTCGGCTTCGACGGGCTGACCGGCTACAGCGTCATCCAGTACGCCAAGGAGTCCATCGGCACCGCCAAGGCGGCCGAGCGGTTCGGGGCCCGCTTCTTCGGCAACGGCGCCCGGCCCGGCGGCGTCCTCGAACACCCCGGCGCCCTGAGCGACCAGGCCAGGGCCAACCTGCGGATCTCATGGGACAGGCTCCACCAGGGGCCCGACAACGCGCAGCGGATGGCGATACTCGAGGAGGGGATGAAGTACAACCCGATCAGCGTCAACCCCGACGATGCCCAGTTCATCGAGACCCGCCAGTTCTCCGTCTCCGAGGTCTGCCGCTGGTACAGGATGCCGCCCCGCAAGGTCGGCGACACGACGCGGGCTCAAGGGTGGAGCACGCTCGAGGCCTCGAACACCGAGTACGTCCAGGACACGCTGCTGCCCTGGCTGATCCGGTGGGAGCAGGCGATCAACGTCAGGATCTTCGGCGAGCGGGCACAGGGCCGGATCTTCGCGGAGCACCTCGTCGAGGGACTTCTCCGGGGCGACACGACCAGCCGGGCGAGCTTCTACGCCTCGGGCATAACCAACGGCTGGCTCACCCGAAACGAGGTCCGCGAGCTCGAGAACCGTAACCCGCTTCCCGGACTGGATGAGCCGCTCACGCCCGTCGCCGCCGCGAAGAAGGACGAGGACAAGCCGCCCGACGATGACAAGCCCAAGCCCGGCGACAAACCCTTCCCGCCCGATGATGAGGACGAGGACGACAGGGGCGCCCCGCACGCGCCCGCCGATATGCGGACGGTCGCGGCGGCCTGGCGGCCGGTGTGGGAGGACACGGCGCGGCGGATGATCCGCAAGGAGTGCAACGCGATCAGCCGGGCCTTCAACCGCAACCCGCAGCCGTCGGCCTTCATGGACTGGGCACGCAAGTGGTACGCCGACCACGAGCCGGCCTTCCGCGTGGCCTTCGCCCCGGCGGTCGACGGACTGGGCGAGGCCGTCATGGCGGCCGCCGGCCGCGGCACCGACAGCGTGGAGCTCGCCGAGAGGATGGGCACGTTCACGGCGGACCTCGCCGCCCGTCACTGCGCGTCGGCCGTCCGTGAGATCGCGGGCGAGACGGCGGCGAACATCGCACTCCTGATGGACAACTGGCGAGATGAGGGGCCGCTATACCTTGCGAGCGTCGAGCTCGACGCCGAGCTGGACCTGCTCGGCGAACTGCTGGAGACCGGACACGCCTACGCCAAAGCAGGATGAGACGGACAAATGAGTCACGCTGAGAAATGTCCCGTCTGCGGTGGTAGTGGTCGAGTGCCAATCAGTGAAGCCTATGGCGGCAATACGACTATCCCCCTCACTGATTACTGCCACGGCTGCGACGGCAAGGGTTGGGTGGCGGTAGAGGATCCGGTGAGGCTCGTCCCGGTCTGGCCAGAACCTGAAGGGAAGGACAACCATGCCCACGCCAAAGCAGGATGAGAGCGAGGCCGACTTCGTCGATCGCTGCGTGCCGATCGTCCTGGACGACGGGACCGCCGACGATGAGACGCAGGCCGTCGCCATCTGTCACAGCCTCTGGAAGGACGCCCAGGGCAACGCCGCCGACGCGGCGCCCGAGCGGCGTGTGATGAAGATCACCGAGCTCCGCGTCGCCCGCGGGGCCGACCACCGGCCCCGTATCATCGGCTACGCCGCCCGCTTCAACCGGCCGAGCTGCGACCTAGGCGGCTTCGTCGAGCGGATCGAGTCGGGCGCCTTCGCCAGGACGCTCGCCGACGGCGACGACGTCCGGGCCCTGATCGACCACAACCCGACGCTGGTCCTGGGCCGCACCAAGGCTGGCACCCTCCGCCTCCGCGAGGACGACAACGGACTGATGGCCGAGATCGACCCGCCGGACACGACCGCCGCGCAGGACGTCATGGAGTCCATCCGCCGCCGCGACGTCGACGGCATGTCGTTCGGATTCATGACCCGCCAGGAGTCATGGGACTGCGACGCCGACCCCTGGCAGAGGACGCTCCAGGACGTGCAGCTCTTCGACGTGTCCGTCGTGACCTACCCGGCCTACCCGGATACCTCCGTCGCCGTCCGCAGCCT
>DATKUU010000446.1:0-2800 GCA_035530455.1 Phycisphaerae bacterium | reverse complement strand
CAGGATAGCCGAGGTAAGAATCCGCAATATTCGCTGGCTCCAGAAGAAGCTTGCCGCCGGGGAGGACGCCCCATGAAACGCGGAACGATTGAGCACGTCAAGATGCACCGGCTGGCCGAGCGACTCAGTCTCCCCAGATACGCGGCGGTGGGCATTATGGAGTCCCTGTGGCACATGGCCGCGACCAAGGCCCCGACTGGCGACATTACCGCAATCGGAGCTGAAGACATCGCGTTCTACGTCCGGTGGGACCGCGAGCCATCCGAGCTTATCGAGGCCCTCGTCGCGTGCCGGTGGGTTGACAGAGACGGCGACCGCCTGTTAATCCATGACTGGCAAGAACATGCGGAAGACAGCGTTAAGAAGTGGCTCTCCCGACACGGGATGAAATTCGCGGACAACTCCGTACATACTACGCAATGTCCAGACATGTCCAGACATGTCGTGCCTGCCATAGCCTTAGCCGTTGCCGACGCCAGCGCCGAGCCAAGCCAAGCCGCGCCAGAAGAAACAGACTTGTCGGCAGACGCCGACGCCATCAAGCCCAAGCGGGCGAAACGGAAGCCGAAGCCCGAGGCGGAACCCAAACCGCCAGCACCGTACACACGCTTCACCGATTACTTCTGCGACGAGTGGCAAGCCAAGTACGCCGCCAAGTACCCATTCAAGGCCAAGGACGGCACGGCGGCCGCCGCAATCTGGAAGTACGTCGATGCCGACCTGGACTGGGGGCTTGACATCATCGACCGATTCTTTGCCTGCGAGGACAAGTTCTACGCTGGCCACCAACTGACCCGCCTGAACGGAGACCTGGCCAAGTTCGTAGGCGAAAAGCCCAAACCCAACGGCCCAACCGTAGACTGGCGACCACCCACCGACGAAGAAACCGCCCAGATACGGGCTGACTTCCAGGCCCTGCCCAAAGAAGAGCAAGAGGCATTCAAGGCCATGCTGAAGCTGCACGAACCCAAACGCACGGGGACAGACCATGCTTGAAGAGGCGACGACCAGAATCCCGCCGCACGACATCCCGGCCGAGGCCAGCGTGCTCGGTGCCATGATGGTATTCGCCCCGGCCGTGCCAGTCGCCCGCGAGATAGTCGCCGAAGAGGATTTCTACCGGCCTGCCCACCAAATCATCTTCAAGGCCCTGAGCTACATGGCCGACCACCCGGCCAAGTTCGGCCCGCCCGACCTTGTGACCCTCCGCGCGGCACTACAGACCCGTGGGCGGCTTGATGCAGTCGGTGGCGTGGAGTACCTCGTCGCCCTTGCCGACGGCGTACCGTCCGCAACCAACGTCGAATACTACGCCCAGGTAGTCAAGGACAAGGCCCGCTTGCGAGAGTTGATTGTCGCGGGCACCCAGGCGGTCAATGATGCGTTTGGCGCGGGCGAAGCCAGCGACATTCTCACCAATGCCGCCCAGGCAGTCGCCGCCGCCGGTAATCATAGCCGCAAGCGGTCCCCGGACGCCGCGGCTGGCGTTGCCGCAAACATCGAGGCCGCAATCGCGGGCGAGCGGGAATCCGTCGCCTGGCCGTGGCGAGCCATAACGCACTATGCCAAGCCCTGCGCGCCGGGTGCTGTTACCGTCATATGCGGCGACCCAGGCTCTGGCAAGAGCTTCCTGTTCCAAGAGGCGATGCTGTACTGGCACGGTCGCGGAATCAAGACCGCAATGCTCCACCTTGAAAAGACCCGCGACTATCACCAAACACGCGCCCTGGCTCAACTTGAGGGCAATTCGCAAATCATATCCATCGACTGGCAGAAGGCTCACCCAGACAAGGCCCGCGAGATATACGCCAGGAACAAAGACGCGCTAGAGTCCTACGGCGCAACGGTTTGGGACGACCCCGACGGCGCGACTACGCTCGGCAAGGTGCAGGCGTGGATTGCGGCCCGCATAAACGACAGTGCCCGCATCATCGGCGTAGACCCCATAACCGCCGCGGCCAGCGGCGACAAATCCTGGGACGCGGACAGGTGCTTCGTTGTGGCCTGCGAGTCGATGGCGGCTCGGTCTGGGGCTTCTATCGTGCTGATAACCCACCCGCGAGGGGCTGCCGGGGGCAAGCCGGGGATAGACTCCCTGGCCGGCGGGCGGGCATACGGCAGGCTCACCGATTGCGTCATGTGGGTCCAGAATCACAACCCGCCGGAGGAGGATGTCGTAGAGACCGGCGTCGGCAGGACACAGTATACCTACAACCGCACAGTCACGCTCTGCAAAACCCGCGACGGGATAGGGCAGGGGATGGCGATAGTGCTGGATTTCAACATGGAAACGACGCGAACCCTGCAACTCGGCCACCTTCTGAAGAAGAAGCGAAAACGAAAGGAACACGACGATGAGTAGCGACCGGCTTATAATTGGTGGATTCAAGAGCTTACGAACCCGCGCAGCCGATGAATTACTCATGGCCCTGCGTGATGGCCCCGTAGTGCTGGACGAGCAACGCACCACAGAGATTATCGCTGGCCTCCAGGCGGTTAAATCGCTGCGCGGAGAAGGTTGGCCGATTATTACCAGAGAGGACAAAGGCACGCATTATTGGTCTTTGCCTTGGCACCTCTTAGACTTGGACGACGAACTATGACCCCCTACCACGACCCCGAGCCCCTGGCCGACATCCTCGCCCGCCTCATGCCCAAGGTCGAGGCCCGCAGGCAGGCCCGCCAGAGCACAGCGGACGCGATGGAAGAGTATTTGGGCAAGCAGAAGCCCAAGCACAACCCGCCGCCCACCAGGCCGCTAACGCTGGAACCCCCGGACCTGACCGAACCAGAGCCCTTT
>DATKUU010000445.1:0-10996 GCA_035530455.1 Phycisphaerae bacterium | reverse complement strand
CCGCCGAGCGATCCCAACCGAGCGTCATTGCCAAGACGGGAACGTTCGTCGCGCCTGCATCCTTTGGCGAAGTGAAGAAGTCCAACGACATGCCGCTGTCGGTATCGGCGGCATACGTCTCGTTAGCACGCGGCACGATGCCCGCCAGGAACTTTGGGTTCTCCGTGGTGAATGCGGTATCCGTACACATGAACTTCAGTGCCGTGCCGTACTTGTTCGTCGCATCCATGCTGGCGGAAGTCAACTCGAGGCCCGCCATCAACCGGCTGATCGCCGTTCGGGCCTGCGACGTGTCTCTCAGTGCAATCTCGGGATCAACGCCGCTGACAACGACTTGGCCGGACCCGTTGGGTGTTAGATTGATGTCGCCGTTCGTATCCGTGCTGCTGAGCGTGTTGCCATCCGCCTTGAGGTTGTCCCACTGCCCGAACCCGTCCCCACCCAGGGGAATCCAGACAGCCGCCCCGGTCGCGTCGCTACCGCTGATCCAATACTCGCCAGTCACTGTGTTTTTCCACAGGCTGCCTTCCCGGGCGATGCCATTCGTGCCCGTGTTCGCGGCATCGTCGTTGGCCGTGGGATCCGCAGCGACTTCCAGAACGAAGCCCTTGTCGGCAAGGTACTTGTGGATCGTCTGCAACCGCAGGCCGGCCGCCCCGGTGGGATCGGGCGTCTGCACGTTGATGCCGCGATAGGCTTCAATGGCCATGCGATTACCCTCGAATGATTCTCAGTGGCGTGGGGGCGCGTTGTTGGAGGCGGTCTAGTTCGGCGTCGGTGTCGAGTTGCACGAGGTCGGCCATGGTGGGGCGGTACCCGGGGGCGCGGCCGGCGGCCCAGCGTCGGTAGCGGAGCCGTCGGGCGGTCGGCCAGCGGTCGCTTTTTTTTTGCCCCAGGCGATCAGCGTGGGCTGGTCGATCAGGACGTCGAGGACCTCGACCACCAACGATTCCGTCAGCAGGCCCAGCAGGGAGACCTCGACGGGGCCGAGGCGGTAGTTGGCGGCCAGGGCGTCGACGGCGCGGTGGTGGGCGTCGTCGAAGTCGAAGCGGACGGTCACGGCGTCGGCGGTTTCGTCCGCTTCGGCGTCGGCGGCCGCGGCGTAGCGGGTCTCCCACCATGCCTCGGCCGTTTGCCAGAGGTCGGCGTACTCGGGCAGGACGTCGCCGCGGACCCACTGGCCGGTCTCGGGGTCGAGCCGGGAGCGCTGGGGGAAGGCGTTGCGGTATAGGAACGTCTCGCCGTCGAGGTCGGCCCAGGCGCGGGCGACGGGGACGTGCCAGGGATTGCCGTCGGCCAGCGTGACGTCGAAGCCGTCGAGCAGCTTGGCGCGGGCCAGGTCGGCGGGGCCGGGCAGGGGGCGGTCGGTGAAGTGGCCCACGTGGACGTGCTCGGCGATCATGCGGTGCCACGTCTGGCGGTCGCGGAAGTAGCCCACCTCGTCGATCCGGGCGTCGGCGACGATCACGCCGGCGCCGCCGTCGGGGCCGCCGGTGACGCCGCGGACGGTGCGGCGGCGGGGGTCGATGGCGTGCAAGAGGTGCGTGGCGATCGCCGCGTCGGCGGCGGCCTGGCTGACGTCGGGCAGGTAGTAGAGGAAGCCGTTCATGGGGGTCTTCTTGGAAACGGGCTCGCACGAAGGCACAAAGCGGTTAGGCGATGGGGGGTTAGGTGATGGCGCTGGCGGTGTTGATGGCGATCGGGGCGTTGGTGCCGTCGTAGGCGACTTCGAGTTTCAGCGTGGTGGTCTGTTCGTCGGAGCCGCTCCCGTCGAAGGGGGTCTCGACGTGGGCCAACCCGGCGGCGGCGAGCTTGATGTGCTGGGCGGTGACGTCGCTGAGGAAGCCGGTGCCGCCGGCGTTCCACTTCCGCAGGTAGAGGATCGTGTTGGCCTGGGTGCAGGCCAGGCCGCCGGTGGGGATCGCGGCGGCGGCCCAGTCGAGCACGTCGTCGGTGGTGATCGTGATCGTGGGGGAGATCGACTTGATCCAGATGTCGGTCGGCCAGATCGCCCCCTGGCGGGCCTTGGCCATGACCTCGATCCCGAATTCGATATTAAGGCTGGTGACCTGGTCGATCGTCACCCCGCCGATGGTCACCGGGCCGCAGGTGAACCGCTCGTCGTCGTCGCTGGCGGTGGGCACGGCCGAGTCGTCGGTCGAGGCGATGGGGGCGTTGGAGCCGTCGTACTTGGCCATCGCCCGATAGGCGACCTGGGCCAGGCCGGCGTTTTGCCAGGAGAGCGTGGTGGGGTAAACGATGCCCTCGACGATGGTGATCTTGCGGTGGGTACTGCCCGCGGCCCGCAGGCCGCCGTCGAGGTTCATGTAGGCGTAGAGCTTCAGCCCGGCGGCCAGGTCGGCGATGGATCCGCCCAGCGCGCCGCACTGGGCCAAGGCGGCGGCGCACTCGATTGAGGTGAAGTCCACCTCGGGCTTCTGCTCGGTGACGACCTTGTTGCGGGGGTAGGGCTCGCCGCTGCGGGCCTCGCCGACGATCGTCGTCCCCAGCCGGCCCGCCTGTTGGGTGATCCCGCCGACCACCGTGGCGTTGAACTCGACGCCGTAAATACTCCACGTGGACATGGGATTAGTCCTTTAGATTACGATGACGGTGGTGGATCGGAAGGCGTCGACGCGGCGGTCGAAGTGGGACTCGAACTGCTCGCGGAGGATGCGCTTCTCGCGCTCGGAAATGGTCCGCATTTCCTTGGCCGGATCGACCCGCGAGCGGTTGATATGGAAATTGAGCTTCGGCGCGCCTATGGCGATCTCGACGCGGCTGGCGTTGCGGGTGGCGAAGCCGCGGATGGTGGCGCCGCGGCTGCCGGCCTCGGTCTCGCCGGTCAACACGAGCGGCCGGGTGTGGTGGTGTTCCAGGAACTTCCGGCCGGTGTAGGTGCCGGCCCAGCCCTTGGCGCGGGACTCGACCATCCGCTCGCCGCGGCGGGGGGCGTAGCCGTATTCGGCGGCCCCTTGCTTGGTGAAGTGCTTGCCGCGGAAGTGGACGAACCAGTACGTGCCCACGTCGATCCACGTCTCGCGGATCACGCTGTTCATTTCCCGCGGGCCGATGTTCAGGCCGGGGACCGGGCCGCGGGCCTTTAGCTCGATGTTGACGATCATTGCACCCCCCAGGTGATTTCGAGGACCGCGTTGTGTTCGATCCCCTGGTGCGGCTGGTGCTTCTCGTGGCTCCGCCAGAGGTCGCGGGCGAGGCGGATTTCGGTGATCGCCAGGTACTGCTCGGTGTCGGTGGTCCAGGCGAGCTGGCAAAGGTCCTCGATGATCCCGCCGATCGTGTTGCGGAAGGCGAGGTCGGCCTGGCCGTCGCTGTAGCCGCTGGGGACGGCCTGGATCAGCATCAGCCACAGCACGCCCGAGCTGACGAAGTCGGCCCGCTGGCCCGACATGGCGCGGAAGCGCTTGGCGAAGCCGTGCGCACTCTGCGTGGTCACGATGGCGTAGGGGCGGTAACTCAGCAGCTCGGCCTCGGTGTAGCTCTCGCCGCTGGCCGGCTGAGGGAGCTGCTCGTGGTGGACGTAGTCGATGGCCGTGCCGGGGCCGCTGGTTCCCGTCCAGTCGCGGAACGTGGTCGACGCCGCCAGCGTGAGCCGCAAGGCCTCTTGGGCGGCGGAGACGCAATGTTCGGCGCGGACGGGGACGGGCATGGGTCAAGCCTCTTGGTGGCGGAGGGTCTTTTCCACGTCGGTCAGGCGACGGTCGAGTTGTCCGATGGTCACATCGTGGCGCTCGCAGTGCCGCCGCTCCTCGCGGGCGAAGAGGATGGCGATATTGCCCTTCACTTCTTCCAGCGACCTGGTGGCCGCGGCGAGGTTGGCAGTCAACGTGGCCAGCTTCCAGCAGACCACGAACGCCGCCGGCACGGTGGCCAGCAGCACGGACACACCGACGCCGACGTACTGGTGCAACTCCATGCGTCAACCTCGCGTGTATCCCTCGCCGGCGGCCCGGGCCAGCCGGCCTTGATAGAGTTCCGCCGTGGTGATGCCCGGGCCCTGGCGGAGGATCTCGTTAATGTGCCACTCGTCGGAATCGATCGACACGGTCGAGCGGAGCTTGGGCCGGTCGATCTCGGTCCGCAGAATGCCCAACGTCCGGCGGAAGACGTGCCGCGTCTTGCCGCTGTCGTCCATCTCCTCGCGGGTCTCGATCGCCCCGAGTATCGGCTGGTCAAGCGTGGTGGCCGTCTCGCCGTCGGGGTCGGTGACGACGACCACGGCCGAGGTGTCGGCGAACACGTCGGCGTGGGCGGCGGCAGCGGTCTGGATGATGGCGTCGGCGCGGGAGGACATGGCAAGCGGCTCGCACGAAGGTACGAAGGCACAAAGGGGACGGGGATTTAGGGATTTAGGGTTTTCGCCTAATCCTGGGAATCACCGGAATCCTGGCCGCTCCCCTCCGTCTTCTGGTCGATGGCTCGCCCTTCCCGCTCGGCGGCGAGAGGCGGGCGGGCCGCGGGCGGGGGCTTGGGGCGATGCGGTTCGAGCTTGACGACGCCGGCCTTGGTCCCGCCGAGCACGGCGTCGACGAGGAAGTTGACCCCCAGCAACGCGCCCGGGTCGGTCAGCTCGAGCGTGGCCAGCACGTCGCCGGCGATCGCCTCGCCGGCGTGGTCGCGGGTCATCGTGACCGCGAGGATTTCCGGTTGCTTCTCGTCGGGCGGGGCGATGGCCGCGAAGTCGTTGCGGACCATTTCGCAAATTCGCTTCGGGACGAGCTTCAGCGGCCGCAGGATCGCCAACAGCGTCCCGATCGACAACGGGACATGATTGACGATCCGGTCTTGATTGAGGCGAACGGCGATCGGATCGGGGCCGGCGGGGGCGGTCGGTTTCGATTCCGCGGGCGGCGGCGTCGCGCCGGCCGGCGGATTGGGCGCGGGCGAGTCCGGCCCCGTCGCCGATGCGGCCGGGGGTGGCGCGGCCGGCTGGGCCGCGGGTTTGTTCTTGGCCATGGGGTGATTCCTTGGGATATGGACAGGATCAACGGGATCGGCGGGATGGGCTGGGGAATGAATCCCCAATCCCCAATCCCCAATCCCCGCTTGCTTACGTGGTGGCGTTGCTCAGCAGGTGCGCGCACTCGGTGTAGAGGACTTTCTCCTGCACCTGGTGGCGAACGCGGATGATCTGCGAGCGGGTCTGCGGCTCCTCGTACTCCTCGACGTACCCCAGCGGGTCCGAGTTGTCGCCCGGCCAGTGGAAGGTGCGGCCGACGCAGGGCTCCTTCAGGTCGTTGGTGACGCCGACCCGGGCGACCATCACGTACTCGTTACTCCAGATCGAGGAGATCGAGACGGCCTGGCCCTCCTTGGCCGTGTTCTTGGCCGAGCCGGCGACCAGGACGTGGTCGACGTCGAATGCCTGGGCGATCTGGGCCTCGGTGATGTCGCGGATCAGCGTGCGGTCGCCGGCCCCGCTGGAGGCGATGGCGTCCTTGATCTCGTCGGTGACCCGCAGGTTGTTGAAGACCGTGCGGTTCAGGATCACCGCGTTGGGCCAGATGCCGGTGAGGGCCCAGACCTTGGCCTTGGCGGCGGTGACGTCGACGATCGGCGTGGCGTTGGTGGCGTCGTCCCACTCGTTGGTGATCGCCGTGGTCAGCGTGGCCCCGGTCCAGGTGGTGGCGTTGAACAGCAGCGCGGCGGCGCGGAGTTCGGCGTTACGCAGAACGAAGTCGAAGGCCCGCTGGCCGGCGATCGTGTCGACGTCGTCGTTGAACCACTCGGCGTAGACGTTGCGGTCGTTCTCGTCGACGGGCTCCTCCCAACCGTGCTCGACGGTGGCGAAGCTGTCGTTGGTGAATTGCCAGTTGCCCCGCGCGTAGCCGGAGCCCGGGGCCCGCTCAGTGGTGTGGGTTTGCAGCAACTGCTCGATGGGGATCTTGCCGAAGACCCCGCCCGCGTTGCGGGTGTGGATCACCGGCAAGATGCGGTGGCCAATGAACCCCTGGCGGTCCATGGCGAGGTTGAACTCCTCCAGGGCCGACGCGATGTCAGGCCGATAGGAAGTCAGCGAACTGGTCGGGGAAGACATGTGTGTCAGCCTCCAAAGGGATGGGGCCGCGCGCTCTCACGCGCAGCCCCCGAAGGCTGCACTTGTTCGGGCTAAGCTCGCCGGGGCATGACTCCCGGTTTTCGCCCTAGGCGGCCACGCGCGGAAGCACGCGGCCCAGTTTGTGGACGGGTGGGGCGAACCTCCCTAGTGACGTTAGCGAATGTGCTCGACTTCCAGCATGTCGAGGCGGAACGTGTTGTCGGCGTGGCTGGCGTTGAATTGCACGGTGCATTTGATCGTCAACCCGCTGGTGGTGTCCTCGGTGGCCGAGGCCTTCAGGGCGGAGCCCAGGGCCGTGGCGGCGGCGTCGAAGCTGACGGCGGCGAAGGCGACCAGCGTGCCGGAGGACCCGATCGTGCGGATCACGATGTCGGCCAGGATCAGGCACTGGTCGTTGTCGGCCGCGGCGGCGACGGTCGCCGTGGCGATGATCTCCGTGCCGGCGTAGAGCTTGACCACGCACTGCGGGGTGCTGTCCTGGTCGACGACGATGCCCTGGGCGCGGACGCGGATGATCGATCCGGCGATCAGCTCGTTGGCCGGGACGGTGAAGGTGATCCCACAATCGACCTCCGCGGTGGAGGTGGCCCCCTTGACCGAGTCGGCGACCGTGTTGACGTAGGGGACCCGCTTCAGATCGGGCAGGACCTCGATCACGTCGCCGTCGGCGGTGGCGGCCAGCAGGGCGACGCCCACGAGGACGCCGGTGTTGGTGGCGGTGATCTTGCCGTCGTCGGCGGTGAAGACGCGGGCCAGGGCGGAGATCGCCCCGCTGGCGGTCAGTTTGACCGTGCCCGGCTTGTTGGCGAGGATCTGCGCCATCGCCTCGACGCCGCTGGCCCGGTAGCGGTCGACCGGGCCGATGGGCAGCTCGCCGGAGTCGCAGTAGACGTAATCCAGCGAGCTATCGAACCGCACCAGGCGATGCTGGGTGATCGCCTCGGCGGTGGTAGCCGTCTTGGTGGCCACGTCCATGAGTTGAGCCATGATCGGGTTTCCTTGTGATTGCGAAAGGTTGTTGCAGGGTTCGGCGGCGCGACCGCCGGCGTGTTGGGGCGCGCGTGGGGACTAGCGGCGGCGGGGGTTGGGGCGGCCGTGGCGCTGGGTGTACGACTCGAGGTAGGCCTCGTGTAGCTCGGGGTTGTCCCGTTTGGCCTGGGTCACCGCGTGGCTGCGGGCGGCGTTGTTCGGTTCGCCCAGGGCGACGAACCGCTTGTAGTTCGCGTTGACCGCCTCGTGCCACTGCTGTTCGGCGTCGTCGATGTCGCCGCCGCCGGCAGTCTTGCCCAGTCCGGCGCCGACCGGCTGAACGCCGTCGCCCTCGGTCCGCGTCTCGGCGGCCTTCTTGGCCTCTTCGGCGTCGGCCTTGGCCTTGGCGGTTTCTTCCTGCGCGGCCTTGAGCCGTCGGTCCTGCTCTTGCGACCAGGCGGTGCGGGCCTGGTCGAGCGTGGCTTCATTTTCCAGTTGGGCCAGGAGCCAGTCGCTATTGGCCCCCACGCACGCCTTTTTCAGCTCGGCCAACGTGGTCGGCTGCACGGCGGTAGTCGTGTCTTCGGACATGAGTTTTCCTTTCGTCGATCGTTTGGGGGCCAGTTGGCCCAAGGTTTCCTCGAAGGTCTGCACGGCGTCGGCCAGTCCCAATTCGACGGCCTCGGCGCCGATATGGACGCGGCCGTCGGCCAGTTGTTTCACGGCGGCCAGCGTCATCTTGCGGCCGCGGGCTACGCCGCGGATGAAAAAGTCATTGAGGCCGTCGATCAGCCGCTGCCACTCGGCGAGCTGCTCGGCGGTGACCTCCGTGCCGGGCGCGCCCATGCCCTTGTACGCCCCGGCCCGGATCACATGGGTCTTGACGCCGATCATCGATGCCTGGGCCGAATAGTCGTAGACGACGCCGTAGGTGCCGATCGAGGGCAGCATTCCCGTGGCGTTGACGAAGACCTTGCTGGCCTGGCTGGCGATCCAATAGGCGGCCGACGCGCCGAGGTCGTCGATGTAGGCGAAGACGGGCTTCTGCTTGTTGGCGGCGGCGACCGCTTCGGCCACCTCGCGGGTCCCGGCGGCGGTTCCGCCGGGGCTGTCGATTTTCAGGACGATCGCCCGCACGCGCTCGTTGGCCAGGGCGTTGCGGATCTTGGCTTGCAGGAGGATTGTCGAGTTGCCCTGGGAGAAGCTGCTGCGGTACTTGGTCAGCGTGCCCACGATAGGGATCACGCCGAGCTTTGACTCGGTGACCTCGTAGTCGGCGGCCAGATCGTAGGCCGATTTGGGCGGCTGGGCCTCTTGCTGCTCGATCGAGATACGGACGTGTTGCCGCAAGTCCATCGTCTCGACGACGCCGCGGAGCTGGTGGAACGACTCCTCGTGCATCGCCCAAGGGCCAAAGTATTGCTCGACCATGCCCTGGGGAATTCCCCACTCGCCCAGTTCGGTGGGGGCCGGGAAGGCGGCGGCGGAATCGATCACGTCACTGGGCATCGTCGTCGCCTCCCGTGGTTGCGGTGGTTTCGTCCTGGTCGCCGGCGGCCGTGGCGATGTTGACTTTCAGCCCGTCGGGCGTGGGCAGACTGGCGACCTCCCGCCAGGTGACCTCCAGGCCCTTGTTCTGCGGGTCGGCCATGATCTCCTGCGCCTTGCGGTGGGCCTTGACGATCAGGCCGGCGTTGTCCTCGACGATCTCCGTGCCCAGGTCCTCCCAGTCCATGCCGCGGTTCGCGGCGCGGCGGCGTTGGCTGGTCAAGGCGTTGCGGACCATCAGCAGGTCGGCGGCGGCGTCCTTCATCGGCTCGATGTAGGGCCAGTCCGGCGGATTGAGTCGATGGCGGAAGATCGCCTCGCCGTTGTGCTCGAAGAAACTCCGCAGCGAGGCGTCCTTGCGAATCTCGCGTCGCACCCGCCATCGCCAGACCGGGGAGTGGAACTTCAGCCCGAACCACCGCTGGACGTTGCGAAAGCCCAGCCGGGCCTGATCCATCGCCCCCCGCCAACCGGAGAAGTTGGTCATGGTCGGGTCGAGCAGCAGCAGTTCCAACGGGAGGCCAATGTTCACCGCGTAGAACTGCAAAAGCATCCGCATGTGGGGGAAGAACTCGGGGCTGGGGATGTTGGGCGAAAAGCCTTGCAGCTTCTCGCCCGGCCAACCGGCGATTTCCAGAGCCGGTCCGAGCCCTTCCAGCGTCCGCGCGGTGCCGTCGGCCATGTAGTCGGTCTGCCGCGGGCCGCGTTGAGGCTCTTCGTTGGGGGCTTGAAACCCAATATCGCGCTCGCGGAAGATATTGAAACAGCTCGCCACCTGCTGCTTGACCATCATGGCGAATTGGGTGTCGCCCTGCATTCCGATCACGTCGGCGACCGGCGCGAACAGCGAGACGCCGCGGGTCTGGCTCATGCGATCGGGACGATAAACGTGGTAAACCTGCCGATGGCCGGCGTCGTTGCGGGCGAGGACGGAGTTGACGTCCTTGATCCGCGTGAAACTCGACATGGGGTCGAGTTCGTCCCTGGTGAACCAGTATTCGAGGTGGCGGCGGGTCTCGTCGATCAACACGCCGTGGACGCAGGCCCGGCCTTGGCGGCGGACCTTCGAGTCCTTGCGGGCGGCGTTGCTGGGGGTGCGGCAGCGATGGGCCTCGACCGATTGCAGTCGGTCGCCGATGGGCAGGAAGAAGTGGTCGCCGTCGACCACCCACTGGATCAGCCCGTTGCGCTCGAATTCGTGGAAGGTCGACTCGCCGCCGAGGTCGCACTGCTCGGGGTCCTCGGCCCAGGCGGTAAAGCGGTTGCGCAGCTCCGTGTCGACGCCCGCGTCGCCGGTCTGGGGATCGAACTGGAAGCCGGTTTGGACGATGTTGTCGACCAGCCGCCGCACGCCTTGGGCGACGACTGGCTCGTTGAGCATGAAGTCCCGCGAGAGGGCGATCATCCGCAGCCAGTCGGCCTCGCTGCGGTAGTGGTAGTCGCCGGTGGTGCCGACCGCGCCCACGCCCGCCCGCTTGCGACGCCAGCGGGTCTGTTTGGCGGCGTCGTAGTCCTGACGCATGACGTCGAAGGATTCCGACAGGTTTTTCGGCTGTCCGCGTCGCATTTGGCATCAGTCGCGGAAATTCTCGAAGGAGGGGTGGCGGACGCCGAAGGCGCCGCTGGTCGCCGCGGAGTTGCGGGCGATGTAGGCGCGGGCGTCGGCGATTTCTTCGCGGATTCGCTCGGGCTCGAATTCGGTCTCGTCGCCGCTGCGGCCGCCGTGCGAGGTCCGCCGCGGCAACAGGCGCAGCAGGAAGCGGCAGGCGGTGATGAACGCCGCCGCCTTGGTGGTCGACTGGTCCTCCTCGTAGGAGGCGTTATCGTCGTAGGCGGCGGTGACTTGGGCGAACGTGCTCGTGCTGCTCAGCGTCGACATGCCCGCGAGGCTAGCACGACGCCGGCCGATCGGAGGACGAAACCCGGGAACAACGGAGCGGAACGCCCGGAACGCCCGGAAGCCTTCCCTGCCAGCCGCAGGGGTTTTGGTGCCTGCGGGGGGTGGTCAAGCCAGGCGGCGGGACCGGAAAGGCGGCGAGATTCACCACAGAGGACGCGGAGGGACGCGGAGGAAGAGAAGAGAGAAGGGGCCGGATAGGTCGGGCCGAAGACACACCTGGTCGGCCATCTTACTCAAGCCGTGTTCAGACGAACGGGCCAAGAAGCCCGCGATTAGACCCAAATCAGACCCAAATCCGACCGAGGGCCGCGATAGGATACCTCTCGCAATTGACAAGCGAGGTGTCCCATGTCCACGTCGGCCCCCATCGATCCCCTATCGGCAATCCGGGACCCTGATCTGATCCGGGCCCGTCTTGCTATCGCGGTGCGAGAGGCCGACGCCCTGCGACGTCTACTGCGTATTGCAGAGCAGGCGAACCTTCCAGGAGCCGGCCTCGA
>DATKUU010000444.1:0-8322 GCA_035530455.1 Phycisphaerae bacterium | reverse complement strand
TGGCGCCGGCGCCTGTTCGTCGTCCGCATCCCTTCGTCCTTTCATTCTGTGCATCGGCCGCTCTACGACACACACGGCCCGAGCCAACGCTCGCCCGCGACGGTCGTAGTGACCTGCCCCCGATTTCTGTGCCAAGAGGAGAGAACCGGAATATCCCGGGTGGACCTACCCACGACCGTCGTGGGCGTCCTGATTTCCTTACTCTCTCTTGTTTTCTTGATTCTGCAAGCTTTTTCCGGCCCCCAAGCCTTGGGTTCTGCGTGCCGTCAGGGCAGACCTCCGCGTTGAAACCACCCTCCCCCTCGTGGGTACGTTGTTTGCTTTTTCCCAATTCTCCTCTGCGATCTCTGCGTTCTCTGCGTTGAAGGCCGTATGCAAATCCCGTGCCAAACTTCACGGGAAAACGGCCATTCCATCCACGCCGCCCCATAACATAGTCGCTAAAACGAGGGTTTTGCGAGGCAAAAACGGGGCGGTTGTCGCCCATTGTCGGGGAAAATCGGGGGCATAGTCGCGTGAAAATGGGGCGTTTTGCACTCCACGTGGAGTCTTCCACACCCCAAAACGCCCCTGGCGCTTTGGAAACTCGGTTGCGACCCCCCCAAAAATCGCCCCAAAATCCGCCCGCCCCCCAGAAAAAAATTTTCGGAATTTCCTGCCACGGCGACTTGTCACGGCGTAGTCGCAGACGAAGCCGGAAGTCCGGATTCATCAGGACGAAGCCGGGTCCCCCACCGGTCCACCCCCCGCCGCTACGGCGCGGCGCCTTCGCCGCTCGGCGTTTCGGAGGGCGCCGCCACAGGCTCGGTCGCCGGGCTTGCCCCTTCGGGGGCGGCGGGCGGGCCGAGCGTGATCTTGACCACGCGGCCCTGGACCATGCGTTTGACACTGAGGCGCAGTTCCGTCTGGCCGGCGATGAGGCGCTCGAAGTCCTTAACGGTCATCACCGGTTGGTCGTTGACGTGGGTGACGGTCTCGTACGGTTTGACGCCGGCGACGGAGGCTTTGCTTCCGGGCTCGACCTTGGAGACGACGACGCCGGGGTCCTCGTCGGCCTTCTGGAGGTAGCGTCGGACCTCGTAGGTCATGTCGCGGACGGTGAGGCCGAGCGGGTCGGACTTGAACTTCGCCGCCGTGCCGAAGTGCGTCGGGCTCTGAACGACCTCGAAATCCTTCATAACGGTCTGGCCGGCGGCGACCCCTCGACCATGCCCTTCGACAGGCTCAGGGCCGTGAGCATGGTCGAACGGCTCGGGGTCGCCCTGAGCCGGTCGAAGGGCGACGAACTCGGCCTGGTAGGTCTTGCCGAAGCCGATGTCGGTGATCATGCGGGTGAAGGAGGTCTCGACGGCCGGCCAGGGCATGGGGATGCGGTCGTAGTATTCCTCGGAGAGTTCGTCGAGGCGGTCCCAGGGGAACTCCCAATCGGCGGAGCGGTCGTACTGGAGGGTGACCTCGATGGGTTTGGGGTAGTCGGCCACATGGAGCCGCAGCAGAATCCATCCGGCCTGGACGCCGGCCTGGTCGGCGGGGGAACCGGAATAGACGTAGGAGACGATGGCGCCGGTCTCGCCGTCCTGCGTCAGGTGGGAGACCCCATTAGCGCGTGCCAGTTCGCGGTTCATGGGCTGCAAGAGCACCCCCATCCAGGCGATGCGGTTTTCCTCCTCTTCGGAGAGGGGGACGTTGTGGGGGTCGCAGGAGTCGGCGAGGGCGGCCAGGACGGGTGCGAGTTGGGCGGCGGCGGTCAGAACCGGCCGCTCGGTGGACCATCGTTCCTGCTGGCCGGGCTTGGGCCGGCGGGCGATGGGATAGGCGACGAGTCGTCCATCGGCGTCGAAGAGGAAGACGCTCTCGTCGCTGCCGGGGAGTTGGGGATAGATGTGGCGTTTCCAGCCCTGGTCAAACTCGGGGATGCGTCGTGGGGAGAAGTAGGAGACGCGGTTTTCTCCCTGGATGCGGACGTCGGCGCCGACGAGGAGGGCGCGGTCGAACCGTCGGATGTCGCCGTCGGCGCCGGCGACGGCGCCATCAAGCGGCTGCTGGAGGGTGGCGACGAAGGCGCCGTAATCCTTAAGCGTGCCGGCAAACGTGGCCTGGACGGGCTCGCCCTCGGCCGGGAAGACCTGGATCCGCTCGAGGCGTGCGGTTGCCTTCTGGTCGAGGTTCTCCAGGACAAGGACCTCGCGGGGACCGAGCAGAAGGCCGGCGACGTGGCGTTCGGTGGCGGAGTCCTCGTCGCGCGAGGAATAACTCTGACTACCCTGGTCCTTTTTCGGGCTGCGGAAACCCAGTTGGACCCGCAGGACGGCGCGGTCGGCGACGGAGGCCACCTTGTCGCAGAGGGCCTGGAGTTCGTCGGCCGAGAGGGCCGGCCAGTCCAGGGGCGACCCTTTCCATGAATCGTCCGCGGCCAGGCGCCCGCTGAACGACATGCCGACGGGCACACCCGCCTCGCTCACGAGGAGGCAGGCGAGCGGGGCGCGCCGGACCTTTCGTCCGGTCTCGGAGACGGCGACGGCGGAGCCCAGCGAGCCGACGTCGGTCGTCCAGCCGTCCTCCGCGTAGCCGTAGGTCACGACCAGATAAGGCTCCGCGGCGGCGGGGTCGAAGGCGAGCGGCTGGGCGCCGGGGAGGGGTTTCTCGGTCTTGAGGAAAACGGCATTGGAATCGCGGGCGAAGCGGACGGCCTTGGCGGGGACGACGGCGTCGCCGAAGCGTACGGCCACGGACTCGACAAAGCGAGGATGGATCATCGGGTCGGGGCTGACGACCAGGTCGGGCGCCACGAGGAAGCCCTCGACCTCCATGGGCCGTTCCTCGCGGACCGGGGTCGAGGCGTTGAAGGCGTCGAAGAGTCGCACGGGGCACGAGGCCCGCGTATAGCCGTTGGCGCTGGGGTCCTCGCCCTTGTCGGGTTTGAGGGTGTACTCGACGCGGACGAGGCTGGGCGCCAGTTTATCGGCCACGTGGGCGTAGTCGGCCGGGGCGGGTTCCTCGGCCGCCGGCATCGGGGCCGCCCAGGCCGCCAGCACGACCGCCGCCAACACGATTCGAGCGTTCATCGTCGAGACTCCTTCTTGGGAAGGTCCGGGGGACCGTCATTCCTTTTCGTAGTCGCGTGAGAAATCGAGGACCATCTGCCGCAGCAGTCCGTTGCGGAGGACCGAGATCATGGCGCGGTAGCGCTGGCGGACGTTGGCGATTGTCTCGGCGTGGAGGCGTCTGACGTCGTCGAGGGTTTTGACGTCCTGGCCGTCAATCGACAGGAGGATATCCTTGGGGCGGAGGTCGGCGTTGGCGGCGTTGCCGGGCGACTTGATGCCGTAGAGAAAGACGCCCTGTTTGCGGTGAAAATAGAGGTCGGGGTTGTCGAATTGGTTGATTTCGCGGACGGTGAAGTCCCAGCGTGGGCAGTCGAGTTCCTCGCCCTCGACCTTGCCCTTTTCGCGGGGCGTGAGGACGACGCTCATGGGCTGCTCGTCGCGGAGGAAGGCGATTTCGACGGCCTCGCCCTTGGGCAGAAGGCCGATGAGCCGGCGGACGGCGGGGAGGTCCTCGGGCCTCAGGGCGCTGACCGGGCGGTCGCCGATGCGGAGGATGCGATCGCGCGCGAGCAAACCTGCACGCCGGGCGGGGCTTTCGGGGTCGGTCTCGGCGACGATGACGCCGTCGGTCCCATCGAAGTAGGTGTTGCGGTCGAAGTCGCGCAGGGGCTGGAGTTGCAGGCCGGTCCAACTCCAGTTCACCTTGCCGGAGTCGCGGATCTGCTCCAGGATGTACCGGACGGTCTGGGAGGGGACGGCGAAGCCGAGGTCGCCGCCCATCATCGCCGCCAGGGTATTGATGCCGACCACTTGGCCCTGGGTGTTGACGAGCGGGCCGCCCGAGTTCCCGGGGCTGATGGAGGCGTCGGTCTGAAGCCAGAGGCTATACTCGCTGCGCTCGGGGAGGAAGCGGCTGGTGCACGCGATGATGCCGATCGAGACGCTCCGCGACAGACCCCACGGGGCGCCCATGGCCATGACGAAGTCGCCCTCTTTGAGGACCTCCGAGTCGCCGAGTTCGGCGTAAGGGACAGGCTCGGCGTCCGGACGCTTCAGGCGCAGGACGGCCAGGTCGGTGTCCTTGTCCGTGCCGACGATCTCGGCGTCCATGGCACGGCCGTCGTAGAGGAGGCATCGGCACTGGACGGCCTTGTCCACGACGTGCCAGTTGGTCAGGACCTCGCCTTCGGGGCTGACGATGACGCCGCTGCCCGCCACCTCCTGGGAGATTTTCTTGCCGGCCTCGTGCGTCTCGCGGATGGCCTTGATATACACGACGGCGGGGAAGACTTTGTCCTTGGCGCTCTGGACGACCTCGCGGAAATCGAGGCCCCCGAGGTCGTCCTCGGCGCTCGGGGCGCGCGAGACGGTTCGGCATCCGGCGGCAGGCGCCAGCGCAAGCAGCGCCAGAAGCAGTGCGGCACGTTTCATGGCTCTTCGTCTCCTTCCAGCCGCCGGTCCGTCAGGCGCGAGGTCCCGATGCATCCGTGTCACCCCAGCGGCCGGTGGTGCATAGCCCATCCTATCAAGGGCGCCCGAAATATCGAGCCCTTTTCGGCACGATTTCGCTTTGACAGCCCCGCCGAGGGACAGGTAGGATAACGGTGGCTCCCAGTTCCCTGCTTTTTGCGGCGAGAGGACGAACATGGAAATCCACGAGCGGCCGAGCGGAGTCGAGGGCGCCACGCTGCTGGCGCTGGACGGCGGCCTGGACCACACCAACACCGACGCTTTCATTCAGGCGCTGTACCGGGCGCTGGACGCGGGGGCCTCGTGCGTCGTCCTGGACCTGGGGCGCCTCTCGTACATTTCCAGTTGGAGCCTGGGGAGCCTCGTGCGGGTCCATCACCACTTTGCGGCACGGGGCGGGCGCGTCGCCTTCGCCAACCTCCACAGCGCCGTCGCGAGCATCCTGCGCTTAAGCCACCTGGACCGCCTGTTCGATCTTCATCCGACGGTCGAGGCCGCCCTCGCGGCCGTGACCAAGTGCCCGAAGCGGAACGCCGCTCCGGGGCCCAAGGCCGGCCCGGACGCCTGACGGGCCGCCGCCCGTCAGGGTGTGTATCAATCTTTCGGGAAACTCACGGCGTTAGTTCCCTTTCCCTTGTCGCCTTACGGGGCGGTCCAGATCGGCTTGCCCGCCGAATCGAGCAGGTTCAGCCCCGGCCCGTCCGCGAGCACGGTCAGCGCCGCGCGGTGCTTGCCCGCCGCGTCGAGCAGGTCCAGCCCCGCCCCGCCCGGGAGCACGGCCAGCCCTGCGCGGGGCTTGCCCGCCGCGTCCTGCAGATCCAGCCCCGCACTGTCAGCGAGCACGGTCAGCAAGACGCGGGTCTCGCCCGCTGCGTCGTGCAGGCTCAGGGCCGCCCTGTCCGCATCCACGCCCAGCACGGCGCGAAGCGTGCCGTTCTCGTCGAGCAGGTTCAGCCCAGGCCCGTCCGCGAGCACGGTCAGCAAGGCGCGGGTTTTGCCGTTCTCGTCCAGGAGGGTGACTCGTCGGGTCCGCACCTCGTGTTGCAACTCCGCCAGTTCCCGCTCCACCTTCGCCAGCCGTTCCTCAGGCGTCATTGTAAGCCCCCTTTCCCGTTAGTAACCCGAACGCTCGCCCAGCGCCGCCCGCCACGCTACCGCGACGGCCCGGCCCTCGGCAGGCCACCCGATCCTGGCATCTTATCGGACGTGGCAGATTTCGTCATTCTTCAGGATAGCCTGACCAGGCCTCTTCTTTTTCTGCTTCTCTTCCTGCTTCATACCCTTCGTCGAATTGTTCTCTCCCATAGGTTATCAAGGCTGCCCAATTCGCTGACTGCGCAGTTACCTTATGTTCATCTGGGGAAATTGCAGATACTGAAACAGGGGACACCGGTTTCGCCACACCTGATTTGATATACCAAAGGCGATTCTCTCCCACCACATATACGCCGCCGTTGAAATCGCTTATTAACTTGAAAGACAAAAAATCTTCCGTCTTGTCATCAAGTGTGATAATGACCGCCTCACCATTGACGAGCCAAACCACCTTGCCTGAGAACGCATCTGCAACGTAGATAGTCCCATCAGAGCAAGCGGCTTCTGCATCCAGAAATCCGAGTGCCTCGATCACCGGGTCGGCTGGCTTTTCAGGCTCCGTGGCTGGCGGCGCGGAAGTGTCCTCAGCGCAGCCAACGCTGAGACAAACTGTGGCCAAGAAAGACATTGTAGTCATGAGTTTCATGGCGCCTCCTTGCGTTTGTTCTAGGGCTCGTCAATTGTACCAAGATATTTCGTCTTCGTCGCTGGACTACGTACCCACAACTCGCTTGTCTTTGTGTCAAGCACGTATGCGAATCCCGGTCCTGTTCCAGATATAGCATATCGGCCGGGGCGCGTAAAGAAAATCCATGCAAAGACAACCACCAAGCAGATTGCCCCCGCGAACGCCAGGCACCAGATGCAACGCTTCTCATGGGTCAGTTCCCGCTCAACCTTCGCCAGCCGTTCATCGGTCGTCATTGCCTGCCCCCTTTCCAGTGGTCAGGTTCCCTTGCCTTTCCGTTTCTCAGCATCATGCTTTCACTACCGCGACGGCCACCCCGTATGCGCAAATCAATCCACCTTTTTGCACTCGCGCTCATCCTGCGGCTCTTGACTGACTGTTGTCTCGGTTTGCTCGGGGCAGTGACGCGGCTGGTAGTACGCTCCCGGAATGACCTCGTAAGTCGGAGGGTTACCATCTATTTGACGGAACTTGAATTTCTGCCCATGGCGCTTCTCAAAAATGTCATCATATTCTATCCATCCTTCAATATCCAGGCGCTTTGGCCCTGTTCCATCCTGAGGTTGTGCTGCCTTCTGCAAGAACAATTGGTGAAAGTGGTTGCCTCCCGCGCTCGCGCCAAGGCACTTGCGCGCAAACTCGTGGAACCGGATATCAGGGATTTCGACAAAATGTGTCGGGGCTGGCGGCAGATAATAGTGGTCCTGCGGTGGCAAAGGCTCATCTCCTTCGCGGCCGTATTCAATATCGCCCAATCGGAAGCCGCTGTTTCTTACCGACGCAGGCCCTTTGCCGCAGTTTGTGATTCTGAGCCCGATCCATGTCACTAGGACCATCCGACCTGGAATCATAGGGTTAGTAACGGACCGTTCGCATCGCGTGATTGCAAGTGCGGGGCGGTTGTCGGCGAAGCGAGTCGCTTTGGCCTCATTCGCGGCCACCTCTGCAGCCTTTGCAGCGCGGGTTGCCGTTCGGACTTGACAGAGCGCCACGATTGCTATAACCAGCGTTGCGAGCGCAGTTAAGAACACGAACATGGTATTCTCCTCGCCGCCGGACTTTGGAGATACGCCGTATACTCCGTCAATCAACGCCTATTCTACGACCTAGCCAAAAGGCACAATTCAGGCCGGCAAACATGACAGGGGCAATCCTACTGGGGGCAAGGCAAGGCGTCAAGCGTATGGGCCGGGTGAGGAAATGTGGACACACCCGCCGCAGTGAAAGGTGCGGCTGAAACGCGCGGGTTCGCCTTGCTTTGCCTCCCAGGCGTGCTATACTGGGGTGGAAGCCGATCGGTGCGTTGTGGCATGGGATTTGCATGTCGCGGCGCGTACCGGGGTAAGGGTCGCCTCAGGCGACCAGGAATTAATGGCCGTGCTAGGCGGGGCGGTAGCGGTGCCCTGTACCTGCAACCCGCTCCAGCAGGGCTGAATTCCTCCCCGAGGCTCAGGTCGGTCGAAAGGGAACGATCCACCGGGCGTTGAAGGTCGGATCCCATGCGATGGGTCGCCGGTGAACCGGGTCAGGGCCGGAAGGCAGCAGCCCTAAGCCGGAAAGCCCAGGCGCCGTGGGGCCATCTGGCCGGAGCCACGGAGACCGCCACCCGCGGTTGACCTGATTCGACGGGAGGTGCACGGCCATTCTTTATATTGCGGATTGAACGGCGCGCGGCGGGTGCGGAGACCCGCCGCGCAAAAAAAACGTTTAGCCGCGACCCGAAGGGGAGCGCGTAAGCAACCATGGCCTACACCGTCTTAGCCCGGCGTTACCGCCCGCTGCAATTCGACGAGGTGGTCGGCCAGGAGCCGATCACCCGCACCCTGGCCGGCGCCATTGCCTCGGGAAGAGTCGCCCACGCGTACCTTTTCTGCGGGACGCGCGGCATCGGAAAGACGACGATGGCGCGGGTCCTGGCGTCGGCCCTGAACTGCGAGAAAGGGCCGACGGCCGAGCCGTGCGGTACGTGCGACATCTGCGCCCGCATCCACCTGGGCGAGGACATGGACGTCCTGGAGATTG
>DATKUU010000443.1:0-3802 GCA_035530455.1 Phycisphaerae bacterium | reverse complement strand
AGAACCAGTAATGTCCCCTTTTCCGCGCACAATGGAGGAGCATGTGTATGTGTAGCTCTCAGATTCAGTGTGCGATTGCCAACTCAGGCATTGTGATTGCCTTACTCGCCATCGCCGGTTGTGGCTCTGGCCCCCCGGCTGGGCGTGCTACTGCGATTAGAGAGAACGTCCTAAGAGTTTTTGAGGCTGAACTTGCCGCAAGTGAGGTGCATGCACGTGAGGATCTTGTTTTGCGGTCGATGGTGCTCTCCCGTCATATCCAGAGGGAGTTGGTGCTACTGCCACACGTCATGCACGTGGATTGTGCGGTGTGGCAGGGGGGAGAACTGGGAGGATCGCAGCCGGACGGACACGACTCAAACGTCTTGGTCTTTCTGTCGCTTAGAAAGGATTCCGACGCGGAAAATGTGGCGCAAATGGCTGTCACCAGACTCATCGGCCGCTGGCAAATCGCTGTAAACGAAGTTATCAAGCATTCTGTCTCAACTCGCCCAGGATCGCAGGCCGCAGAAACTCAGGTGCTTGTACTGCGTGGCCGACTGGCATTGCCATAGTGTCACGCCGCGAGGAAAAGAAGAGAAACTATGAAAGCCGGGTGAAGTGGTCCAGGTGCGCCGTGAAGAGGTCCATTGTTCCAGCCGGTGAGAGTCCGGCCCCGGCGTTCGTCCCAGCCGGGTAGCTATCCCAGCGATCGTGGAGGCAACGAAGCGGTCGAAGCCTGGGAGACAGGAGGCGACGACAGGTCGTCTGCGAGTTGGCAGGCCGTAACGCTAGTGAACACCAAAACGGCCCCGAAAGTCACGATGCGAAGGCCGACCTCACCTGGACCGAGGGAAGGCTGACACGAATCGGCGAGAAGGACGAGCAGGCTGAAGTGGTCCAGCGAATGATGTTCGGGTAGCGTTCGGGTCTTTTCGGCCTGAACCTGACGTTCCCTGAAATCTGAAGATGAGTTTTCCGTGCTCTGACAGCCGCGTTTCGGCTGGTGCGCAGACCGCGAGCGTATGAGTCGGCCCGTTGGGAGCCGACGATCACGCTACGTGCTTGAGTGTGACAACGGCCAGTTCCAGTACACTTAGGGCTCGCGCATAAATAACGTGGACAATTTCTGTTGAACTCCACCGTTTGTAGCCGATGCATTGATGCATGCACGGCACGGATGTCGTCGAGCGGATTCGCGGGAAGTATCGGCTGCTTCGTGCGGAGATGGACGAACGAATGCGACGGCAGTGGGCGGCGGCGGAAGCTCGCGACCTGGGCTGGGGCGGCGTAACGTCCGTAGCCCAGGCGACCGGGCTGTCCCGCACGACGATCACGGCGGGGCTGGTGGAACTGGACCTGCCGGCCAAGCGTCGCTCGGCCGAGGCGATGCGGGTGCGTCATCCAGGCGGCGGGCGGCACCCGTTGACCCGAACCGACCCCGAGTTGCTCGCCGCATTGGAAACGCTGATCGAGCCGCTGACCCGAGGCGACCCGGAGTCTCCTTTGCGTTGGACCTGCAAGAGCACGCGGAACCTGGCCGACGAACTGACCCGCCGGCGTCATCCGGTCGGGCCCAGGACGGTGGCGGGCTTGTTGCATCGGGCCGGTTACAGCCTCCAGGGCAACCGCAAGACGCGGGAGGGCGCTTCCCATCCCGACCGCAACGCCCAGTTCGAGTATATCAACGGCCTGGTGCGGCGGTTCCTGGACCGCGGCCAGCCGGCCATCTCGGTGGACACCAAGAAGAAGGAATTGCTGGGCGATTTCAAGAACGGCGGGCGGGAATGGCATTCGGCCGGTCGCCCCCTGGAGGTCCGGGTCCACGACTTCCAGGACCAGACGTCGGGCAAGGCCATCCCCTACGGCGTCTATGACATCCTGAACAACCAGGGGTGGGTCAGCGTCGGCATTGACCACGACACCGCCCAGTTCGCGGTCAACGGCATCCGTCGGTGGTGGCGGCAAATGGGCCGGCTCCGGTTCCCCAAGGCCCGCGAACTGCTGATCACCGCCGACAGCGGCGGCAGCAACGGCCCGCGCTCGCGGCTGTGGAAGGTCTCCCTTCAGGAGTTGGCCGACGAACTGGAGTTGCGATTGGTGGTCTGCCATTTCCCGCCGGGGACCAGCAAGTGGAACAAGATCGAGCATCGGCTGTTCTCGTTCATCACCCAGAACTGGCGGAACCGCCCCTTGCTCAGTCGTCAGGCGATTGTCAGTCTGATCGCCAGCACCACGACGCGGACCGGCCTGATCGTCAAGGCCGCGTTGGACACCCATCGCTACGACCTGGCGATCAAGGTCACCGACGAGGAACTGGACCATGTGAGCCTCAAGCCCCACGAGTTTCACGGCGATTGGAACTATACCATTGGTCCGCATCGCCGCCGGTGAATTTGTTCAAGTTATTTATGCGCGGCTCCTTACGATGCGTGGAACCGCCTGGCGACGGTCTCCAGGGCCTATCTGGACGAGGAAGACGACTTGGCCACCGGCCTGCTGGCCGAACGCTACGAATATACGCCCTACGGCCAGCGGACGATCTACCGCCACGGCTGGCTGCGGTGCGACTTCGACGGGGACGGGGACGTGGACGGCAACGACTACCTCGCCTTCCAGTCCGACTACCGGTCGTCGCTGGCTGGCTGGGGCGGCCGAGAGGATGCCGTCCAGCAGGTCCACCAGGTGCTCGGGGGCATCGTCGCCGACGGCGCAGTAGTTCAGGCCGTCCTCCTCGACGGCGACCGTGTAGAAACCCTCCATCGGGCAGACCCAGAAGGTTCGGCCGTCGCGGCTGATCCGGCGATCGGTCGCCAACTGGCGGGCGTTGGCGTCGGAGACGGTGACGCTGATGGGGCCGTTGGGCCCGTCGACGATGAAGTTGCCGGCCCGTCGGCGTAGGTTTCCATGCACGTTCTGTGCCCATCGCCAGCCATCGCCCCGACCTCCCACCATGGCCGCGACTTGACTTGGCCGACTTGCCCTGTGCCATCAGCCCAGCAAAGATGGATACAGAGGGGTTGAAGGCGGCGACGGCTGGCGTGATGATGTCAATCGTCACGTCGACCGGGGCGCATCGGTTCCTCGGTCCCGGTTTCGCCGGGATCGCAGCGCCCTTGGCATCAGGGAGAGAACGATGCACAGCGGAATGACGCGTCTGTCGGAGTTGAGCGTGCTGGGGCTGGTCCTGCTGGCCGGGTGCCAGTGGCCGGGCACGAACAACGAGCCAATGGACCAGTGGATCCGAAGCAACCCCGACGCCTGGCAGGTCTCCGAGGGCGGAGCGACCCACTACAGCCACACGCTGGCCAGCGAGTCGCCGGCCGCGACGCCGCAGGCCCCGCCGATCGGGCCGGAATGGGGCGCGAAGGATTACGTTCGAATGGCACTGGAGCGAAACCCCGCCATCCGCTCGGCCCAGCGGAAAGTGGATCGGCTGCTGGCGCGTGTGCCGCAGGCCCGCAGCCTGGATGACCCGATGCTGATGGTCGCGCCGCTCGGCGAGATGGCCGAGACGGCCGCCGGCCAGGTCGGCACGATGACCGGCATCAGCCAGAAGTTCCCGCTGCCGGCCAAGCTGGACGCCCGCGGCCAGATCGCCTACCAGGAGGCGGCGATGGCGATGCAGGAGTTGGCCAGTGTCCGCCTGGGCGTGATGGCCGACACGCGACGGGCCTACTGGGCCTACTATTTTGCGACCCGGGCGATCGAAACGACCAACGCCAGCCGAAACCTGCTGTCCCAGTTCCGCCAGATCGCCGAGGCCAAGTACATCGCCGGGGTGGCCGTCCAACAGGACGTGCTGCGCGCCTCGGTGGAATTG
>DATKUU010000442.1:0-2742 GCA_035530455.1 Phycisphaerae bacterium | reverse complement strand
GTCGCAGTCGTAGTTCTCCCGCGCGACGGCGGCCCAGACCTCGTTGCGGAAGCCGTAGGGGGCCACGACGCTGTTGGCCCGCTGCGCGGCGGGGATCTCCAGCAGGAGATTGGAAAAACGGTCCCGCGCGTGGTTGCGGAGTCCATCCCGCCGTCCCCAGATCCACGTATCGACGCCGATGGCGTGGACGCCGCCCTGCGTCGAGACGACGCCGCGGGCCGACGCGCAGCCGATGCCGAGCTGGCTCTTGACGGCATAGAGCCGCCCGTCCTTCTCCGAGGGCGAGAGGTAGTAGCAGTCGAGTTCGGTAAATACCAAAAAGTTCCGCCCGACGTGGCCGATGCCCGTGATCCGCCCGCTCGTGGCCGTGGTGAGGAAGCCGCGCCACGGCCTGGGCGTTACCGTCGTCACGTCGATGGTGCCGACCGTGTAGGTCTGGTCGCCGGGCACCATGGCCGGCTGGCCGGGCAGGCTATACATGATCTGCCCCGGCGCCAGCACGCCGCTGGAGTTGTACGTGTTGCCGTAGACGGCCCGTGTGCCGTTGAAGCAGGCATGGGAGCAGGCTGGCGGGACGCCCCCGTTATTGGGGAACGTCCGGTTGTTGTTCTGTGCGCGAACCGCCTCGTCGCCCTTGGAAACCCCCACCTCGGTGTTGCTGTTCCTGGCCACTTCGACGGCGCGGTAGTATTGATGCGATACGTGTTCCTTGTCGAAGCGGACTTCCGTACTTCCCATCGTGTTCAGGACGACGGCCGTATCCCACTCGTAGTCGTCGTCGGCCGCGGAGTCGCGACAGGCCGCCCACTGGCCCGCGACGCTGGACAATGCCCCTTCGCTGATATAGGGATCAACGTCTATGGCGGTGTCTGACGGCGTCGCGTAGATCGACAGGGCACCCGTAATCGAGTTCTTCTTCAGCGTCGTGGGCCGGTACGACCCCTTCATGGGGCCGTCGGACGCCGCCGCGAAGACCATCCCGGTAGTGCATTGAATCCCCGCCTTCCACGCCGTGGCGGCTGCTCCGTCTCCAAACGAAATCGCCGCAGTGGCATGGTAGGTGGATCCCGGCTTGTAGTAGGTGCCGGGGTTCCACTTCGTGGCCCCGCCCTTGTCGAAGTAGTACAGGCGGTCCTCGGCGAAGAAGAAGCTGCCGGGGTCCGTCAGGCTGTGGCCGGGCGATCCCCACTGATCGACGATCTTCGTCCACGAGATGGCCGTGGCTGCCGAGCCGTCCCAGATGCGGGAGTAGTACAGGTAGCCGTCCGTGGCCTTGACCACGGCGTACACCTCGCCGTACGCGTAGGCGGCGACCGTGACGTTCTTGTACTTCCGCTCTGCGAACTGGACGACGGCGATGTTCAAGATGCCCGCGCCTGCCGCGCCGGGGCTGGCCACCTTCCACTCGTCGAAGCCGAGCCGCCCCTGGAGTTCCGTGCCCTCCAGGACGACGTTGCGCGCAGTGCGTGCCGTCCCCGACGGCAGGTGGTTGACCGCCAGGTCCGTGTTCAGCCCTCTTGAAAATGGCGTCTTCAGTAAGGCCATTCGTCTACATTCACTCTCTCAGGATCGCCATGGCGTTTCCGCCGCAGCCTTCGCCGAATACGGAGAGGTCGCCGTGGGCGTCGAACATCGCGCCCGTGGTGTTCACCTGCTCCTCGTCGGGGCCGCTCTGCGCCTGGGCGATCATCGCCTTGTAGGCCGAGTAGTCGTCCTTCCAGGAGTCGTCGTGGGTCATCTGCTGCTTGACGAGGATCAACGCCCACTGCCGCCAGAGCTTGTGGGCGAAGTCGTCCCAGTCGGGCACGTCCGTCAGTCCCAGCGTCGGGGCCTTGGTCAGGTACGGCATGAGGTACGTGTACGCCCCGTCGGACTTGGGGACGATCAGCATCACCTTGTCCGTGCCGGCGGTCTGCTGGACGATCCGCCCCACCTCGGGCACGCCCGACCCGAGCGTGCCGGCGGACATCCACCGGGCCTTGGCCTGGTTGAAGTTGCGGAAGTTCGGGTGGACGATCAGGTCGCCCTTGCCCGAGGTCTCGAACAGGCGGTTGCTGACCAGCTTGCCGAAGTCCGACCAGTTGTCCGTGATATTGTAGCTCGTGGCGTCGGCCGCGAGGGTCATCGTCGCCTCGGCCGACTGCTGCGTCTCTCGGAACTGCCACTCTTCCCATTCCCAGACATCGCAGAACGCCTGGAGGACGAGGTCCTTGAGCGCCTGGCTGGCCGTCCCGTCGGCGTCCTTGGCCCGCCCCCCGGCCATCGGCATGAGGTGCGTGGCCAGCGTGGTCCTGGTCCACTCCTTCGTTGTTCCCGGAGAGGCGGCAACGCTGTCTGCATGACCTGTTACGCCCATGAGAACCCTCCCGCCGCGACGGTGAGTTGCCGCGGGTAGGTCGTGGTGAAGTTGTAGCCGCCCTTCTGGAGGTGGACCCAGTAGGTGCCGGTGTCGAGTGCGAACGTGACGATGCCGCTGGAGTCGGTCACCAGCGTCCCGGCGATGACCGACCCGCCATCGACGCCGGCCACGTCGTTGGTGATCCAGACCTCGGCGCCGTCGATGGGCTGCGTCTCCGCCACGTCGTAGTAGAAGGTGAGCGTGTCCTCGACCGCACCCGAGCCGGTGGCGCCACCGATGCCGCTGATCGCCGCGTCCAGGTATGTGCCGACGATGTAGCCGGCCATCCCCGCCGTGTACGAGCCGGGGATCAACGTGGACCACGGGTCGGCCGCCGCGCCCGA
>DATKUU010000441.1:0-3724 GCA_035530455.1 Phycisphaerae bacterium | reverse complement strand
AGGCCGTGCCAGGCCCGCATTCCCTTGACGCTGATCGAGGCCCGGCAGCGGCCCCACCAGTAACGGGCGATCGCGCCGGCCATCACGGCCGCCAACTTGTCGGCGTCGTTGCGGATCAGCCGCCCGGTGTTGCCCGAGGTGTTCATAAACCGTCCGTCTTGCGGGTCGGCGCCCACGAACGTATCGGGGGCCAGGAACCAGCACTCTGCACCCGGGACTTCGATGATCCGCACCCCGCCGCCGGCCGTGGCATCGGGCAACGCCTTCTCCAGCATCAGCCGGTGATCGCCCTCGAAGGCGATCGTGGCCGCCAGGTCGTCATAGTCGAACGCCGGCTGCTTGCGGCTGTCGGGGACGGTCGAGCCGTCGATCGTCATGTGGTTCAGCGCCAGCAGGTGGTTGGGCGCGGCGGAGAGCATCACGCCCCAGTCGGACCGCAACACCGCCACGCCGATGCCGAGCGTGTCGACGGGGACCCACCGCGGCGAGTCGAGCGTGCTCTGCTCGCCCGAGTCGTCGATCACCACGTCGGTGTAGAGCCAGACGGCCGGCGGGAGGAAGTCGGCCTGCACGCCGCCGCCGGTCTGTTCGGTCGGCGGGTCGGTCGAGTAGTCGGTCGCCTCGCGCAACGGCAGCCAGGAGAGCGTGCCGCGGATGGCGTCTTGATAGGTGGCCGAGGCGTCGGCGTCCAGTTCGCCCGTCTTGGTCAGCTTCGGCGCGGCCCCGGCTTCCTCGAGGTCCCAACCCTCCGGGGCGGCAAAGTGCTGGAACACCGGCCGCAAGAGGTCCTGGGCGCGGAACAGGTCGTTTTCCTCGGCGTCCTTCGTGTTGGGGTCGCCGGCGAGGTAGATGTTCTCCAGGGCCATCTTCCAGCGCGGGACCAACGAGGCGGAGTCGGCCGGCCGCAGCTTCGTGTTCTCGCCGTGCAGCGTGCAGCAGACGACGATCCGGCGGCCCAACACGCGGATCGTGTCGTACTCCTGGTCGCTGGCGTAGGCGATCCGCGTGGTGATGTTGTCGGTGGTCTGGCTGGTGCGGATTTCGATCTGGTTGGGGTTGACCGGCAGGGTAACGTCGTTGAAGCTCACTTCGTCGGCCCGCAAGGCGAAGACCTGAATCTCGAAACCTTGGTCCGCCCCGTCCTCGTCGTAGGTCGGCACGATGTTGAAGTCGACGCCCTGGTCGCGGGGGATCAGCCGCGCGATGATCTGCGCCACGCTCTCGCCGCCGCCGAGTTGAATCGGCGTCTTGAAGTCGTGGAGGATCTCGACCTGCCCGCCCACGGTCCACGTCGGTCCGTCGTCGTCGGCGACCCAGTTGGCCAGCAGGTACTCGAGGTATTCGCGGTAGTTCCAGACGTATTGGCCCGGCTCGCCGTAGAGATAGGTCCCGGCGGCCCCCTTGGGCCCGGAGCGGTTGCCGACGATGGCTTGCCGATCGGAGGTGGCGTTGATCGAGGGGACCCAGCCGAGCGTTTTCTCCTGGCTGTCGTGATACCAGATCGACTCGCTGACCTGGATCTTCCGCAGGATTTGCAGCGGGCCGTAGGCGACGAGGTTTTGGACGCCGGTCGGGCCGTGGGCCGTGCTGCCGAAGATCGTGCGGTCGTCGCCGGAAAACTGGCCGACGAAGACGGTGGTCTTCACCTCGCTCACGTAGTCAATCATCCGCACCCGGCACCAGAGCTTGTCGGCGTTGACGCTGGCGTACTGCGTCAGGGCGGCCTCCCAGGGGTGCTTCATCGACCAGCTGTAACGCCAGCGGATTTGGGCCCGGTCGAGGTCCTGGCCCGAGACGTGGCGCTCCATGGCGGTCAGCTCGAGCTGGTCGATCGTCTGCCAGTGGCCGTCCCAGCCCTGCTTCACCTGCACGATCGGGGGAACGTGGGTGATCGGGTAGTCGGTCTCGGCGGGGCCGATGATGGTAACGCCCATGGGGCACCGTTAGGAAGACAGGGGGAAGGGGGCGGACCACGGATTGCACGGATGGGCACGGATTAGGGGAGGTAGGGGCAATCGTTGCCGGGGGGCGGGCCGGCGGTGATTTCGATCAGCGAGATTTCGTGCTCGCGTTCGGGGCAGTCGATGATCCGGGACACCTGGATCAACTCGGGCGCCATGTCGCACCCGCCTCGATCGGCGTCCTCCAATCCGTGTTGATCCGTGTTCATCTGTGGCTCGTCCTTTCTTCTTCTCAAAACAGCGACGGCAGCGAACCGGGCCAGTTGGCGTCTCCCAGGGGAGTACTCGGGTCGCTGTCGTCGGCGGTGATGGTTTGCACGGTCGAGTCGGCCGAATAGATGCCGTCGCGGCGGGTCTGCAAGCGGACCTTGACGGTGGTGCCGTCGGCCTGCGCGGGCAGGTCATACGAGAGCTTGGCCAGGCCGCCGGATGGGATGGTTTGCGTCACGCCGGGCGAGTCGGTCGCGGGCGTGCTGCCGTTGGTGGTGTAGGCGATCGCCCAGGTATCGGCGCGGTCAGGGCCGCCCTGGTAGTAGTTCGCGGTGACGCGGATCACGCCGCCGGCCCGCGATTCGAGCTGCCAGAGCGTGGGGCCGTAGGGCCGCGCGGCCTCCTCCTCGTAACTGCCGTCGACCCGCAGGATCAGGTACGACTCGCCGCGGGGGCCGACCGGGTAGAAACCGGAGTCGATCACGCCGTTGGACCACGACAGCGCCAGGTAGTTCTCGGAACTCGCCGCGTAGCTGGTCGCCGGCGTCCAGGGGCTGGTGGCGTTGCTCTCGGCGGGCGGGTCGGACTCGGCGGGCGGGGCGATGGCCGAGTGGAAGAAGGTGTACTCGGCGGCGTTGAAGATGCGGTAGAGGCCCCGCAGCTCGCCGGCGTGGTAACCCCGCCGCGCCGGTCCGGCGAAGACCCTGGACCGGGACCGGCGGGCGGGGCGCGAAGCGCCTCGACGGGTCGAACGAATGAACCTCGGTCGAGGCGCGGCGCGGGGCGGCGAATCGCGGTGGATGAAGAAGACTTGTTCGGGCATCGGTCAACCGGAGAGGGTAACCACGGATGAACACGGATGGACACGGATTTCAATTTCAGGGGTCAAATTGCAACTCCGTCAGAACTCCTCGAACCAGATCACGCCGCTGAGTTCGGCGGCGTTGGCGCTGCGGGGGGCGGCCAGCAGGCCGATGAGTTGGTCGCGGTTGCAGATCGGGGCGTCTTCCGGCGGGAAGTCGATGTCGATCGAGTTGCGGAGGTTCATTTCAATGGCCCACAGCACGGTGCCGTAAGTGGTCGGCTCGACGGTGTAGTCGATGCCGCCCGAGCAGACCGCCGCGGCGCTGAGCGAATCGAGTTGCGTGGGCGTGGCGGCGGTCTTCGTGCCCGCGCCGCCGGCGGAAACGTCGTCGACGCGCGTCAGCTTCAGCGCGACATTGAGGTCGGCCGGCGAGTCGGCGGACGGCCCCGCGGCGATGCGGCGGATGCGGCAACGATAGCCGGCCGTGTCGCCGGCCTGGACGGCGGCTAGGGTCACGAACGTGTCGGCGACGGCCCCGGTGTCGAGGTTGTCGAAGGGGACAGCGAATAGTTTCATAGGTCAGAGTCCTTGAAAACTGTAGTGGAGGTGGACCAGTTCGGACGGGTCGAAGGGCGTCGAGGCGGCCACCGTGCGGCGAATGTGGAGCGTATCGGTCCCGCCGGGGACGAGGTCGGGCAGCTCGAGCGCGGCGGCCTCAGTGGTGGGAGTGACCCAGGTGGCGCCGTCG
>DATKUU010000440.1:0-32924 GCA_035530455.1 Phycisphaerae bacterium | reverse complement strand
GGGGCGTACATACTACTGATCAGGCTCATCGTGAGCCTGGCCGGCCACAAGGCCGTGAACGGTTACACCAAGCCCAAGCGCTGGGACATCGCCGCGCCGAACCGTTACCTGGCCCGCACGGTTGTCCATGTGGCTGGCGGTGAGGTGGACCGTTACGACACGCCATTCGGCATCCGCACCCTCGCATTCACCGCGCGCAACGGCTTCCTGCTCAACGGCAGGCGCGTCCCGATTCAAGGCGTCTGCAATCACCACGACCTCGGCGCGCTCGGCGCGGCGATCAACGCCCGCGCCATCGAGCGCCAGTGTGAAATCCTCAAAGCAATGGGCTGCAACGCCATCCGCACCTCGCACAATCCGCCCGCGCCCGAGTTGCTGGAAATCGCCGACCGCAGGGGCATCCTGATTATGGACGAGGCCTTCGACGTCTGGCGATCCAGCAAGCGCGGCGACGATTACAGCCAGATCTTCAACGAGTGGCACGAGCGCGACTTGCAAGCCCTCGTCCGCCGCGACCGCAACCACCCTTCGGTGATCATCTGGAGCATCGGCAACGAGGTGATGGAGCAGGGGGATGCCGTGCTGACCAAACACCTCGCCGACATCGTGCGCAGGGAGGACCCGACGCGTCCGGTTTCCAATGGCTACAACGATCCGGACGGCGGCCGCGCTTCCGGGGCGGCCATGGCCCTCGGCGTCATGGGCGTGAACTACTTCTTCGGCCAGCAGGACCGCTGGGACAAAGACCCGCGCTACCAGAACATGCCCACCATGGGCAGCGAAACCTCCTCTTGCCTCAGCTCCCGCGGCGAGTACGACAACCAGAACTGGCAGGTGCCCTCCTACGACCGGGCGGCACCCGGCTGGGGTTGCGATCCGGACACCCAGTTCCGCACCCACGTCCGCTGGCCGCACCTGTTGGGCGAGTTTGTCTGGACCGGCTTCGACTACCTCGGCGAGCCGACGCCTTTCAACTCCGATGAGACCAACCTGCTTAACTTCCGCAACGATCCGACAAAGCGCGCTGAACTCGAGCAGAAGCTGGCCGAACTGGCCAGAACCCGGTCCCCTGCGCGCAGCAGCTACTTCGGCATCATCGACCTGGCGGGTTTCCCGAAGGACCGTTACTATCTCTATCAGTCGCATTGGCGGCCCGATCATCCGATGGCGCATCTGCTGCCGCACTGGAACTGGCCGGATCGCGTGGGCCAAGTCACGCCGGTGCATCTCTACACGTCCGGCGACGAGGCCGAGCTGTTCCTCAACGGCCGTTCGCTCGGGCGCCTCAAAAAGCAACCCGGCCGGGATTTCCGCCTGGTCTGGAACGAGGTGAAATACGAGCCGGGCACGCTCAAGGCCGTAGCGTATAGAAACGGCAGGGAATGGGCCACGGACACCGTCAAGACCACCGGCGCTGCCGCCGCCGTCGCGCTCGAGGCCGACCGCCCCGAAATCCGCGCCGATGGCACAGATCTGTGCTTCGTCACCGTGCGCATTGCCGACAAGGACGGCCTGACAGTTCCGCGGTCTTCCAACCTGGTGAAATTCACGGTGTCCGGCCCGGGCAAAATCGTGGCCGTGGACAATGGGGACGCCACCAGCTTGGAGCCCTTTCAGGCCATGCAGCGCAAGGCCTTCAACGGCCTCGCGCTGGCCATCGTCCGTGCCACACCCGGACACGGCGGCGCCATCGAACTGACCGCCGTATCGGAGGGCCTGCAACCCGCCACGATTTCCATCCGCACCCGGTAAGGAACTGATCCGATGAAAATGATATCTTTGAAACCGTTGTTTTCCACCCTTTTGATCACCGGCGTTGCCGCGGTTTTCCACTCGGCGGAAGCAGCGGAATCCGCAGTCAAGGTGGAAGTGGACTATCCGGCCTTTCTCGCCCGGCAGGACCTGGTTTTCGAGAAGCTCCCGGACCACTTCGACAAGGGGGCCTTCCTCGGCAACGGGATGCTGGGCGCGACCGTCTACCAGACCGGCGAGAAGACCCTGCGCTGGGAAATGGGGCGCCAGGATGTGACCGAGCACCGGCGCGACAACAACCGCCTGCCGATCGGCGGACTGGTGCTGACCACCCGCGGCAAGATCGAGGGCGGGACAATGCGCATGGACCTCTGGAATGCGGAGGTCCGCGGCGAGGTGAAAACCGATCAGGGCACGATCCGCTTTCGGTCCTTCATCCACACCAAGGAGATGGTTCTGTTCATCGACGTGGAGACGGAGGGTGGCGAGACGGCCGCCGCGTTTGCGTGGGATGCGACCATCTGCCGGGATTTCGTGAACTGGCCCGATTCCCACCCCAACGGCTTCTGGAATGAACCGGCCAATCCGCCCGCACGGACGGAGACGGTTGACGGGATCCCGGTCTGCACCCAGGAACGTTACGGCCATGGCATGGACGACCCGAAGGGCGACGGCGGTGAGCACGCCACGGCCTGGACGGAAAAGCAAATCCCGGCCGGGCGCCGCGTCATCCTGTCCATTGCCGATTCATACCCCGCCAAGACCGCCCATGACGAAGTGGTCAAGACGGTCAAGGCGAATGCCGCCGCCGATTTCGACGCGCTCTTGAAATCGCACCGCGCCTGGTGGCACGATTTCTATCCGAAAAGTTTTGTCTCCATCCCCGAACCAAGGGCCGAGAGCTTCTACTGGATCCAGTGGTACAAGCTGGCCTGCGCCTCGCGTCCCGACGGCCCGCCGGTCGATCTGCTCGGCCCGTGGTTCCGCAAAACCGTCTGGCCGCGCATCTGGTGGAACATGAATTTCCAGTGCCTCTATCTGCCCGTCTACACCGGCAACCGGCTCGAACTGGGCGAGTCGCTGGTGAACTTCATGGACCAGAAGCGCGCCAACTTCTTCCGCAACGGCAAAGACATCTGGCACTTCGAAGACGTCGCCACGGTTCCGCACACCACCGACAACCAGGGCCTGGCCGGCAACGGGACCCGCGTGGGCTACATCAACCCCGCCGATTTCCCCTGGGCGCTGCACAATTACTATCAGCACTACCGCTACACGATGGATCACTCCATGGTGACTGACCGGGACAAGCACGCCTTCTACCCCCTGCTGCGCGGCAGCATCAACCTCTATTTGCACATCCTCAAGGAGGGCGGCGACGGCAAATTGCATCTGCCCAGGCTGAATTCGCCGGAATACGCCGACGACGTGGACAACAACTACCAGCTTTCCCTGTTGCGCTGGGGCTGCCAGACATTGCTCAAGCTGAACGACCGTTATCAATTGAACGATCCTCTCGTTCTTAAATGGAAGGAAACCCTCGACAAGCTGGTACCATATGCGGTGGACGAAACCGGACTGCGCATTGGTCCTAACGTGCAGTTGAAGAGTTCGCATCGCCATTGGTCGCACATGCTGATGATTCATCCGCTGCACATCATGACCGACGAGCGGTCGGAGGACCGGGACCTGATGAAGCGCTCGATCCACCACTGGCTGACCGTTGGCGACTCCGGCCAGGTATGGGGTTGGTCCCGCGCCGGCGCGGCCTCGATGTACGCCACCATCGGCGACGGAGATAACGCCATCGATCAGATCCAACGGCACATGGCCGACCAGCGCTTCGTCCGGCCCAATACTATGTACATCGAGACCGATCCCGTCATCGAATGCTCGATTGTGCTGAATCGTTCGGTGCAGGACATGCTGCTGCAAAGCTGGGGCAAGGCGATTCACGTGTTCCCGGCGATACCGAAAGCTTGGGATGCCGCGGTATTTCACGATCTGCGTGCCGAAGGCGCCTTTCTGGTCAGCGCCGCGCGGAAAGCCGGGAAAACCTCCTGGGTCCGCATCCGCAGTCTCGCGGGCGAACCGTGCCGCGTAAAGACCGACCTGCCGGCGGGCATGGTTGTGCGCGTGAACGGAAAACCGATCCGCGCCAAGTCCGTGGGCGAAGGGACCTGGGAATTGCTGCTCGCCAAGGGCGACGAGGCGGTGCTGACGGCCGACGCGCAAACCGACCCGGTGGTCGTGCCGGTGCCTTCGGAATACGAAAATCCCTGGGGCGTCAAGGGCCCCACGCACAAGCCGCCGGCGCTGCCGCCGTCGCCGCCATCGCCGCCGTTGCTGCCGGCGGCGTTGAGCCAGGGCAAGCCGGCGACCGCCTCGAGCACCTGGCCGGACCCGGGTTTCGAGGCCGACAAGGCCGTCGACGGCGATACCTCGACCCGCTGGGGCGCTGCGGGCGGCACGCGCAGCGGCTGGCTGGAGGTCGACCTCGGCCGGCCGGAGTGGGTCGGCCGCGCCGTGATCAGGGAGTTGGCATTCCCCCGCACCCGGCAGTTCGCCGTCGAGTACCTGGACGGAGAGGCGTGGAAGCCGCTCGCCCGCGGAACCACCATCGGCGGCGCGAAGGTGCTCGATTTCGAGCCTGTCACGGCCCGCCGATTCCGCCTGAACATCCTGGAGGCCTCGGAAGTGCCTACGATCGAGGAGTTCGGGTTGTACCCGCCGGGAGAAGGCGGAACGCTGATCAACCCTCAGCACCTTGACCTCGCAGCATTTATAAATGAAAGAGAAATGACCGCGCCGATGTCCACGGGCATGGCTGCCTCTTGCTGCGGATAGGAGGAAAGCACATACGATGAGAATGAACACTCTGAACACCATGAAAGGATACGAAGAGATGAATACGAACAGGCAACCGGTGAATACGAACCCGGTGATTCGAAACAGCAGCGAAGCGATTGGACAACCGCGGACCGCATACCGTCAGCCGCGACGCAACCGCTGTTCAAACACGACAAGGAGCCACACGATGAAGCCCATCCGTTCGGTCCTTCAATGTGCCGCGGCTGGTTTCTTCATCCTACAGTGTTTGACCGGCCTGTCCTCGGCCGACGAGCCCAGCAATCTGCCGCCCATCGAGCCCTTGTTCGATCACGCGGTCCGCGATGTGTGCATCTGCGTCGGCCCGGACGGAACGTACTACCTGACGGGCACCACGGCCGACAACCCGGCCCCTGCTCATGACAAAACCGGCTGGTGGTACGTCAACGAAGGCATCCGGGTATGGAAGAGCAAGGACCTACAGAACTGGGAACCCCTGGGCCTGGTCTGGTCGTTGGATCGGGACGCGACTTGGGGCAAGGAATTCAGGCGGAGCGACAAGGTGCGGGCGGTCTGGGCACCCGAGATCCACTACATGAAAGGAACCTTCTGGCTGACCTACTCCATGAACTACGGTGGATGTGGACTGCTCAAGAGCACGACCGGCAGAGCGGAAGGACCCTATCAGGACGTCAAGAAGGACGGGCCGTTGACCGGGGAAATCGACGCCTCCCTGTTCCAGGACGACGACGGCAAGGTCTATTGGCTCTACATGAACGGCAAGATCGCGCGGATGAATGACGAGATGACCGGCCTTGCCGAAGAACCTCGCCTGCTCAAACCGTCGAATTTCGGACACGTGGGCCATGAAGGGGCCTACCTGACGAAACGAAAAGGGAAGTACTATCTCATCTGCGCCGAGTGGATCGACGGGTACTCCTGCATGGTGGCCTCGGCGGACAACGTTTACGGCCCTTACGGCCCCCGCTACCTGGCCATCCCGCACGGCGGACACAACATGTTCTTCACCGACACCGAGGGCAATTGGTGGGCTACCTTCTGGGGGAACGAAGGCGGGGCTCCGTTCCGCGAGCGCCCGGCGATCCTGCGGATCGATCTGGATGAGCAGGGCCGTGTGCGACCGATGCCGGTGTCGCTCGAGCGGCGGCCGTGGTGGACGGCTTCCCCGCCGCGCAAAACCAGCCCGGCAAGCATGTTCGTCGGCACCGGCAAGGTCGGACTGGAAGCCCCCGCCGACGGGGTCGGGATCGTCTACACGCTTGACGGCTCCGATCCGACCGCGGAGTCCACGGTCTATCGGAAGCCGATCGAGATCACGCGCGACACCGTGGTCAAGGCCCGCGCCGTCTGGCCGGGCGGCAGCCTGAGCCGCGTGGTCGAATTCCCGATGATGGAGGCCCGGCCGGGTCGCCCGCTCATCACGAATCCGGGCTTTGAAACCGGGGCGCTCCACTGGTCGTGCAACTCCGAAGTCCTGGTCGACGCAGACCTGGAGATGGACAACGACGGGGTCCATTACACCCCGCATGGCGGGAAGAAGCATTTCCGGCTGCAGGGCGGCAAAGACCAAACCATCAATCTAACGCAAGCCGTCGCGCTGCCCGCCGGGGACTACGAACTGAGCATGTGGGTCATGAGCCGGGCCAATTCCGCCAACAACCTCGGCCCCAACCTCAGCTTCGAGCTGCTGGACGGCGCCTCGCAGGTCGTCAAGCCCGCCAACTCCTCGTCTCCGGACTGCCTCTCGCCCAAGGGCGCCTACGTCAAGTGGACGCGCCACTACACCGGCCTGGAAAGCGGCGCCTATACCGTGAAGGTCTCCGCCGGCCCAACCGACACGGTGCAGGGCAAGCAAGGCTGGGTGGACGATTTCAGTCTGATGCACAAGGCGGGCCGGTGAGCACGGAACGAAAGTGCCCATTCCCAAGCGAAACAGTAGCCAGTCAAGCAACGCAACCCACTCAATGGGGAGAGAGAAAGATGACCAGAAGCATGCAAATGCAGTCTAAGGCCCTAACCCGAACCCTGCTTACCCTGCTCGCCTGGGCAAGTCTGGCGGTTGCCGTGCATGGCCAGCACAAGGATATCGAGCGACCTGCCGCCTGGAAGAACCTGGTTCCCGGCGGGCGGTTTATGGACCGTTTCGAACCCATGCCGCTGCTCGGGAAACGCACGGCTGACACCTGGGGTGTGGATGCGGTCAAACCGCGCGACGTGCTTAATGGGATCGAGGAAGGGGAATGGTCTTACTGGGGCGGAAACATCCTCCAGGGGGAGGATGGCAGGTATCACCTGTTCGTCTGCCGCTGGCGCGAGGACGACCCCCGCGGACACATGGCCTGGCCTGCGTCCGAAGTCGTGCGATGCGTTTCCAAGAACCGCTTCGGCCCCTACAAGGTCGCGGAAGTGCTCGGCGGAGGCCATAATCCCGAAGCCTATCGACTCAAGGATGGCCGGTATGTCTGTTACGTGGTTGATGCCTACTACCTGGGTGCCACACTCGAAGGCCCCTGGGAAAGGAAGACGTTCCAGTTTGATCCCCGGGACCGCCCCATCGTCGAAGGCCTGTCCAACCTGAGCTTTGTTCAACGCGAGGACGGCTCCTACCTCATGGTGTGCCGGGGCGGCGGTATCTGGGTCAGCCGGGACGGGCTCTCCACCTGGGAACAAATCACCCAGGGCAGCGTCTATCCGAAGGTGCAGGGGCGGTTTGAAGATCCAGTAATCTGGCGAACGACCGTGCAATATCACCTGATCGTCAACGACTGGTACGGCCGCATCGCGTACCACCTCCGCTCCAAGAACGGCGTACACTGGAAAGTCGACCCGGGTGAAGCCTATATGCCCGGCATTGCTGTCTCCGAGGACGGAAAAAAGGAGGAGTGGTACAAGTACGAACGCATGAAGGTATTTCAGGACAAACATGGGCGGGCCATCCAAGCGAACTTCGCCGTGATCGACTACAGTAAGTGGGAAGACAAGGCCAACGATATCCACAGTTCAAAGAACATTGCCATCCCCTTGACCGTCGACCGCCTGTTGACGCTGCTCAGCCAAGAGCGGGTCACCGACGCCACGAAACAGGTGCGGGTAAAAATCCTCGCGGAATCCGGATTCGATCCGCAGAAAGATGTGGCGCTGGAATCGCTGCGCTTCGGAGCGCCGGAGGAAGTCGATTTTGGCCGGGGCGCGCGCCTGTTGAGAACAGAGAAGGACGGCCGGGACCTGGTGGCTGTTTTTACAGGCAAAGGATGCGGCTTCGAGGACCACAACTTCGCCGGCAAACTGCTGGGCCGCACCTCAGGAGGGAAACTGCTCTTCGGCTACACGCGTCTGCCCTGGGTCACCTACGACGAGCCGCTTCTGACCGTGCGTCAACCGCAAGTTGTCGGCCAGGGCAAGAAACGAAGTCTGCGCATCGAAGTTTCCAACCACGGCCAGGTGGCCTCCCGACCGTCCGAGGTCCGCGTGGATCCGGAGCATCTGACGATGCCGGATACGCTGAGCCGGGGCAAGCCAGCGACCGCCTCGAGCATCTGGCTGGACCCGGGTTTCGAGGCCGACAAGGCCGTCGATGGCGATACCTCGACCCGCTGGAGCGCCGCGGGCGGGACTCGCAGCGGCTGGCTGGAGGTCGACCTCGGCCAGCCGGAACGGGTTGGCCGCGCCGTGATCAGGGAGCTGGCATTTCCCCGCACGCAACGGTTCGTCGTCGAATACCTGGACGGCCAGACGTGGAAGGAACTCGCCCGCGGAACGACGATTGCCGGCGCGAAAGTGCTCGACTTCGCGCCGGTTACCGCCCGGCACTTCCGCCTGAACATCCTCGAGGCCTCGGAAGTGCCCACGATCGAGGAGTTCGGCCTCCTGCCGCCGGCCAAAAAGGAGACCGAGCTGACGATCAAGGCCACCTGCCCGGCACTGCGGCCCTATGAGAAGACCCTTCTGGAGATGCCCATCCCGGACGCCTACAAATCGGGCCGGGAGTATCAATTCCTGATTACCACCGGCCTGGAGATGCAGCAGCCCACAGTGTTTACAGCGAAGAAAATCACAATGCCGTGATCCGATAAAACAACAAACAATGAAATGAATTCGATTAAGATTGCACTAGGGAGAATAGCGATGACAGCGAATATTACAGCATACGATGAAATGAAGTCGATTAAGATGGCCCGTCAGCTTCAGGGGGGATGCGCGATGCGAGATGCGGTATAAGGATTGCAGCGATCGTTGTATGTCTCTGCTGTGCGTCCATTGCGACGGCGGGGGACTTGGCAGACGAGGGCAAGGCTGCCCGCCGCTTGGACGCCTCGTTCGTTTGGACCCGGGCCGAACCGCCCGGGAAACAGGAGTATGCCGTTTTCCGCCGGGCTTTCGATCTGGACCAGGCTCCCGCCGAGGCGACCCTGCGGATCTTCGCCGACGTCCGCTATGTGCTTTGGATCAACGGGCGCTACGTCGAGCGCGGGCCCTGTCGATTTGATCCCAAGCGCCCGGAATACGACATTCTCCACGTCACGGGTCACCTGCAGTGCGGCCGCAACGCGATCGTTGTGCTCGTCCACTACCCCGGCTACGTGGTGATCGATGAACCGGTCGAGAAGTTTCCCTGCCAATGCGCACGGATGATGGCCCACCGGCCGGGATTCACCGCGGAGTTGCATTGGACGCCGCGCGGTGGGAGTCCCTTGCGCTTGGCAACGGATGGCTCGTGGCGCGTTTCGACCGAAACCTGGCATCTGCCGTCGCCCCCGGCCTATGGATCGATATTCGAGGTGATTGACGCCCGGCGCGACACCGGCGACTGGACGGCGGTCGACTTCGACGACTCGTCGTGGAAGGCGGCCGTCCCGCTCGACAAGGGACAGTGGGAGCCTCTCCATCCGCGGAGCATCCCCTTGCTCCGCGAACAGGAGGCCGGCAACCTGAGCGTCGTGGACGCTTGCCCGGACACCGTGCAGGTGGGTCCCCTCAACCGCTTGCTGCCGCTGGAACTTTCCGCGGGGGCGAAACTGGTGATCGACTGCGGGCGCGAAATGCAGGCCTACAGCGTGCTGGACTTCGATGCGACCTCCGGCAGCCGCCTGGAGATCGACTATGCGATCCGCTTTTTCGACACGGATCGCGTGCCCAGTCTCGGAAGGGAACCGAAGACGCGCGGGCAGTTCAACGCCTACACGGCCCGCGGGGGGCGCCAGACGTACATGACCAGCGACACCTACGGCTGCAAGTACCTCGTGATCCGGGTGCTGGAAGGCCGGATCAAACTCCACGACGTCCGGATGGTGGACCGCCTCTACCCGTTCCAACGGCTCGGCCGCTTTGCCAGCAATGACAAGATTCTGGACGGCATCTGGGCGATCGGCGTGCGGACGGTGAAACTCTGCAGCGAGGACGCGCACGTCGATTGCGCCGACTCGGAGCGGGCGCAGTGGATGGCGGATGGTTACCGCATGGGTTATCCGGTGTCGCGGGTCGCCCTGGCCGGACCCGGGCGGGTGGTAGAGCCCACCGACGGGAGTGAGTCGGCAAGGGGCGCCGGTTCCCCCTTCTTCGATCCGGTTCCCAGTTCTTCCACCCGTGGCGGCACTTCCTCGGATAGTGCGGGGACAAGCAACGTAAGTCTTTGCGTGACAAAGAGAAAGCCATCCGACGTTCTCGCCGAAAGGGCTTTTTTGAAGATTGGTCGGGGTAACGGGGCCTCGTTCGACGCGGCTGACCGCCTGCATTTGCTGGCCGTTCGAAACCACGAATATGTACTCGCAGATATAATGCTTATTGCGAAGTAATAGCAGCGGCTGTGGATCTCTGCGCCACGGGAATTCCGGGCAGGCAATTCTGCGTGGAAGGCCGGGGAGGGGACATTCTTACTTTTCTGGCTCCTTCCGCGGTCGGCCTGGCGCCGGACCACCTGTGGCTCTACTCGAGCGCTCCCCGACGCGTCACCGACTCCACCGCGCCGAACGGCGTCGCGCTGGCCGGCATCATGAGCGTGCCATAGCCAAGTTGCTCGACGCGCTCTCTTATCTCCTTGCGCGCGCCGGCAATGAGCGATTCGGGAAAGAAACCTCGGTTGCCGAAGAACAAGGCAAACGTTGTTGGGTTCATGGGTTCAACACGCGTGCGGTGCCCTCGATTTCCAAGTCTTCGCGGATCACTTTCACGGCGGCATTGTATGCCGCCTGCTGGGCCTTGGCGAGAGATTTTTTGACCAGCCGTTCATAGGACTGGCGCGTGGCGGTGGCGATGTTGATCTTGCTGATGCCGTGCCGAATCGCCTGCATCACGTGTTCCTTGCGGATGCCGGTGCCACCGTGCAACACGAGCGGCACACCCGTGGCCTAGCGGAGTTTCTCCAAGTGCTCGATGTTCAGCCGCGCCTCGACCTTCTTCTTGTGCCGCGTCGCCGCCGAAATGGCGCCATGCACGCTGCCTACCGCCACCGACAACCAGTCCACCCCGGTATCACGCACAAACCGGGCGGCTTCCTGCGGATCCGTAAACCCCTTACCCGACGCAAACAACTCCTCGTAGGCCGGCATCGGCCCGGCCTCGTGTCCCATCACCGCGCCCAGTTCGCCCTCGACCGCCACGCCGCGCGCGTGCGCCATTTCCACAATCCGCTTCGTCGCGGCAATGTTCTCCGCCAACGGCAAGCGCGAACCGTCCACCATGACCGACTCGTACCCTGCGGTCAACGCCCGCGTGATATCGTCCACGAAGTCCACCCGCTGGTTGTCCTCGTCAATCACCGGGACGTGATCGAGGTGCAACCGCGTGTACCGCGGGTCGCCGACCCGCCGGTATTCCTCGGCTACCGCCTCAAGGCTGCGCGCCTCGAACTTCACCCATTCCAGTCGCGCCACCAGGATGAGGCCGAAACTGGTCGTGTCCCGCAACGCCCACACCGTCGGCTCAAGCATTGGCAGATACGGGATGTTGAACCCCGGCACCGCCGTGCCGCGCGGTTGGCTTCTTGAATCAGGTTTGCGGTTGTTAGCATAGTGCGCTGGCTCGCAGTTCGGATCTTGCCTGCTCGATCAGGCGAATCAAGTCTGTGTTGGCCGCCGGCCAGAGTTCGCTCGCGACCTCGCCGACGCCTCGGCCGGGAAACAACAGGTCGAGCGCCGCCGCCGCGCCCAACGCGAATCGCCTCGGCATGATACCCGCGCCGAGCGCGAGCCGCATCGTACCGATAAGCCGATCGTCCCAGCCGAGCTTGCGGCAGGGGTCGCGCACGACGCGTTCGACTTGGTCGCGCAGGAACGGATTGGTCATGCGTTGCAGCAGATCGTCGGCATACGCCTGAAAGCCGGCGCGAGTAAAGAGAGGATCAAGACCGGCATGTTTCGCAATGAGAGCGGCCCCCGACTCCTCGAGAAACGCCTCGCGGGCCAGCGTCATCAACTGCGGATCCTGGGCCACTTCGCTCATGAAACGATAGCCCCGGCGATGCGCGAGATAGCCGAGCAAGGCGTGGACGGCGTTGTGTCCGTACAGTTTCGCCTCCTCGAACGGCAGCAAGTCCGGTTTCTCCTCGAACACCGTGATGCCGCGGCGAAATCCCGGCAGGCGAATCTGCGTAATCAGAATCCGGTTGAACTCTTCCACCAGGAACGCGCGTGGCAAACCCTCGGCCACCGGCGTCAGCGAACGGTCACCGGTGACGATGCCGCTCATCTTGCCAACGACCGTGTTGAGGAACTGGACGCGACGGTTCGCCCCGACTTGGGGCTCCAGGAGTTCCGCCGCGTGGTTGTGGTTCTCGGCGGTGTACACGACGCACGGCGACGCCTTGCCCGCAAGACCTTCGGCGAGAATTGGCGAAACCGAATCGTAGAACTCCACGCTTGGCAACGCCGTCGCAATCTCCGCCGCCTCCGCCACCGCCGCGACTAGTTCTTCACGGTTCGACGGCACGTTCGGGTTGAAAATCTCCACGCCGGTTACTGCGTGATCTTCAATGTCGGTCCGGGTGGCGATGTTGACGTGATACCGGCCGCCGTCGCGCCGCAGCGCCGCCACCACTTCCGGTATCACCTCGGCCACCACCAGCCGCCTGAAGTTGCCAGAGCGATGGGCCTCGTACAGAAACAAACCGGCTTGAATCGCGCCAAAACCAATACCGACAAAGGTTCGTTCACTCATTGCCCGCTTCCACCAGACGGCCCGCCCCGTCGGCTCGACCACGAGGCGAAACAAGATGCTGAACCCAGCTCCACCGTATCGCCTTGCCAGGCGCTCCTGACCACCACCCCCATCGTCACGACCCCTTCCTTCGTTTCGGCGGGACGTGCGGCCCATCACCTAACAGGCCTTGGGGACGTTGCCGAGTCATCTGGCCGTCTCCTGCAGTCCCAGTCTGGTCTGGACTATACGTTGTCGACGCAAACGGCAAAATCAAGCCCTCGGCGCAAGCCAAGGCTTTTCGGGCCGGTCGGTTCCTTTCGGTCCGGGCACTCCCTTGTTTTGACGCCGGGGACGCGCCAGCGTCTTGGCCTTGAGTTCCTGCCGACGGCTCAAGGTGCGTTCTTGTCGGCCGCAGTATACCTCGTCCGGCGTGACGTTGCCAAGGGCCTCGTGGTACCGCGCGGTGTTGTACCAAGCCACGAACCGGGCGATCTCGGCTTCCAGCTCCGCCGGCGTCTCCCAGACCACCAGGTTGACCTGCTCCTTGCACGATCGGTGGTACCGCTCGATCTTGGCCGTTGGTCTGCGGATGGTACGGCGAGGCCAGGATGTGCCCCAGGCCCCGGCCTTCCAGGTACAGGCCGAAGTCGTGCGAGATCAAGGCCGGCCCGCGGTCGGTCACCAACCGCGGGCGTTCCTCCTGCGGCAGCCGATCCAGTCCCGTGGCCTCCAGGGCGTCTTCCACCACCTCGCTGAACGCCGCCGCATCCTGCGCCGGCTGGAGCCGCCACGCCAAGATCCGGCGGCTGAAGTCATCCAGCACCGAGATCAGGTAATACCAGCCCCAGTTCTTCACCAGCAGGTACGTGGCATCCGTCTGCCATTGCTCGTTCGGCCGACGAGTCTTGACGCGGTACTCCGGCCCGGCCGGGAAGGAGCGGGCCTCGCGTGGCTTGACGTAACCGGCGGCCTTCAGGAGCCGATAGACGGTCGATTCCGAGGCCGTAAATTGGCCCTGATCCGCAATCCAGCAGGCGATCTGTCGGGGCGGCCAGTCGGGGCACTGGAGGGCCACCTCCAGGATCTTGTCCCGTTCCCCGGGCAGCAACTGGTTCCACACGCGGCCCTTGCAGGGCGAAGCGTCCTTGAGGCCCTCGAACCCCTGGGTGCGGAACTGGCGGCACCAGCGGTAGTACGTCGATCGCGGCAGGTCCAGGCGGGCCAGGACCTCGGTGACCCCGAGCGGCGACGCCTCGACGGCCCGTAACAGTTCGATCTTCTCCTGGACGGACATGCGAACGTACCTCCGCCTCAGAGCCCGAGGCTTTTTTTAAGCCGGGCCACGTCGAGCACGGCCTCGGCCAGGGCACGCTTGAGGGCCTCGTTCTCGGCCTTCAGGCCACAGCCCTCGTCGGTGGTGGCATCCCGCCGCGTGTCGCGCACGAGGCCGTTCTTGCCGGCCTCCAGGAAGTCCTTGGACCAGCGGTAGTAGACGGTGGGGGCGATGCTTTCGCGGCGGCAGAGCTCCGCCACGGAGATCTCGCCCCGGAGGCCCTCCAGGACGATGCGGATCTTCTCTTCGGAGGTGAACTGCCGGCGGGTGGCCCGCCGAATCTGCTGTACGACGTTCTTGGCCATGGTTCGGCTCCTTGTCTGGCCCAGCCTATCGGAGCCGACCGGCCGCGTCCACGGGTGGCGGGGGCTCTCCCCCCAGCCCCCGCCACCCCTGGACCTCTCACTTCACCGAATGCTCATCCTTGTGCCAAAGTCGCTGACGTTGAACACATGGTGGAGATGGTTTCCATGCCCATGAAGCTGCGGGGCCAGCCATAGAACGAGCCGCACCAAAGGCAGATCGGATAGCCAATCTCCGTAATCGGAGCTTCTCCGGCAGGAGCGCCGAGGCTTCAAACTGCGCCGGCAAACCCAAAGCGGACACCGCCTTTCGCGCCGCCGCCTGGCCGGTGGTCTTGCTGCGTTTCGTCGTGTTGGAGTGTTTCAAGGGTGTTGTCATCGTTTTCCTTCCTCTCTCACGATATCCCGTATAGCTTTCCGAGCTTCTCGGTTACGGTTCGATAGTGGTCTTCCGCATAGGTTTCGGAATAGCCGATTTCGACAACCAGCTGGAGCGTCGGATCGGCCAGCTCTTCGAGCATGGACAACGTTTTCGGCAGATCGTTGCCGACTCTGACCTTGACGATGATGCCGGAGCCTTTCAGGGCGTCCCGCACCGCGGCCGGCGAGCATGGCGAAGGGTCGCAATCCATGGAAAGGGCGCAGTCGATCATGAAGACTTGCGAAAAATCTTTCAACTGCCGCATGACATGGGGCCAGGCGCCGCACGAATGAATGGCCACGCCGCCGAACGCCTCGCCGAGCCGCTGGTTAAAGGCTATCGCGAACGTGCGGGCGAAGGCGGCGTCGCAGAACGAAAGGTTGTCGTCCGAGAGGGCAATGCCCCGGCCGAAGGGATTGCCATACATTCCATGCCCCGGCCGCATGGCGCAGGGGCCGATGTGTTCGTACTGCACCTTGCTGAATGCGATGATCGTGTCGGTGACCTGACCGAGAAAACGCTTCGCCAGCTCCGGCGTGTCGTAGCAGCCGATCATGAAATTGGTGGCATCGACGATCAGCGTCGCGGTGTCGAAAGGTGATTGTGTATCGGTCAACGAGATCGGTAGGCGGCCGCTGGAACGGGCGTTGATGGCGTCGATCACCTCCAGGACCATCCGCATGACCGGGCTCTTGCGCCAGTCGGGTTGTTCGAGCTCCGCGACCTCCGCCAGTTCCGAGTACCGGTAGTGGGTGGCCGGGGCTTCGCCTTCCCGCCAGACGTAGTTGCAACCGAAGGCATTGGCGAAAACGCCGACGCCGATCCATGGCTCCAGGTACGGCAGTTCGTCCGTGAATTCGAAATCGAGATTCGCGGCAAAGGTCTCCCAGTTGTTCTTCACCACATGCTCGACGCTGTTGCAGTCGTGCCACAGCCGGGAGCCGCCGGGACGTTGAATGACCAGGAACGGCTGCTCCCCATCGACGAACCGCTTGAGCTTCGGGCCTCGCCGCGCCTTGAGCCGGTCATAGCGGTTGATCAGAGCGTTAACGTCCATGGTTTGTCATTCCTTTGAATTGCTTGTCGTACACCCCTGCCTCGCGGGCGGTCCTGAACATTTGCACGATATTCTCCGGCGGGGTCAGCGGCTGGATGTTGTGCACCGGGTTGAAGACGAATCCGCCGCCCGGGGCGAGCTCGCGAACGCGCCGCCGCACCTCCCCGCGGACTTCCGCGGGCGTGCCGAATGGCAGGATCCTCTGCGTATCGCAGCCGCCGCCCCAGAACGACAAATGCTTCCCGAATCGCTCTTTCAGATTGGCCGCGTCCATCCCTTGGGCCGTGACTTGAACCGGGTTCAGGATATCCACCCCGATCTCGATCAGGTCTGGGATGAACTCCGCGACCGCGCCGCAGGAGTGGTAAAACACCTTGGCCTGGGTGTGCGCCTTGATCGTCCGGATGATCCGCCCCTGACGCGGCTTGATCATCCTGCGCCAGAGCTCCGGCGAGACCAGCGGCCCGGACTGCCCCGCCAGGTCGTCCGCGGCGAAATGCACGTCGATGAGGTCGCCGACCTCCTTGAGGAAACAGGTCTGCGCCGCGCAGATCGTGTCCGTCAGGCGATCGAGGAACGCCTCCGCGAACTCGGGCTCGGCCAGCAAGTCCATGAGCCCGTTCTCCATGCCCCGGACGCGGAATATCTGGTTAAACAGGTCGTGCCCGCAGGGGGCCATCCCGAACAGCGCCTTGTCGGTGGACTCCCGCTGCTTTTTCACGCGCGAGCGGAGCCCGCGGTAGCGTGCCGGGTCGGCCGGGTCGGGCCAGGGCATGGCGGCCAGCGCCTCCAGGCTGGGCTCGGGCAGCGGAAAGACCTTCCAGTCAAAATAGAAGGATCCCTTGGGCTTGATCAGCGTCGCCCCGAAGTCGTCCTTGAAGGAGAGCGTTCCATCCCTGTCCTCCTCGATCACTGTCGGCTGAGAGGGTGGGTTGGCGAACATGGGAAGCACGTCTAACCCCAACGCCTCCGCCACGTCCGGGTCAACCCTGGCGATCTGCTGGACAAGCTCCATCGTCTCGACCGGCCTTTCCGGCAGGCCGAGGTGGTCGCGCAGCGCGCGATAGGCCGGGATGACGATCGACGTCACCACCGAGCCGCCCAGGTCCATCGGGACGCGGTCCGGCTCCTCATGGTTCAAAGCGCATCGCACGCGCTCACGCGAATTCAGTATGACGATCTCCTGGTCATTTCCCTGATGCCCACCAGCGAGGCGTACAGCATTTTGTACTGTTGGAACTGTTCGGCATAGGCAAGGCAGCTCGATGCATCTGGCAGGAACGTCCGGTTGATCCGGGCGGCGCGGGCCGCCGCGTCGGCGACATCCTTGTAGACCCCCGCAGCCACGCCCGCGAGCAACGCCGCGCCGAGGCAGCCTGTCTCGGAGCAGTGGAGCGTGTGGACCTTTTTTCCGGTGAGGTCGGCGCGCAACTGGATGGATAAATCGACGCGGGCATTGCCGCCGCTGATGCTCAAGGCCGGGAAATGTCCCACGACCTCCTCCAGCGCCGCGACGTTGACCGCCAGTTCGCAGGCGATCCCCTCGTAAAGCGCCTTGTAAAGATGATGCCGCGTTTTTCCGGAGGTGAGCCCGACCAGGGCCCCGGTCGCACGGAGGTCCCAATAGGGGTTACAGGCGCCGACCAGATGCGGGGTGAAACAAATTCCGGAGGGACCGGGGCACGCAGCGGCGGCCCGTTCATCCAGAACGTCGTACAGCGAACGGTTCTCCCGCTCCGCCACCATCCGGTCCTCGCCGCAGAATTGTTCCACGAACCAACGGGTCGCGATTCCCGCCGGGAAGAAGGCCAGCGTGACGTAGCGATCCGGGACGACGTGGCAATAGGAGTTCAGGTGGTACGCCATCGCCTTGTCCGAGTTCATCGGCGAGGCGGAGACGGCGGCGGCGCACTCATAGGTTCCGGCAGAGAGGGAGACCTGCCCGGGATTGACGGCGCCCGAGCCCAGAGCGCCGCAGGGCTGGTCGTGGCCGCCCATCGCGACGACAACCCCTTCGTGCAGTTCCAGTTCGGCGGCGACCCGGCGCGACAACCTGCCGACCACACTACCGGCGGGGACCGGCTCGGGGAAACGTTCCTTGCCGATTCCGGCGGCGGCGAGGATTTCATCCGAAAGCGTTTTCGTCCGGATGTCAAAGGCCATGGTCCGGCCGGCGAGGGAGAAGTCGGTGCAACAGGGCATTGCCATGCGGGCCAGGACGTAGTCCGCCACGTTCAGGAACTTCACGCCGCGGGAATAGGTGTCCCGGTCGTGCTTCTTCAACCACATGATCTTGTTCAGCGCGAACATGGCGTGCAGCGGCAGGCCGGTGATCGCGTAGACGCGATCGGCGCCGAAATGGTCCCGCCACCAGGCCGCCTCCTCGACCGCCCGGTTGTCCGCGTTCATGACGGCCGGGCCGACGGCGCGTCCGTCCTTGCCCACAGGGATGAAGGTCTCGCCGTGCGAGCTGACGGCCAGCGCCTCCACGGGGTCGCGGCCGGTGGCCGCGGCAATCTCCCGGGTCACGGCGACCATTGCGTCCCAGAACCGTTCGGCGTCGATCTCGACCCTGTTCCCGCCGCGGCTGACGGTGTCGTAGCTTCTGACGGCCTGGGCAACGATGCTCCCGCAGCCGTCGAACGCGGCGCCCTTGCATCTACCGGAACCGATGTCGATGCCCAGGAGACTCATTGGCCGGCATCCTTCAGTCGTTCACTGTGAGCATGATCTTGAAGAACCGCTCGCTCTTCCGCTCGATCATTTCGAACACGGTCTTGATGTCCGCAAGCTTGAAGGTGTGGGTGATCATGCCCCGGGTTCGGACCTTCCCCTCGCGCATCAACGCGATCATCTCGCGGTAATCTTGAGGCACGTACATGGTGGTCCCGGAAAGGCGCAGCTCATGCTGGACGAAGTCCGGCAGGTGCGGAATGTCGTAGCCGTTCTGCAGCACGCCGACCATGACGACCCGGGTTCCCCGGTGGGCAAGCGACAGAATCTGATCCAGCACCTTGCCCTTCTCCCCCACGCAGTCGAAGAAGACGTCGATCTCCCTGTGCCCCCCCGCCAGCCGCGTCAGGCCGTCCGCGAGAGGTTCCCGCGACACGTCGATGACGCCGTCGGCCCCCAATGTGGCGGCCAATTCCAGGCGCCATGAGTCCATGTCGGCGATGTAGACGTCCCGGACCCCCAGCGCCTTGCAGCTCTGCATGCAGAACAGGCCGATCGGCCCGGCGCCGATGATGAGCACCTTGTCCTGGGGCCTGATCTCCCCCCGCTTGGCGGCGTGATACCCGACGCAGGCCGGCTCCACCATCGCCGCGTCATCCAGGCTCATGCCGTCGGGAATCGGCAGCACCATTTTCCGCGGCATGCACATGAACTGGACATGGGCGCCATCGGCCTCGGCGCCGGTGCAGCGCAATGCTTCGCAGAAGTTGTACTTTTCCTCCCGGCAGGCGCGGCATCGGCCGCAGACCAAGTGAGGAATGACCGTCACTCGGGTGCCGACCGCGGGGCCGGCCACCCCCTCGCCCAGCGCCGCCACCGTCCCGGAGAACTCATGCCCCATGACCACGGGGAACGTCACGTAGGGATGACGCCCGTGGTAGATGGTCGGATCCGAACCGCACACACCGACCCGCAACACCTTCACCAGGATTTCGCCCGGGCCGGGCCTGGGAATGTCGGCATGGCCGATCTCAAGCTGACGGGGTTTGACCAGGGTGACACGAAGCATGCGTTTCGCCATGGCTCAAGCCCCTCTCACGCAATTGATGCCCAGGAACTTACAGAACAGCTCCAGGGCGTCGGCCACCTTGGGGTCATGGATGATGGTGCCGTGATGGATGATCCCGGCCTCGACCATCTTGTGCTCCCAGTCACCGATGTCGTTTACCTTGACCCAGCCGTAAGCGCCCCGGATGAAGGGCGGAATGTCGATGATCTCCCCGACTCCGGCGAACATTGTGTACTGGCCGTCGTATTCGACCAGGCGGGCGCAGGTCACCGGGCCGCTCTTGAGCCGGAACTCCATCGCCCCGTGGCAGTTCGGACACCACTGGATCATCCGCTCGTTGCGGAGCAGCCGCTTGGGGCTGTCAGCCGCGCAGAGGCTGCCCGCGGCGTTCCCGCAATGCCAAGCCAGCCAGACGTTCTTCTCCGTGGGATGCAGGTCGGTCCAGTCGATGAAGTCCGGCTTCGCCTCGCCCAGCGCCGCGCAGTAGACCGCCCACATCGACGCCGCGCCCAGCAGATCCACCTCGCAGGCGGTGATCAGCCCCTTCTCGTTGAGCCGGCCGTACGTCGAGCACGCGGAAATCCCGTACCGCTCCTGCAACTGCGTCCAGCAACAGGCGGCCAGCGCCTGGACGTCCAACTCGCGGGCGATCCGCTCCAGCGACACCTCGTATCTCGCCTGGTTGACGATGCTGTTCTCGTCGTGCACGTCGCCGATGGCCGCGCCCCGTCGAATCTCCTGCACGGTTCTCTTGACGTCCGGATCGTCGGGCCGGATCGCGTCCAGCCGCGCGAACGCGGTGGCCAGATCCATGGGCACGACCATCTGGGAGAACTGCCGTTGCAGGTTCTCCTCGCTCCAGAACTGCGACTCGAACAGCCGGGGCCGCGTCCCGATCTGCCCGAGGCGAGCCCCTCTGAACCGGCTGACGGCGCACACAGCGCGGGCGAACAACGCCACCTGATCCCCAAACTGCGGATCCTCCGGGGCGCAGGGCAGCAGATGGACGAACTTGAAGCCGCGGCGCTTGATCGCGGAGGCCGTCATGAACTGCCCGCACCAGGTGTCCGTGGATCGCTCGCCGCTGTCCGAAATCGGTCCGCTCGGCGTGCTGAAATGCAGGATCGGCATATCCTTCGGCAGGCCGCTCAAGAGGGTTCCGACCGCCACCTCCATGCCGAACGTCATGTTGCCGATCAACAGGCCGCGGACATTCTCCTTCTTGAACAGCTCCAGAACCTGCCGGGCCTGTTCCTCCGTGCTGACGCAGCCGTCGCCGGTCATCTCCCGGGTCGGGACGACCAGCTCCAGCCCCGGCACCGATTCCAGCGCCTTGACGCAGCGGTCTCGCATCCGGCCGGCCCATTTGCCGGTGTGCGCATTGCCATCCCACGCGTCCCAGTTGGACGGCACGAAACCGATCCTGACCTTGAACATGCTCCGCTCCTTTCGGGTTACGAAGGATGGCCGCGTCGGTGATTGAGCCCGTCCAACACCGCCCGGCGCAGGCTGTCCTCGTCCATCGCCTGCTGCCTGTAGAGAAACTCGGGATTGGCCGACTTCCCGTAAGCGTTGATCCCGATCCGCTTGAAACGGCAGGAAGAACCCCGCTCCGCGATCCGCGCGCCGATCCCGGCGCCGATGCCAGTGTGCGCGTTGTGATCCTCGTACGTGACCACCAGTCCCGTCCGACACGCCTCGGCGAGGGCGTCGTCATCCAACGCCACGGGACAGGACAGGTTCAGCACCCCGACCCGGATTCCGGCCTCGGCCAGTTTCCGGCTGACGTTGACGGCCCGCCACACCATGGAGCCGCAGGTGACAATCGCCGCGTCGCCGCCGCGACGGATCCAGTCCGCCCTGCCGTATTCAATCGCCGCGCCGCCGCCGTAAAACACCCCGCCGTCCTCGTCCGTCAGCACGGGCAGCTTCGAGCGCCCCATGCAGACCGCAACATTGCCGGCCGTGCGGGCCGCGTAACGGATCATCCGGTCGGCCTGGTTCGCGTCCGCCGCAATCATGGTCTTAAAGCCGTGCAGATTCGCCAGCAGGCTGACGTAATCGACGCACTGATGCGTCTTGCCATCCTCGCCGGCGTCCAGGCCGACGTGCGTGCAGATCAGTTTCAGCGACGTCTCGTTGAAGTCGGCCATCCGCAACTGCCCGTACACCTCATCGACGCCGAACACGCCGAAGTCCGCGTAGAACGTCAGGACGCCGGAGCGGGACATCGCCGCCGCGACCGTCGCCGCGTTGTGCTCCTGGATGCCGCATTCGATCAGGCGTTCCGGCATCGCCGCGGCGAGTCGGCCCAGCCTCATGGAATCAATCAGGTCGCAGTCGATCACGGCGATCGGTACGTCCGCGTTCGCCGCGGACAGGTCGTATATCGCCTCGCCGCACGCGCTGCGGCAGTCCATCGGTGTCGTGTACACTCGCGGCGTGCCGGGACGCACCGACAGCTCAACGGGCGGAAGGCAATTCACCTCGCCGGGACGGACCTGGCTGACGTCCCCGGCTGACGGCGGAAACAGCCCGGCCCAAGTTTCGACGGCGGGAACCTTGCCGTGGTAGCCGTGCTGACCCTCGATCGCTGGAACGCCCTTCCCCATGACCGTCCGGGCCAGGATCACCGTCGGGGAACCGGCCCCGACGGCCGTCCGCAATGCCTGGTACAACGCCTGATGGTCGTGGCCGTCCGTCTCGATCACCCCCCAGCCAGCGGCGGCGTACTTGGCCGCGATGTTCTGCGGCATCACGTCTTCCAGCCTGCCGCTCGCCTGCAAGCCGTTGCAGTCGACGATGCCGATCAGGCGGCCCAGGCGGTACTTGACGGCAAACTCGCGGGCTTCCTGAAGCTGGCCCCCGGCCTGTTCGCCGTCGCCCATGACCACGAACACGCGGCCGGGCCCGCCTTTGATCACCTCCGCCAGCGCCATGCCGCAACCGACCGACAAGCCCTGGCCCAGGCTCCCGCTGGCCCACTCGATCCCCGGAATCTGAAGGCTGGGGTGGCCCTCGTAGATACTGCCGTCGCGACGGAAGGTCCGCACGGCCTCCTCGACGTCGAGCAGGCCGATGCCGCCCATCGCGGCGTAGAGGCCCGCGGCGGTGTGGCCATGGCTGACGACGACCCGGTCGCGGCCGCCGGAGGAAGCCGTCTCCGCGCATAACAGCAGCAACAGGTATGCGTCCAACGACGAGAGCGAACCGCCGACATGTCCTGAACCGGCGGAATGGATCATGCGCAACACGTCGCGGCGCGCGCGGGCGGCCAGGCGCGACACCTCCTGGCGTTGCGCCTCCGAAAGCCGCTCCGCCTTGAAGCTCCGGATGCTCGTCCAGTCCATGTCGCCCTCCTAGCATCAGTGCAATTCCGACAGCGTTTCTTCAAAACGCCGGATTTCGGCGAGGCCGGTCAACACGCCGATGTCGAGCGTGATGGTCTTCCGCTCGCCGGGCTGGAGCCGTTCCAGACGGCCCCGCTTGTCCTGGGCCGCCAGCCCGATGGGAATGCAGTTTCCGGGCTCCAACCCCATGACATATTCCGCCTCGCCCAACTGTTTCCACTGGGTGAATTCCGGAAGCTGGGACTTGTTGAACCGCACATAGAGCCCGACTTCGAGCCTTTCATTAACCACGCCGACGGCGGTCGTGCCGTCCGCCCGGCACGGCATATCATGGAAATAGACCTTTTCCTTTATTCCGTGCGTGGGGGCGTAAACGACGCGGAAGTGGGCGGCATCCGCCGCCGCCACGTCGTCGGCGCTCTCGGTCGATCTGGGATTGCACAGCAGCCGGCTTCCCTCGTCCAGAAGGGGATAGCCGATGTTGATGTGGTACAGGATCATCAACGGCCGGGGTGAGAATCCGGCGTTCTCGATCACGTCGACGAGATGAAGCTCGTTCTCGCCCAGACGGGAGGCGATCTCCCGCCGGAGCGTCAGGTTTTCGCAATGGAGCATGGCTTCGCGCATCCGGCCCGACACCGACATGCGCAACACGCCGCCGTCCCATTCCTCTCTGACGCACACCTGCTCGGCCCCCGCGTTGGCGACGCGACCATGCAGGCCGTGCCGCACCACGCCCGCCGCCGGCTCGTCGTACTCGCTGGGCCAGCCGGCGTTGGTGAGTCCGCAGGTGGTCAGCAGGCCCGCATAGAAGCTCCGCAGCCAGTTGATCCCCTCACTTTCGTAGTAGGCCGGCGCCGTGATCCCGGTCTTGGACATGTATGCCAGCGGCACCCCCTGGTAAAAGGCCCAGGCGATGTCCATCCCGCGTCCCGGCAGGACGGTGAACTCGAAGCCCGTCCCGGTCCGGAAATCGACGGCCTCCACCCCCCTGGCCTTACCGTCGGCCAGCTCGTACCGCCGTAGCCCGGCCAACTGGGAGATATCTCCCATCCGCGCCAACAAGTACCGTTTGTCCTTCACAATCGACAGCGGCTTCATAGGGTGCTCCCGTTGTCCGGCGCACGGAGAAGTCAGGCCTCCGTGCGTCCGTTGCCATTCATTCTACATCCCGGCCGCGTCGATGTCTTCGCTTCTTTTCGGGTGTATTGACTTCGCTTTCGATCAACCAGATAATGAAGCACATCCTGTTCGAGGGTCATATGGAACTGCCGCGGGAATCTGATTTCGAGAATCTGGCCAACTCACGGGAGATGGCGGGGTTCACCAGGATCCTGAAGAACCTGACCGGGGTGGCGATGGCGCTGAACGCGCCCGGGGTGGCGGCCACGCGCATCCATCTGGCCCCGAGCGACGAAAATGGCGTCTGCACGCTGATCAAGACCTGTCCGGAGGGGATCCGACGATGCCATGCCTGCAACCGCCGCTATCAGCAGCGGGCGGCCCGGAGCGGGAAGCCGCTGCGCTATCGCTGCCATGCTGGCTTCATCGACATGGCCATCCCCGTCGTGGTGCAGGGGCAGCACATCGCGACGATCTCGTGCGGCCAGATTCTCCCGGAGCCCCCCAGCGAGGCTGGGCTGCGGCGATGCCGCCGGCGGCTCGCCTGGCTGGACGTCCCGGAGGCCAGGCTCAGGCGGGCCTATTTCCACGCGCCCTACCTCCGGCCGGAGGCGGTTGACAGCGTGCTGCTCCTGCAGGCGCTCTTCGCCCGGCAACTCTGCGACTCCTTCAGGCATCTGCGGGAGCTGGCCGCCCTCGGCGAACGTCCCGAAATCCGCCGGGCCCGCGAGTACATCGAGGCGCATTTCCGCGAGAGCCCGCTGCGTCTGTCAGCCGTCGCAGCCCATGCCGGGCTTTCGCCCGCCCACTTCAGCCAGGTCTTCCATGTCGTCACGGGGGAGCGGTTCTCCTTGTTCGTGCAGAAGCGGAGGCTCGAGGAGGCCAAGCGGCTGCTCGCCGGCGGCGACGATTCCATCGTCAACGTGGCCGCCGCCAGCGGCTTCGGTTGCCTCTGCCACTTCAACCGGGCGTTCAAACGCTCGGAGAAGTGCAGCCCGAAGGCGTTCCGTGCGATGCGGTCCGAAAGAACCAAGGGATAGGGCCGACGGCGCCTGCCACGGGTTATACTCAGCGGGCCAGCACACGGGCCACCGGTGACAACGACCGCAATCGCCAAGCCGCCACGATACGCATCTCCGATTGTCAAGAAACAGGTGACTTGCTATCGCCGCAGCATTCACACTGCATGCCTGAAACGCTGCCAGAAGGCTTCTCGGAGCGGTCTCATAGGGAGAGGGGTCGCCCGCGATTCAGACCTTGCTGGTTGCAGGTACCACGCGGTTCCCTGCGGGCCCGCGATCGGGCGCGGAGATTACACGCGGACCCATTTTTCCGTGCGAGCCGATTCCTTGGCACACTCCATCACGTGCTGGATGTAAAGCCCCTGCTGCAGCCCCGGGTCGCCGGGTTTGCCCTCCGCGACCGCCTGGAGGAAATTCGCCAGGCAGGCCACGTGCCCGCGCAGCCAGCCAATAGTTGCCTTGGGCGTAGGGAACCCGGAGGCTGGCGGCGGGTAGCGCTGGCCCGTGTCGAGCCGCGTCCAGCCGCGCGTCCCGCCGATGGGCTTCTCGGCGGCCGTGGCGTCGTAGACCTCAAGGTGGTGGGGGTCCATGCCGTTAAACCGCAGCGCGCCGTCGGAACCGTGGATTTCCAGCCGCAGTTCGTCCTCCGAGCCCTGGGCGAGTTTCGTGGCCTCGATCATCCCCATCGCGCCCGAGCGATGCCGCGCAAGGACCATTACGCAGTCCTCCGCGTCAACCGGCACCCGGCGCGAAGTGTCGTCAGGTGACGGACGCTCTGCGTAGGCGATACAGGTGGCGGCCATCAATCGGTCGTAGTCCCCCAGCAGGAGGTGGACCAAGTCGAAGACATGAGAGGCCAGATCGGTAATGACGCCCCCGCCTGCGGCGCCAGAAAGTTTCCACTTCAGCGGCGTCTTCGCGGATGCGCTGCCCGCGTGCAGGTACGCGGCCCGGTACTCCAAGACCTTGCCGAGGAATCCGGCCTCGATCATTTGCCGGGCGCGCATCGTGGCCGGGAAGAACCGGTTGTGGAACACGATCTGCGCGGTGCCCCGGTAATCCTTCAGGGCGGCCTCGATCTCGCGGGCTTCGTCCATCGTGGCCACCAAGGGCTTCTCGCAGTAGATGTGTTTGCCGTGCTTCATCGCCGACACCAGCTCATCTTTGTGCAGGTGGTTCGGCGTGCAAATGTGCACGATGTCGACGTCAGGGTCCTCGGTCACAGCGCGGTAGTCGGTCACGGCGTGGGCGGCGCCAACCAGCGCAGCGCCCTTCTCGGCGGTCTCCCTTCGGCCGGTGCAGACGTGCGTGATTCGGGCTTCGAGCGGCACAGGGTCATAGAACAACGGCAGGGTCAAGTAGCCGTAGGCATGCGCCTTCCCTATGAACCCGAACCCGATGATGCCGACGCGATAAGGTTTCATGCTGCTGGCTCCTGCACCCCAGGGCATGGGCCCGGCGCAGCCGCAGAGACGCAGCTGCCCCCCGCGCCCTTGCCCCGCCCGTCCGGCCGCGCCGCCGAGCAACGGGCCTTGACAGCTGCGCTTTCAGAGATGAATCTCATGAACTTCCCCGGAATCCATCGCGTTGCGGCTCGCGGACCCCCGTGGCCGCCGCCATCACGCGGTTCTCCGTGGCCTGGCTCTTGGGAAACTCGTCCACCACCCGGCCCGCCGCCAGCACAATGAAGCGGTCGGCCAACCTCAGCAGTTCCGGCAGTTCCGAGGACACCAGCACGATGGCGGCACCTTCGGCCGCAAGCCGGAAGATCAACCTGTAGATCTCGTGCTTGGCCCCGACGTCGATGCCCCGGGTCGGGTCGTCCAGCAGGAGCACCTTGGGCCGGGTCAGCAGGCACTTGGCCAGCACAACCTTCTGCTGGTTTCCGCCGGAAAGCCGCCGGACGGGAACCGCCACCGAGGGTATCTTGACCTGGAGTTCGGCCACTTTCTCGGCCGCCACCCGTTTCTCGGCGGAAGAACGGATGACCATCCTCCGCCAGCCCTTCGGCAGGCTTGCCAGGGTGATGTTCCGGGCCACGCTCATGCCAGGGATCAGGCCGGTCTTATGGCGGTCTTCCGTCACCAGGGCGATGCCGTTGGCCAGGGCCTGCCGCGGGGACCGAATGAAGACCCGCTCCCCTCCCAGGTACAGGTCGCCGCTGCTTCTGGGGACCGACCCATAGATGGCGCCCAGGAGTTCACTGCGCCCGGAACCGACCAGCCCCGCCACGCCCAGGATCTCCCCGCGGCGAACCGACAGCCCGGCCCGCTCCACGGCGTGCCGGCCCCGGACCCGGGGGTGCGGGACGCTAAGGTTCTCCACCCTCAGGACCTCCGGGCCGATGGACGCGGGCGCCTTGGCATAGAGGGTGTCGAGCGGCCGGCCCACCATGGCTTCAATCACCCGGTCGGCATCGAAGTCCTGGCGCTCAAACGTCCGGACCGCCTGCCCGTCCCTGAGCACGGTGATGCCGTCGGCGATCCGGAACACCTCGTCCAGCTTGTGCGAGATGTAGATGCAGGTCACCCCGCGCCGCTTCAGGCTCGCCACGATGCCGTGCAGGTTGGCCACTTCGGGGATCGTCAGGGCGGAAGTCGGCTCGTCCAGGACAAGAAGACGCGGCGACAGCACCAGGGCCTTGGCGATCATGAGCAACTGCTGCTGGCTGGCGCCGAGCCGCGAGACCGCCTGCCGGACGTCCACGTCCAATCCCACCTGGGCCAGCGCCTCCCTGGCCTTCGCGGCGAGGGTCCGACCGGCCACCACGGAGCCGCGCGCCGGCAGGTGGCCGAGGAACACGTTCTCCGCCACGCCGAGATTCGGATGGACCGCGATCTCCTGGTAGATCATCGCGATGCCGCACCGGGCGGCATCCCTCGGGCCGCGCAGGCGCACCGGCCGGCCGTCCAGGATCACCTCCCCCTCATAGGAGCCGTACGGATAGTACCCGTCGAGGATTTTCATCAGGGTCGACTTGCCCGCCCCGTTCTCGCCGACGACGGCGTGAATCTCCCCCTCCCGCACCGCCAGGTTGACGCCGGCCAGCGCGCGCACGGCCCCGAAGGTCTTACGGATGTTCGCCATTTTCAGGAGGTATTCGGCCATGTCCGTCGCCATGCCTCGGGCCGGCGGCTATTTCCCGCCGCACTGGCTGTAGTACGGGTCCGCCAGGTCCTTCGTGATGATTGTGTTATCGGTATAATTGATTGGCTTAGGGCTGTCCTGGAGCAGCAGTTTCACGCCCTGGTAGCCTTCGTCGTAGATCCCCTGGGCGATGACGCCGTAGATCTTGCCGGCCTTGACCAGGTCGAGGTTCTGCCGGGTGACGTCCATCGAGATGACGTAAATCCTGCCCAGGGTTCCCGTCTCTTCCATGGCCTTGGACCACGAGACGGCCCCGCCGCCCGTACTCGAGAAGACCCCGTTCAGTTCCGGGTGGGTCTGGATCATGTTGATGGCCTTCTCCGTGGCCTTGACGGTCTCGGTGGTGTCCTCGTCGTGCGCGACGACCTTGATGGCCGGGTACTTCCGGGCGAGGCGGCCCGTAAAAATCCTGGCAACCTTGTTCTCGAGGGGGTTGAAGTTGCCCTGCATGATTCCGACGTTGCCCTTGCCGCCCAGCAATTCCCCCAGGCGGTCCGCCGCGGCCACGGCGTAAACTTCCGGATCGGGCCCGATGAAGGCCTTGCGCTTGCTCGCGGGGGCATCCCAGTGAATGGTGACTACCGGGATGCCGGCCTCCGCGGCCTTGTTGATCACCTGGGTGTAGGCCACGTCGTTGTAGGGGAAGACCAGGATGCCGGCGGCCCGTTCGGCGATCGCCTGCTCGACGTAGCCGATATTGACGTCGAGTTCGGCGTTCTCGGCCGCATTCCACTTCGGGGTGTAGCCCATCTCGCGGCAGGCCTTCTCGAAACCGTTCCTGCCGACGAGCCAGACCGGATGGGCCCGGTGGGAGGGGATCATCCAGATGACGCCCTTGTTGGAGTCAGCTTCCTGCTTGCCGCACCCGATCGGCAAGGCCGTCGCCACCGCCAGGGCCAGTGCGATGCCGACAATCTGCCAGCGAAGTAGCGCCATCGCGGTTCTCCTATCTCGCAGAGCCAAAGGTTCCTACAGTCCCAGCCTCGATCGGCGGAAGTGGTCCAGCCCGACCGCCAGGACCATGATGACCCCAAGCACCAAGTTCTGCCAGTACGGCGAAATGTTCACGAGCACCATGCCATTCGACAAAACGGCCATGATGGCCGCCCCGATCATCACCCCGAGAACGGTCCCCACGCCGCCGAACATGCTGGTTCCGCCGATGATGACCGCGGCGATCGAGAGCATTTCCCAGCCCTGGCCGGCCGCCGCGACCGCCGATCCGAGGCGAGATGCCAGGAGGATTCCGGCCCCCGCGCTGGCCACGGCGACGATCAGGTACGTGGATACCTTCACCAGGCCGACGCGGATCCCCGCCAGGCGCGCGACCTCTTCGTTCCCGCCGACGGCGTAGATGGCGCGACCGTAAGTGGTCTTCCGCAGGACGAAATCCGCCACCGCCACCACGGCGATCAGGATCAGCACGCTGTACGGAATGGGGACCTCGCTGTATGGAAGTTTGAGCCAGGCGGCGTTGCCGAAATCACTGAAGGCCGTCGGCAACGGGTAAACGGGCTCGCCCTCGGTCAGGATATAGATGATGCCCCGGGCCACGTTCATCATCCCCAGGGTCACGATGAACGACGGAATCCCCAGACGCACGATGACCAACCCGTTGGCCAGGCCGATCACCCCGCCGGTCAACAATCCCAGGACGACGGCGACAGGAATAGGCACGCCGGCCTGCATCGCCAACCCCGCGACCACGCCTCCCAAGCCAGCCACGGCCCCCACCGAAAGGTCCAGGCCGGCGGCCACGAACACGTAGGTCATGGGAACGGCAATCAGCCCCGTGTAGGACATGTTCTGGAGGATCAGGACGATGTTGCGCTGCGAGTAGAATACGCTCTTCGCAAGCGCGATGGCCAGGCACAGCACCACTAGGGGGATGAAGATGCCCACCTCCGGGACGGAGAGCACCCGTCGCGCCAGACCCGGCGAGACGGAACCGGACTCGGCCGCAATCGCGCTTGGCGACTGCTGCGGCAAGCCCTCGAGGCGGAAAGGGTCCTTCCGGCCTGAATCGCTCAACTCGCCGTCTCCTCGCGCCCTCTTCTCGGCCGTGGCCGCCGGTCACCGCCCCATCCAGCCCCCGCCACCCCTTGGACCTCTCACTTCACCGAACGCTCATCCTTATGCCAAAGTCGCTGACGTTGAACACTGTACGTCTTCAGCGTAAATGGCACAAATAAGCCGTCGGCGGAAGTGAGGGTTTTTGGGTCCGGTCGGCTCCCTTCGGTTTGGGCATTCCCTTGTTTTGACGCCGGCGACGCGCCAGCGTCTCGGTCTTGAGTTCCTGCCCCCGATTCAAGATACTTTCCCGTCGGCCGTAGTATACATCATCCGGCGTGACGTTGCCAAGGGTCTTGTGGTACCGCTCGGTGTTGTACCAGGCGACGAAGCGGGCGATCTCGGCCTCGAGTTCCCCCGGCGTCTCCCACACCACGAGGTTCACCTGCTCCTTGCACGATCGGTGATACCGCTCGATCTTGCCGTTGGTCTGGGGATGGTACGGCGAGGCCAGGATGTGCCGACCATCGAGACGGCCGAGGTGGGCTTCAGGCTCTTCGGCACCCAGATACGCGGCCACCGCGACATCGGCGTGGCCCTGCAGAAGCGGCACCCAGTGCAGCATGTCTTCCACAAGGTGGCGACTGTTTGCTTTGGCATTAGGTCATCTCAACGGAAACGATAGTGCCGAACTAATGAGTTTTCAGTTCGTGGGGCGAACGGGAGGCCCCCACAAGGGGATGCCTCCGTAAACTCAACGTTCGCTGCCGCCGCTCGCGGCACCCTAAAAGTAGAAGGGCCGCGCGAAGCAGCCACTTTCTTCTTTTCCCCTACGGGTCGGGTGCCGCTCGCGAACAGAGGTACTCCCAATAGATATGTATGGGCTGCCCCACGGAGGGCGGCTTCAAAACTTGAGGTGAGAAAATGGAGTACGAACAAGCATTTATCATCGGCAAGCGGCGACGGGCCGATGCGGCCGTCGCTCTCGGCGGCTATGTGCGGGAGCGGGTCACGGATCTCTGTGCCGTGAAACCGAGCAAGGACTCAGGGCTTGATGCACGGGACTGGGAACCCGTAGGCGAGGAGAACTACAAGGAGATCTGCGTCCGCCGTGGCCCCAGCGGTGATGAAGAAGCGTACCTTGTGGTGGTCGACGGGACTGGCTCGCCGAAGGCCTGCACGCAGCGAACGTATCCGCTGCCGCTGGCCCTGCAGATGGTCCAGGCGATCCCCCTGCCGACGTATGCGGGGCCGGGTGCATCGCTCATGGAATTGATCCAGGCCGATGCGATGCGAAAGGCCCAGCGCATCGTGCAGACGCCGGACCTGTAGGGCAATACGGGAGCGGACAAGGAGGTGATGAAACATGGCATGGAGACCGACACGGTATCTGATAGAGGGCGAGCTGGACAATACGGTTCCCGGCAAGGTCACGGGTTGGATGGAGTTTGCCGGTATGGGCCAGAGGGTGACCTTTGACCTGGCCGGCGACTTCCACCGCGACATCCGCGGGGCGAAGATCCACTTGGTGGGCAAGGGCATAAGAGAAGACCCTGCGGCTGCGAAGCACATGGACGGCCTCGCGGTGCACCAGACAGGCAAGGTGGGTGACATCACAGCAGGCCTGCCGCCGCGCGACTACGCAGGCTATCCGTACATCGAGTGGTATTCGAAGGAGAACGGACGCGTAGTCTTGGAACTTGAACCGGAGCAGGTCCAGGTGATCGGCACGCCGATCCCGGCCAGCGAGTCTGAGCCGGTCTCGCGGGAAGAGCAGAACCGGAACATGGCCAGGTTCCTCTGCGAACTTGCCGGGCACGTGAGACAATAGGGCCTCACAAAAGGGCTTGCCCGCTGCGGCGGGCGGGCCCTTCATGCTTTCGGGCAGAAGAATGCTCGATTTGAAGTTGGAGAGGAGGTGATTGTATGGCACAAGGTGATAAGCCGATTAAGGAGTTCCGGGCTGGCGGTGTTCGAGCCAGCATCTGGCGGGACGAGATCCCCGGCCAAGGGGATGAGCCGTTGGAGGTCTTCAGCGTGCGCGTGGAGAAACGGTTCAAGGACGCGAGCGGCAACTGGCAGTCCACGAACCGCTTCAAGCGTCGGGAACTGGCGGACCTGGAACTGGTGGTATTCAAGGCAAGGGAGTTTGTTTCACTGAACGAACGGGAGCCGCAGGAGGGTTGAGGTAATTTAGCCGAGGAGGGCAGGGGTACATCAGCCCCCCTCGGCCTCCCCCGGAAGAAGGGCCGCATAGATCTGGGCGTCGTTTCACCACGAAGCCTCGACAACATGTCCCTAGGGCGTTCGAGCGGTACTTTACCCTCTCTGTCAAGTTCGCGATCTTGTCGCGTTAGGACTAACGATGACCTACAGGGAATCCTGCGCGCCGAAAGGGCGCTGCGCGCCGAGGCCGACCACCCGTGGCGATAAGGCTTGATGGCAAGTAGTTCGTAGGTACAATCGAGCCCGGTTGTAGTCGTGCGAAAGGCCAACCATGATAGAGGCGGATCTAAGAGGTAAACTCGGCCGCGATGCCTCCCTAGCACATGACCGCGCCGAGGACCTCCTGACCTCGACTGTGTTCGGAGTCCTTCGGTACATCCCCGAGCGGACAGGTGTGTTTCCTGCGCTGATGCGGTCCAGGCACGCAATGCCGATGGCCGACGACACCATCCACATC
>DATKUU010000439.1:0-3573 GCA_035530455.1 Phycisphaerae bacterium | reverse complement strand
CGCCCGCCCCTGGTGTGTCGCCGGGGGCTTTTCTTATGCGCTGTCAGTATCCATTTCCGTCCATAGATTCGCCGTAAACCGTTGCGGCGCAAGGGTCGGCAAAGTCCATTCCTTCACCCGACAAATTGGCCCCGGAATTTGTCGGGTGAAGACCCATTTGTCGGGTGTCGACGGATCGGCCCATTTCGGCCCCACGAACCGCGTAAGTCATTGCCCTATAACGCCTCAGCGGAGTCGACTACCCTGCGCCCGCCGCATGCGCCAGATCGACGTACCGCATGACCGTCTGGGGCGACCGCCATCCGCCGTCGCTCATGAGCTGCCATAGCGTGGCCCCCCGCCTGGCGCAGCAGACGGCCCACGTCTCGCGCAGCAGGTGCCACTGGTCGCCGACCCGCCCCCCGCGACCCCCGAACACCGGCAGGGGCCGCGTGACGCGCTTCAGGGCGTCGTTCCACCAGCGCCCGCCGTGGACGGGGAACACCAGGTCCGACCGTTTCGAACCGTTTCCGGCCATCCCAGCCACAACTGCCGCCAATCGCGGGTCCAGGTATGGATTGCGCAAGGCGATCGACGTATAGCCGCGCGTCTTGGTCAGCGGCACGGTGAGGACGTCAGGCCCGACGTGCTCCCACCTCAGCGCCCGCAGCGACGACAGCCGCGGGCCGGCGAACAAGGCAAGACGGACGGCGACCGCGATCCGGGACTCGGTGCGGTCCACGCGGCGCAGCAGCACGTCGATCATCCTGTCCGTCAGGAAGCGCGGCGGCAGCTTCGCCGGCGCTCGCACGGGCACGGCGTCGACGGGGTTGGCGTCCAACTGCTCGCGGATGACCAGATACCTGCAGAGCAGCCGCAGGGCGTTCCTGTGAGCCTGTACGGTGCGATCCGACCGGCCGACGCCCCGGAGGTCGGCCAGGTACGCCTGGACGTCAGCAACGCCGATTTCATGGGGGGCGCGGATGGATCGGCTGTCCACGAACCGCCGGGCGACGCGCTGATTCTGTTGAACCGCCTTGTCGCCGCTCTTGGCGCGGTTCCACGCCGCGAACTGACCCAGCCAGAATTCCCAGCCGCGGGCTAACTGGACACCTTGGACAAGAGACACGGCCAGTCGCCGGCGGCAGGCTTCCGCCACGCCGCGATTGCGGGTCGCCGCCCGACCGCCGCGGGGAACCAGCGGGATCACCCGCCGGCGGCCCTCGATCACGACCCGCCAGTACCAGCGCCCGGAGCGCCGGTGACGCCACAGGCCGCCCCGATTGGATACCAGATTGGATACCAGCTTTCCGGCCGATTCGGGCGTGTCTTGTAACTGGCTCATTCACAACTCGTTACAACTGAGGGAGCAGGGGGTTGAACCCTGGACCTGCTGATTAAAAGTCGAATCGGGGGATGATCCTAACCTATGCAGCTATGGACAATTACGGCTGCAAGTATTCGCCCTGCCGAAAGTTGCCGCGACGGAGACGGACAGCCCGCGACGGTCAAAGACACGTCAATAAGCGCGATGGATACCAGCAGTGGATACCAGATCAGTCGGGGGAGTGGTTGACTGAAAGGACCGTATCTCTCTCGTCGTACCAGATCGTGGCGCGGTAGGTTTCGCCCTGCGCCGCCTCGATCGGAGTGCCGATCAATTCCCATATCCCCAGCGTGAGAAAGTCCATAACGCCGTGACACGCCGCCCGACCGGCCGACGGCTCGTTGCCGATCTCGTACTCGTAGACGTCCACGCGCCCGCCGTCGGCGCCGTCGGACGTTTGGATGGGGGATCCGAGCTGCATTTCGATCTCGCCGCGGGTGGCGCCGCGATGGACCAGGCCCATATCCGGGTCGCGGCTGCCGACCGCGGCCATGTAGACCGAACAGCCGGGGGATGGGCAGAGTAAGGCGATTGCCCCAAGGGCCGCGAGCCGCCAACGGCCGTATAATGTCGATGCGGGGTTCGCCCGCCACGAATGGGGTGCATCCATGGAAACGCCTTTCAGTTGTCCTGCCAGCATTATTCGCTTCCTCAACGATGTCGCGTGGGACGCCCAGGTGTTCACGCCGGCCGAACGCGAGGATATCAGGCGGGGGTTTCGCCGGATCGCCGCGGCCCGCGGCCTTTCGCGGCGGCCTCGACTACGCGACCGGGTTCAGTCTGAGGCCAAGGGAGTTCGATATCTGTTCGTGCATCCATCCTGACGAACATCTCCTCACGAGCCTCTGACGGCAACTGCATGACGATGTAGAGCCCAAGCTGCGCCGCTTCGCTCGGCTTGACCCGCGTTCGCTGGCCCCACTGATCGAGCGCGTCCACCAAGTCCTGATCAATCTGATACGTTCGCTTCGTTTTTTCCACCATATCACAAATCATGGTACGCAGTCCTTTTACGCCAGTACTAGGAAGTTTCCACCATTTTTGTCCGGATTCCACATTGACGCCAGCCGATACGGGTGTAGGATGGTGATGGCAAGTAGATGCTGGCAACACACAGGAATTGAGCAATGAGCCAAGAAACACGAGACGACAGGTTGACTGAGCGGCTGTCGGTCAATGTGGAGCCGGAACTGTCCGAGCGGATCAACGCCGTGGCCGACAGGTACATTCCCGGCGGGCTGTCGAGGTCGCAGATGACGCGAATCCTGCTGTTGAAGGGTTTGGATTCGATCAGCCATGTTGACGACTCCAGGCCGTCCGTGGCTGACTCACACGATCCGTCGGAGACATGACGTGGGCAACACATCCATTCTAGGCGATCTACCGGCGGCGTCAACGGACTACTTCCCGACGAGGCACTTCGCCAAGAGGTTCGGGGTGTCCCATCGGACGGCGCAGAGGTTCTTGCGTAGGGCTCAGGTGTGGGGCGCCAAGCCTATCGGGCCGAGCACGTTCCCGCGCTGGCGGGAGGATCAGGTCATTGCCGCGCTGGAAGAGGCGGCGGAAGCGGAGGGCTGACCATGGCTGTAACAGTCGAACAACTCGAAACGACGGTGGCGACAATCCGCGTGAAACTCACCGACGCGCTGGTTTCCCGCATGCGACTCGGGGAGCGCGTGACGTATCAGTACCGCCAGTTCTGCGATGATTCCGGCTTCTCGCTCGAACAGGGCATGCAGCACCCACACCGGCCGTGGCCGTTCCCGCTTGACAAACCAATGGTCTGCTTCAACTGCGGGCGCGTCGAGCGGGAGGACGTTCTACACAGCCCGGAGAACTACCGCAAGTTGCTCAGCGGGGGTTATGGCCCCGACGCTGAGCCTGACCTGTACGAACTGGCTTGCCCGGAATGCGGGGAGACCGAGAGCTACAACCCGCAGGCGGTGTGTGAGGTCTGCTGGGATTATCCGTGCACCTGCACGATCGGGGATATGGAGCCATGATCTACGCCATCATCATCTTCGCCATCGCCCTGGGCGTCCTCAGCATCGGCCGGGAACTGTGGTTCGCCATCCATGCCTGCGACGACGAGACGGCCAACGACGAGACCATGAGCGACTGGAACCAACCGGGGAAGCACATTGACATCGAGGGATGACACACGTCGCGGGGTAGTGCAGTCGGCAGCACGCCGGAGTCATGATCCG
>DATKUU010000438.1:0-2037 GCA_035530455.1 Phycisphaerae bacterium | reverse complement strand
GCTCATCCTGACGTTCATCGCCATCAACCTCGATCTGCCCTTGGCGGTTTTTTTGCTGGACCCGACCAAGACGAATTTCTCGGGCTGGCGGGGCGCGATGGATCAGGCCAAGTTGCGCTTCCGCGCGATGCAACGCTGGCTGATCGACTTCTTTCATCGGCCCGTCTACCGCTGGAAGCTCCGCCAGTGGATCGCCGACGACCCGGCCCTAGGCTTGATCGCCCGCCGCCAGGGCGAAGAGTTTTTCGCCCACAAGTGGAACCCGCCGGGCTGGCCCTACATCGAGCCCTTGAAGGATGGCCTGGCCGATAAGAACCGCTTCGACGAGGCCCTCATCAGCCGCCGCCGCTGGGCGGCTGAGCGGGGCTTCGAGTCGTGGGAGCGGCTGGCCGGCGAGATCGTCGAGGACAACGGGCTCTTCATCGAGTTGGCCCAGAAGAAGGCGGAGAAGCTCAACAAGGAATTCCCGGGCCTCGGGCTGACCTGGCGGGAGCTGATCTCGCTGCCGACCGTCGATACCGTCTCGGCCAAGATGGCCCTGCAAACCGCGGGCGAGCCCGACCAGGGCGACGAGCAAGAAAAGAAGGAGGCCCGCGATGCCGCGTAGCGAAATCCCGATGACGCCGCAGGAATCGCGGACCTGGGACGCGCTGGCGCTGACCCAGGCGATCGGCCGCGAGATCCCGCACCTCGACGAATACTTCGGGGTGTGGTCGATCCTGGAAGAGCCGTTTCGGGCCGCGGTCGAGCACGTGCGAACGATTGATCTGCACTTGCACGTCCGCAACGCGCTCCTGGAGGGCGATCCGCAGCCACCGAAAGAAACGGATTATCCGGTCACCTCCGACGGCGTGGCGGTCATCTCGATCACCGGGCCCATGATGAAGAATTTATCGAGCCTTTCGGGCGGAACTTCGATCATCGCTGCTCGGCGTCAGATCCGCCACGCGGTCCGCAACGAAATGGTCTCGGCGATCCTGCTGAGATTCGATTCCCCGGGCGGGACCGTCTCGGGGACCTACGACCTGGCCGACGACGTGGCCAATGCGGCCAAGCAAAAGCCCGTCTGGGCCTATGCCGAGGACCTGATGGCCTCGGCGGCCTACGCCGTGGCCAGCCAGGCCCAGCGAATCTACGCGAACCGGACCGCGCTGGTCGGGTCGATCGGCACCTTCGCCGTGATCTACGACCAGAGCGAGCGGGCCGCCAAGCTCGGTCTGAAAGTGCACGTCATTCGGGCCGGGACCTTCAAGGGAGCGGGTGAACCGGGGACCGAGGTCACCGAGGAACACCTTGCCGAGTGGCAGCGGATCGTCAACGACTTCAACGAATACTTCGTCCGCGGCGTGGCCTCGGGCCGCAAGCTGGGAATCCAGCGGGCCCGCGAGCTGGCCGACGGGCGGATGCACGTGGGCCAGGCCGCCGTCGGATTGGGGCTGATCGATGGGATCGCCGGCCTGGACGAAACGATTGCAAATCTCCGTACCTCAAGAAAGCCAAGGAGCCAATCCATGGACGCTACCAACCTGGTAGAAGCCAACCAGATCGACGCCGCGGCGGCCAGTCAGGCGGCCGCCCCGGTCCTGCCGGCGGTCCAGCCGGTCGCCGCGTCGTTTGCCGACCTGAAGGCCGCCTGCCCGGGCGCCGACAGCGAGTTCCTCTGCGAACAACTTGCAGCCCAGGCCACGGTCGACCAGGCCCGCAACGCCTGGATGAAGACCCAGGCCGATCGTCTGGCCGCGCAGCAGAAGCAGCTCGACGAGCTGAAGACCCAGACCGCCGCCGCGGCCAAGCGGCCCGGCGTCGAGCCGGTCGGGGGCAACCACCAAAGCGCGGCGGCCTCCGGCGACCCGATCGCCGCGTTCAACGAGGCGGTGGCCGAGAAGATGAAGGCCGGAACGCCCAAACGCCAGGCCGTGCGGGAAGCCATCGTCGAGGACGCGGGCCGCTACGAGGCGTATCTGGAGGCCTACAACCAACAGCACCGCGACGCCCGGCACAAAGTGTGACGGGGTGACCAGGTGACGGGGTGACGGG
>DATKUU010000437.1:0-3127 GCA_035530455.1 Phycisphaerae bacterium | reverse complement strand
TCGCACGCACCCGACGAAGCAAGCGCTCACGACGAGACCGATCACGATCGCCGTCGATAACGGTCGATGGCTCATTGGCTTCCTTTACCAGCATCGCCAATAGGATCTCGGCGATGGTCAGAATGATCAGCGCGACGGTTCGCATATCTCACATTCCGCACTTTCCCGTACTTTCCGCAAGTAGGGAAGTAGTGCTAATCAGCACACTTATGCTTCTTCCCGGCTTCTTCCCGGCTTGTTCCACCTGTCGGCTACTTCTGCGCGCCCACGTCCTCAGACGACTTGTCGTTGTCCCGCGCCATGAACAGACCCACGGCAGCGATCAGGGCGGTGACAACCACGGCCCACTGAGGCTCCGTCCCCGCGTCGCCGTCCCACATAGCCATGAGGGCGGTCAGCAGGGCGATCAGGAACGCGCCGATTCCACAGAACGTCGTTTTCCACGATTTCATAGCATACTCCTTCAAATGAGGGCTATCAGTTTAATCGCGATTGATCCGGCGGCGCCTCCGAAGAGGGCCATCAGCAGAACCGCGATCACAAGTTTCAGCATCCCGACCCGGCCCCGAAGCTCTCGCGTCTCGACCTCGGCCCGGACAGGACAGGTTTCGATATGCTTGTCAATGACGGTCCATGCCGCCTTGGCGGCGATGTCGGGGCCGATCTCCTGAATGATCTCGCGAGCCGCTTCCCGCACCAATGCCTTGTCGGCTTCTGTCATCGCCATTGCTGTTGTCCTTTAGGCTCCACGATTCGCAGCACGGCGTTGTAGAGCCGTTTGCGTTCATCGGTCGTTTTGGCCTCTCGCAACTTCTCCCAGTACGGCCGCAGTTTCCTCGCCGCCCGGTCGTGCACGAGCCGTTCCCGGTCCTGCGCCGGTGTGATCTTGCCCGACTGCTTCATCCGGCTGAGCTGGTCGCGGCGCCGGTAGAAACGATCGACCTGCTGGTGTGGGGCGAACGGGTCGCGCAGAAACAGGGTTCCGATGGCGGGATAGTCGGCCATCACCATTTCCTTGTCGCCGGCCAGCGTCCCGATCGAACGCGACACACGCCCGTACAAGCCGCCGGAATAGGCGTTGACCATGTACTCCAGTTTCGCCGGCGAGTAGCGGATCACCTTCCCGATCTCGCGCATGAGCCGCGTCGTGTATCGCTTGGACTGATCTTCCGGCAACTTGTATTCGGCGGCCTTCGGCACGATGGGCCGCCCCGCCCAGTCCTTGTTGGCCTTGGCGTCGATCAGCGGGCCGATGGCGGCGGGCCAGTCAACCGGGTTGGCCTGCTCGAACACTTCGGCGAACATCTCCCGCACGCCGTCCGGATCGTCCCGGTACCGGGCGTCGACCACAGCCACGGGGATCGACTGGAACAGGTGTCCCAGCTCGAACGGCACGGGAATCCGCACGATGGTGTCGGTCCCCGGTATCCTGAAGTGGAGGTAGTTGGCTCGCTCGTACGCGGGCAGGTTCTTGAACCAGTCCTCGTCCTTGTTGCGCCACCAGAGCGCCATCGCCGGGAGCGTCAGGCACGCCAAGGCGGCGAACGTCGTCCTCGCCGGGCGTTCGTGGAAGGTCCGCAGAACCTTGTCGGGGCCCTGAATCCCGGCGTTGAAGAACGGGATGATCTGATTGAGGATCTTGCCGATGCGCCCGTGACGGGTGAAGTTGGTCGTCACGTCCTGAGCCTGATTCAGGGCATAGATCGCAGCATCCTTAGACCCTTTGCCCCACTTCTTCTCGGCGTATCGCAGAGCCGGGGCGAATTCCCCGATACGCGTCCCCGCCTCAGTGACCCCGAACAACTCACGGAGGGCCTGAACCGGGTGTTTGGCGTGGTGAATCACCTTGTCGCCGATGGTGGACGCGAGCATTTCGCCGCGCAGATGCTGGGTCTGCGTCCGGTCGTAGCCCAGCGGGCCGGCCATCTTGCCGCCCATGGCCTTGAACGTCTGAGCCGTCTCCGTCTGCGCGACGTCGCGTGCCACGCCGGCGACGGCCGACAGCGGGCCCAGCTTGGCGTGCTTCGACAACACGCTGAACGTTCCCATGTCGCGCAGGAAGTTGCGGATCAGCCCGAACCCCGCATTCAGGCCCGTGGCCCCCAACCGGACCATGCGAGTCGTCGCCCCGACCCATCGCAGGAATCGCGGCAAGGTGTACATGTCCAGCCCCTGCAGCACGGCGTAGAGGTCCGGATCGACTTCGTACCACTGCTGCTTCTCGTCCACAACCAGCGACACGATGTTGTCCTTGCCGTAGTAGGCCGATGCGTTGGTGTAGACCGTCAGCACTTCGTCCCACGTCTCGGAGAGCATATCCCCCGCCGCGATCTCGGCCGGATCCACGCCCAGCCGGTCGATGGCGAGTTGGATCACTTCTTTCTTCAACTGTTCCGCCGTGAACCGCGTCGCCTGCATGGGGGGCGGCACCTTCCAGATCAGTCCCGCCAGGCCGGGGTTGGATTTCTCCAACAGCACGAGCGACTTGGCGACCTCGCTCTTGTGTGCCGAACCGATCATGCGTTCGGCCTGCTGGATCATCGCCTCCAGCGGTTCGATGATCTCCCGCCCGCTGCCCTTGATCTTCTTGACCGCCTTGCCGCCGCGCGTCAGGCCCTTGCCGATCCCGCCGGACGTGCGCTTCTCGCCTTCGGCGAACGCGCGCATGAACGGGACGTAGATCGGGTTCAACTCCCGGATCTTCTTGGCGGCGGCCTCAGACAGCCCCCCCGCCTCGACCACGTAGTCCAGAAGGCGCTGGTTCCATTCCGTCACGCCCTGCAGAGCCTTCTGGAACTCCGGGGAATCATGCTGCTGGAAGATGAACCGTGCATCCTGGGGGTCAATGCCGGACTGGATTCCGCGGCTGTGCAGCAGCATCGCCCTCGCCGCCACCATGTACCGCGTCAGCGCCTTGATCCGCTTGGTGACGGGGGCCAGCACGTCTCGCAAACTGTCGCCGTTGCGGTTGCCGGCCATGTCGGTTGTGTACTCCAGCACGAAATGCCGCGCGATGGCCGGGGCCTTGTCGGCGCGAGCGACGGCCAGTTCAACCGGGTCCGACCCTGGGGGCAGGTCGCCGGGTAGGATCCCGGCCCGCTTCATGCCGCGACGCAACGGGGCCAGC
>DATKUU010000436.1:0-2001 GCA_035530455.1 Phycisphaerae bacterium | reverse complement strand
GTCCCGATGGCGGTGGAAAGCCTGTTGGCCCCGTACCGCATAGTGGAGGCAATATGACGACTGGGGAAAAGAACAGCAACGGCCGGGGGATGTGGGCGGTGGCCGCGGCGGTGCTGGCGAGCATCGGCGTCACCGGGGCGTCATGGGTGGGCCTCAACCGGGAGGTGGCCGCGCAGTGCGAGAGGACGGCAGACCTCAAGGTATCGGTCAGCGCCAACACCACGCGCGTCACCGAGAACGAAAAGACGCTCGCGGCCCAGACGCAGGTGCTGCTCGCCATCAAGGAATCGCTTGCGCGCCTGGACCACAAACTTGACCGCATCGAGCAGAAGGTGGACCCATGAGGGCCGGACGCCTGAGACACGTTATCGACCTTCAGCGCAAGAGCGTCGCGGCCAACGCCTTCGGCGAGGAGGTCGTGACCTGGTGGACGTATGCCCAGGTGCACGCGGCGGTCGAATCGCAGACGGGCGCCGAGGCGCTGGCGCTGCATGAGATTCACGGGACGGCGACGGTGCAGATAACGATACGTCACCGCCGCGATGTGCGGGTGGCAGACCGGGCCGTCCTGGGGGATCGGGTATTCGAGATTAACGGTGTCGCCGACGTCGCCGGCCGCGGCGTCGAACTGCAATTGGCCTGCACGGAGGACGTGGTCTGATGTTGGAGATCAACGTTGACCAACTCGAACTTCAGAAGGTGACGGAAGCGCTTAAGACCGTCGCCGAGGACGTGCGCAACGATATCCTCGTCGAGGCGATAGATGAGGCGGCGGAGCCTATCTGGAAGGAAATGGTCGCGAAATGCCCCGTGAAGTCCGGGGCGCTTTTCAGAAGCCTGGAGAAGAAGCGCCGCACGCGCAAGGGCCTGCCGGCCCTGACGATGGGGCCGAAGGGGGGATTCTTCAAAGGCAAGACCTTTTACGCGGCATTCGTCGAACTTGGGCACCTGGCGGGGTCTCGGAAACTGGGCAGCGGTCGCAAGCTTGTGCCTGCGCATCCATTCATGCGTCCTGCGTTCATGGCCAACAAGGCCGAGGCGCAGAGGCGCGCCATCGCGGTAATACGCAGGCGGCTCGAGGCGTTCGCGGAGACGGCGTAATGGCCGAACTGGAAACAGGCATTTATACGCTCCTGGCGGCGGACTCCACCGTGGCCGGTATCGTGGGGACGCGGATATATCCCGCGCTTGCCCCGCAGAACGTGACGTACCCGTGTATCGTGTACCAGCGGGTCGGCGCCGACCGCGCGCATCATACGACGGGGGCCTCCGGGATGTCCGAGGTGATCGTGCAGGTGACGAGCATGGCGGCGACGTATCTGGCCGTCAAGGCGCTGGCGGCGGCGGTGAGGACGGCAATGGACGCGCAGCGGGGGATGTGGGGCGGGGTGGACATCCTCGCGGCCTACATCCACAACGAGATGGACACGCTCGACGCCGAGCCGTCCAGCGACGCGCGGCGGCTTTACGGGATACAGCAGGACTACGGCATCTTTCACAGGGAATAGGACCGTGTTTTTTTGCCCCGCAGGCCCAGCCAACAGGTGGGCTGGGCAGGGAGGAGGAGGACGCAATGCCATCAGCAGTGCCACAGATTTCCACAGGGACCACGATTGCCTTTTCGAGCGGATTCACCGCCAACATCCTCAGCTTCAAGGTGCCGGGGCAGAGCGGGGTGGTCTTGGACTCCTCGCACCTCGGCACGACCGGCAAGCGCACGAAGATTCCCGGCGACCTGACCGACAACAGCGAGCTCACGATGACGGTCCAGTTCAATCCCGACTCGGACCCGCCCATCAACACGGCGCAGACGGTGACGATCACCTATCCAAGCGGCGCGGCCTGGGTGTTCAGCGGATGGATGAGCAACTACGAGCCGAGCAACGTGAACCTCGAGGACCTGATACAGGCGACCGTCACGGTGACCGTAACGGGTGCGATAGCCATCACGACCGGGACGACCTCGACCACCGCCGGCGCATAGGGCCATAGGCCCGATTT
>DATKUU010000435.1:0-7363 GCA_035530455.1 Phycisphaerae bacterium | reverse complement strand
TCGGGCGCCCCCTGACCCAGATCCCAACCCAACAACCCTTTCCCGATGAACGCGATCGAAAAGGCCGTAAGGAGGATGACCGCCACGGTTCAGCGGGCCGCGGCCGTGCGCGTCCAGTACGTCCGCGGCCCGCAGACGATCCCCGCCGCGGCCGTCATCGCCGACGTGGAGATCGAGGTGACCGGGCCGTTCGGCTGGCCGGTCACGAGCCGGGCAACGGACTTCCTGGTCGAGACGCAGCGGCTCGTGATGGACGGGAAGCCGATCGAGCCGGAGCCGGGCGACCGGGTCCGCGTCGACCGCAAGGGGCGGTGGGACACCTACGAGGTGACGACGTTCGGCGACCAGGGGCACTGCGAGCCGGCCGATCCCTACGGCGTTTCCTGGCGCATCCACACGAAACTGGTCGCGACCGGGTGAGCCAATGACCCCACAACCGAAACCACGAAATGGCGTCCGCCGGGCCGTGGCGATCGCCGGCGCCGGCGCGGCGGTGCTGGCGGCGATCGTGGCGATGGCCGGCGCGGTCTGGAGCGCGTCGGCGGACCGGGCGGCCACGGCTGCCCAGGCGACGGCGAACCGGGCGGCGATCGTCGACCAGGAGCTGCGGCTGCGCGCGGTGGAAAGACAGCTCGGCCAGGTCGCCGCCGACGTGCGGTGGATCCGCGCGACGATGGAACAGGGGAAGCGGCCATGAGTTCGCTGATCATCAAATTGTGCAAGGCGGTGCGCGACCATTTGGACGGCGCCAACTACTCGATCGCTTTCACGCCGCGGCGGGGCTACGACGTGAACGTGAAGCTCCCCGACCTGGAGGCCGCCAAGGAGCCCGACGTGCTGGTGATGCCGGCCGAGCTGGACCGCGCCTTGGATGCCGACGCGGCAACCCGCGAAGGCCCCGCCGACGAGTACCAGGTCGACGTCGGGGTGAGGCGGAAGCTCAAGACGAAGACCAACGAGGAGATCGACCCCCTGGTGGACCTGATGGAGGAGATCCAGCGCAACCTGCTCGGGGAGCGGGCGGTCGGCTACCAAGAGGCGGTGTGCGTCGAGGCCCGGATCGCCCCGGTCTTCTCGCCGGAGCACCTCGACAACCAAGGGATATTTTTCAGCGTCCTCCACTTGCGTTTCATCGCAATCCCATGATCGGCTACCGCGCCACGACCGAGTTCGATCCGCAGACGGTCTTGCGACCGGAGGCCCGGGCCGCGCGCAAGTGGCTGGGCTGGGTCGGGGCCCTGGTCCGCAAGATCGCCCGCCAGTCCATCCATCCGGCCGAGGGCCCGTCACCGGCCGGCACTCCGCCCCACACGCACAAGCGAATCCTACCCAACGCGATCCTTTACGCAGTGGAAATGCCCTACCGCCGCGCGGTCATGGGACCGGCGGCCAGCAAGGCGGGCACAGTCGGCGGCGCGCACGAGCACGGCGGCCGGTACAAGGACGAGGAGTTCGCGCCGCGGCCGTTCATGGGGCCGGCGTTGGAGCAGGTCGAACCCAAAATGAGCCCGATGTGGGCTGACTCGATCAAATGAGGAGAACACGCGATGGCGCTTTACACCGTCCGAATTGGCCTCGATTGCAAGTTCTACCGCGGGCCCGCTGGTGCCCTCGCGAGCTTGGAGGTCAAGAACGTCAAGGAGCTGACGCTGGTCCTGGAGCTGACCGAAGAGGAGGCGACCACCCGGGAGGCGGAGGGCTGGGAAATGACCGAGCCCATCCTCTTCCGCTCCAGCCTGGAATGGACCATGAACTGGAAGCCGTCCGACACCAACTTCGCGGCGTTCAAGACGGCGTTCTTCGCCAAGGCGGCCATCGCCCTGGCTGCGCTGGACGGTCCCGGCGGCGAGGGCCTGGACGCCGACTACAAGATGTTCCGCTTCACGCGGGCCGAGCCCAAGGGAATCGTCACGGTGAGCTGCCTCGCCAAGCCTGTCTTCGTCAGCCGCGCCCCGAAGTGGAAGAGCTGACCGCCAGGCAGCCGCTAACGACCATCCCACTCCACACAACAAGGAACGAATCATGGCAACTGACTTGACGGCACTCGACCTGGCCGTGGCCGTATCGGTGGCTGGCTCGACCCAGAAGGGCCTCGATCTCTCGACGCCCCAGGACAATCTCAACCTGTCGAAGGCGCTTGCCTTCGCCTTTGGCACCGGCGCGGGCAAGGGCAACCAGGCATGGCACGATCGCCGCCTGCTGGCCGCGTCGGCGGCCGAAGGCGCGCTGATGGACCTCGCCGGCGTTCTCAAGAACGCCTACGGCGAAACCGTGAATTTCGCCAACGTGAAAGCGCTGATCGTTTTCAACCGCTCCGATGAGACGTTCACGACGCCGGTCCACGCGCCCACCGATGCCGAAATCTCCGTCGGCGGCGCTGCGGCTACGGAGTGGCTGGGCCCGTTCAAGGCGGCGCTGGACGCGATCAAGATCCCGGCCGGCGGCGTCTTCGTGATCGCCGGCAACTGGGCGACCGGCTGGCCAGTTGTCGGGGGCATATCGGACCTCCTGGAGATCACCAACGAGGACGGCGCCGACGAGGCGTGCTACGAGATCATCCTGATCGGCGAGTCCGGCTAAGCAGCTCGGCGTAGGAACCGGCCCGCGAATGGTGCGAATGGCGCGAATTTAATTCGCGTTATTCGCGCGGATTCGCGGACCCCCGTTTGGAGCTTCCATGAAAACGTTCAAGGACCGCAAGGGCCGGGAGTGGATGATCGACGTGAATCTGACGTCGATCGCGCGGGTGCATGACCTCTGCGGCGTCAAGCTGACGGACCTGGCCGACGTCAAGTCGCCGACCGATTCCCTCGTCTTCCGGTTGCTGGATGACCCGCTGCTCCAGTTCAACGTGCTCCATGCCTTGCTGATGCCCCAGATGGAGGCGAAGGGAATCGAGCCGGAGGACTTCGGCGCGGCGATGGCCGGCGACCCCATCGACGACGCAACGACGGCGGTCCTGGGGGCCGTCGTCGATTTTTTCCCGAACCAGCGGGACCGGACGCGGATGCAGAAGGGCCTGGCGATGGTCAACCACTGGATGGAGACGGCGAGGACGGCGTTGGAATCGCCGGCGATCCAAGCGAGGATCGAGCGGCAGTTGAAGAACGCCCTGTCGACCCTTACGAGTTCGGACTCGAACTCTGCGGAATCCTCCAGATCGCCCCCGACGGGCGAACCCTCCGCGAGCTGATCCCGATGGCGGAGGCCAAGGAACGCTCGGAGTGGGCCCGGGCCGCGGCAATCGTCTGCGAGATCCACAACTGCCACTGCACCGATACGATCGGGCCGGGCGACGTGCATCCGATCCTCGACGATGGACCGCGCGAGCCTGACGCGAAAATGACCATGCACGAGCTGGGCGAAGCACTCCACCAGCAATTCCCCGGCGGACTCGAGTCGGAGGCGTAAAGGATGGCAAGCGGAAGCGACATCCGGGCCGGCGGCGCCTTCGTCGAGGCCTACCTGAAGGACGACAAGCTCTACCAGGGGCTGGAGCGCAGCCAGCGCCGCCTCCAGGCGTGGGGCCGAAGCGCCACGGATATGGGCAAAAGGCTGCTTGCCGTGACCGCGGTCGCTGCCGCGCCGCTGGCCTGGTCTATCAAGCAGGCCAGCGCCATGGAAGAGACGATGAACAAGTTCAACGTCGTCTTCGGCGGCAACGCGGCCGTGGTCAAGGGCTGGAGCGACGACTTCGGCGCCAGCATGGGGCGGTCCAAGGAGCAGGTCGCCAGTTTCATGGCTGGCTCGCAAGACCTGTTCGTGCCCTTGGGATTTGCGGCCGACGCCGCCACCGATATGAGCAAGCAGGTGACGCAGCTTGCGGTGGACCTGGCCAGCTTCAACAACAAGGCTGACGCGGACGTCCTGCGCGACCTGCACGCGGCCCTCACCGGCAGCGGCGAGGTGATGAAGAAGTACGGCGTGATCGTCTCCGAGGCGGCGGTGAAGCAGGAGCTTTTGAATCAGGGGATGGACCCCAAGGTGGCCACCGACCAGGAGAAGGTGCAGGCCCGGCTGAACATCATTCTGGCCGGCACGACGGCCGCCCAGGGGGACGCGGCGCGGTCGGCCGGCAGCTTTGCGAACCAGATGAAGGCCCTCTACGCGAACGTGAGCGACGCCGCCGTGGAAATCGGCAATGTCCTTCTGCCGGCCGTGACCGCCATCGTGACGGACCTGGCCGGGACCGCCAAGACGGTGGCCCAGTGGGCGAGGGAGAACAAGGAACTGATCGTAACGCTCGGCAAGATCCTAGCGCTCCTGGCCGCCTTGGCGGTGGGCCTGATCGCCTTGGGCGGCGTGGCCAAGGGGATCGCGGCAGTGACCGCGGCAGCCAAAGGTCTTTATGCGGCTTTCGTGCTCCTGACGGCGCACCCGCTCGTCTTGACCTTCACGCTGGCGGCTGGGGCCGTGATCGCTTTGGGCATGGCCTTTTCGACGGCAGCAAAATCGACGCGGGAATACCTCGACGAAACCGACGCGCTGATCGTAAAGCAGGATGCCAGGCGGGCGGAAATGGACAAGCAGTTCGGCCGGCTGGAACAGCTCGCGGAGAAGGAACGCCTGAACAACCAGGAAATGTCGGAGGCAGAGCGCATCATCCAATCGCTGGAAGGGCGCTATGGTAGCTTGGGCGTCGTGCTGGATGAGACAACGGGTCGGATTCAGGGCGTAACGGAAGCCTGGGGACTGGCCCGCGCCGCGCAGGATCGCATCGAGATTCGACAAATCACCCAGCAGATGGACGATCTGGGCCAAAAGGCCATCAAAGTCGGCGAGAAGATCCGCTGGGGGTTCAGTTTCACCCCGAAGGGCTTGGCAGCCAGCATGGCCGGCGGAATGGCGGCGAAGCAGAAGGAGCTGCACGATCTGACGGAACAGCGTGCCGCGCTGGAGCTCCGAAGAAGGGCCTTGCAGGAAGGTTTGCCTGTACCCGCCTGGAAAGGGGCGCCCGGCGCGGGCCCGGCGCCCGGTGCAGCGGGGACTCCCGGTGCAGGCAAGGACGATCCGGAAAAGCGGTTGAAAGATTCGCTGCGTTTCTCCGCGGAGCTGTTTCATCGCCAGCAAGCAATCCGCCTGGGGATGATCGAGGACGAGCACAAGCGCGAGATCGAGTTGATCAACGACAAGTACGATCACGAGATCAAGATGGCGAAGCTCGCCGGGAACACCATCGCCGGCATCGAGCAGACGCGGCAGTTGGAATTGACCGCTGCCCGCCAGCGCCAGGCCGAGGCGGTGGCCGATCGCGAGGCGGCCTTGCGGGACGAGATTGCGCGGGCGGAGATCGAGGGCAGCGGAATGTCGGCGGCGAAGAAGCGGCAGGCCCTGCTCAGCCTCGACCGCCGCCGAGAGCTGGCCGAGGCTGATAGGCTCGGCGTCGACCCCGAGCTGGTCATGCGCAAATACGACCTGCTGCGGATGGGCGCGGAGCGTCAGCAGGGCCTCGCCCAGGCCAAGGCGAGCGTGACGGGCGGCTTCTCCGCCTACGGCGTAGCCCGGGGTGTCGGCGGCTACGACATCCAGACCCGGATCGCTCGATCCAGCGAGCGGACGGCGGACGGCGTCCAGCAGCTCTTGACGGAGGCGAAGAACTCTCAACTGGTGTTCAAGTAGTGATGCGATGGCCATAACGGTCAAACAGAAATGGCGGAGCCCGAGCTTTCAAGAGGGGGAGAATCCGTCGATCGACACGCTTTGGATCGTCCGCGGAACGGACATCCACTCCCTCGCCCGCATCGCGCTGGCCAGCGGCACGCCGGCGGTGCTGGACGGCCTGGTCAGGCAGAATTACGGGGCGACGCCGCTCGGCTTCGACTCTTGGAACGGGGCCGTCCGCTACGGGAAGCGGAAGAAAAAGGAGCCGGGCGACTCGTCGTACAGCTTCGACACCCGGGGCGCGACCCAGCACATCGTCCAGTCGTTGGAGACGATCGGCAACTACGCCCCGGCCGGCCAGACGGCCCCCAACTTCCACGGCGCCATCAATGTCACGCTCGACGCCGTGGAGGGCATGGACATCGTCCTCCCCAAGTTCGCGTTCCACGAGACGCACTTTTTCACGCAGGCCCAGATCAGCGATGCGTACAAGATGATCCTGTACGGCCTGACCGGGAAGGTGAACAACGCGACCTGGCGGATGTTCGCCAAGGGGGAAGTGCTGTTTCTGGGAGCGTCCGGCTCGCTGCGGGGCGACGCGCCGGACGACCTCTGGGAGATCGGCTTTTACTTCGACGCGGAGCCGAACGCGACGGACATCCCCATCGGGCCGGATTTCACGGTCCCGGCGAAGGAAGGCAAGGCCCACTACTTGTGGGTCCGCCACTGCGACGTGGACGACGCGGAGGCCAAGGTGCTGGTCAAGTGGCCGATCTCGGCCCACGTCGAGCGGGTATGCGAGTACGGCAGCTTTAGCAGTCTGGGGATCTAACGGTTCCGCGTCCACGCGATCTGAGGAGGTTTCCGGGCCATGCCGGGAGACGAGTTCAGCACGGTCAGATCGGGGCAGCCCCTGGAAATCGCGGCGCCGACGTGGAACGCGATCCTGGCGGCGGCCAAGGCAGAGCAGGACCGCCAGGCCGGTCTCGGTCGCGAGCCGAAAGGACTCGGCCCGCAGCGGACGATCATACCCCTGAAAAACATGACCGGCGCCGACCGCGAGCGGTTCGACGTGGCGCAGACCAATTCCCCGATCCTCGACGTGGCCGAGGACGCCGGGCAAGAGCGCCCGACGGCGATCGGGACGTTGCCGGACGGGACCACGCCGGGCAAGATCGCCATTTTCCTTGAGCCGGCGAAGTCCGGGGCGATCGTCCGCTCCCGTGTCTCCGGCGTGACACTTGCGCGCGTGGACTTCAAGGAAAAATGGCACCGCTGGGCGGACCTCAAGGGGGACGAATGCGAGCACCTTGAGAGCCGGGCCGATCCGGGAGGCGCCTACATCCTCTCGCCGCCGGAAGAAACCGGCTCGCAGATGTGCCTGGTGCGCCTCAGCAACCCGCCGCCGGTCCATTTTGCGGCCAAGATCACGTCGGCGACGTGGGAAACTGGCGCGCGGTACAAGTACGGCTTCCAGGAGGTCGAAAAAACAGCCAAGGAATGGGACGGGTGGCAAAACAAGCAGGCCGGACAGAGCGGCTATGCCTACAACCTGGTCGAGACGGTCAACGACGAGACCTGCGTTCCCGCCAAGGTCGGCGAAACCGTCTGGATGGATGAAGTCCACTTCACCGGCGCGGGCGGCGAGGAGACCGAATTCTGGTTCCAGTACGAGGAGTACGGCGACGGCGGAGACGGAACGACCACGACGGGCGAGCCGACGACCACGACGGGGGAGCCGACGACGACGACGACGGCGGAC
>DATKUU010000434.1:0-3071 GCA_035530455.1 Phycisphaerae bacterium | reverse complement strand
ACGTAAAAGGGTAATCGAGTAAATCTTTCAGTTTATGTTTCGCACGTAACCCCTTATGGGCCAAGGGTTTACGCTGTTTTGACGAGCCTCATTCCAGAATGTCGGCGAATTTTGGCCGTATAAAAGGTAGGCGGTTGCTTTTCTATTAGGGCGTGGCCAGGATAGGAGAAACAGAAATGAGTCATATCGAGACGTTTGAGACCAACGAGACCGAGGCCCTGCGGGGCCTGGACGGCGACTTGCAGGCCGTAGCCCGTACTAGTGTAGAGAGGACCGAGGCGATCACGGCCGCACAGGTCGCCGACCTTGCCGTATCCCCCGAGGGTCGCTCGCAGCGTGCGGCCGCCCGCGAGGCGGCGATCCGGGGTGACGCCGAACTACGCACCGGCAAGAAGGGCCGACCCCCGGTGTCCGATGAGCGATTGCGATACCGGGCACTGTGTGAGGCCCACGATGAGGCCGAGGACCGTTTCAAGATCGCATGGGATAAGTACGCCCAGGTGATCGCCCAACTCGGGGCCGCAGGACCAGAACTTGACTCGCTTTCCGGTCAGGCAGTCGAGCAGGTCCAACTCGCCACTGAGGTTGTCGAGCACCTAGAGCGGGCCGCCGCTACCTTTGCCCAGGCCGTCGCCCTGGCCGACGACGGCCAGGCGGTCATGGCCAGGCTAGGGAATCTGGTATCGTTCAACGATAGCCCGTTCGTGAACCTCGCCGCCGGTCCGAGAGAGTTGCATGACCTGGCCAAGCGTTGGCGGCTCAGGCTCGACGCCGAGTCCGAGCGTGTTGGCGGCGACCCCGACGAGGAGATCGCCGAGCAGCGGGCACGGCACGAAGCCGCGAAGTACCGGCGCGACTTGGACACGGCGGCGGCAGCCTACCGCACATCAACAGAGGGCTCGGCCCTTTGGAAGGCGTACGCCGCTGCGATGCGCCATCACGAGGCCGAGGCCGGGGAAGGCACGGCCGGTGACACGCTACACTACCAGCGTGAGCAACTCCAACGTATGTTGAATCGTTTCTACGACGGCGCAGCGGCCCAGGCGGGCCTGACGCCGCAACCTGAACAATATCCTCAGTTGGGCTGACAGGAGGTTGACCGATGGCGAAGCGACGACTGGTAACGGAAGGTGTGTTGGTGCGATTGCGGGCCGGAGCATACTGGCGGAATCGGGCGACGGGCGCGGTGTACACGGGGCCGAGCGGTCGGCCGGGTTCGGCCAAGTTCAAGCCCGGCTCCGGGCCATTTCGGATTCCCGCGCTGCGATGGGAGCGGAACGAAACGCTCCCGGCGGCCGAGAGAATCTTTCAGGCCGTAGGCGAGTCTGATGAATCGAGCCACTAAGATATTTGCCCCCGGCGGCGGACCTCATCCGCCGCACGCGACCTGCACGGCTTTCGCCGAGGGCAACGGTGTGCGGGGAAGTACCCGGCTCGCGCCAGAGTCGGCGACGCCTACGATTCGCGGTAGGTGGCCTGGCGAAGCGGTCGTGTTCCTCCACGGCCCAATCGGAGGCCGGGGTCGGCGGCGCTGGCACGGCGTCGACTCCCGGCCTCCATTATTTGGAGCATAGAACATGACTGACGATACCATGGACCTGAAATCGAAGGTGCTCGGCGCCGTCCGCCTGGCCTACCGGCCCGACCTCAGCGTTCGCGTCGAGCAAATCATCGAGCGGCAGTGGGATAACGGCCTAGAGATCTGGACTGAGTACCTGGCCATGATCGGCAGCGGCGTGACGCGGGTGACTAAGGACCGCGTGACCTGGACGATTTTGATTGACGGCTTCGGCGGCGACTCGACGCGCGGCATGGTGGCGATTCAGTGGCTCGTTGACGGGCGGCCGGTGCTGGGCCGATTGCCGGGGCTTGTCGGCGACTTCGGCGGCGGGTTCGAGTCCGAGGACATGGCCCTGACGCTCGTGGACGTGGACCATACGACCGGCTGCCTTACTGCCGTGGACGGCGCCGCTAGCGCCGAGCCCGGCGACATCACCGCCGACCAGATACGCGAGTTTGCCAAAGTATTGATGGAGTGGGCCGATACGGGGACCGCGGCGGAGCCCGGCGACGGCGGATGGTGGGGCGAAAATACCACGAGCGTAAATTGACCCGCACAAAAAATAGGGTGGCCCAGACCCGGCGTATAATAGGGCGGAAGGGCATCGGGGCGATGCGAAAGATAAACGAACTATTTCGGCGACGCGGCTGGCTGGCTTCCCCCGATGCCTCCCTGGCCGCGTCGTCTTTTTCCCATGAAAGGGGAAGCCATGAGGCAGCAAAGGAAGCCGCAAAAGGCCGGGCCACGTCGTCGCGACGCATTTTGGGGCGAGATACTCCAGAAGGAGATCAAAATATTGCGGGTCGCCGGGCCGGGCGGGACGTTCGCCATCGTCTTCGGCAAGCCCGACGCCCCGGCCGACGGCCCGGTGGCGCCGCCAGACAGCCTCAACTAACGCGCCGGAATTAGCCGGCCAAAAGGAGGCTTGAGCCATGGATAAGACACAGTTGACGTGGGAGGACGTGGAAGACGAGGTCAGCAAGGTGAGACAATTCTTCTTGGACCTGCCGGAGGACTTGCGGTCAGATGTCGCCTGCAGACTAATTGGTGAGATCGTCCTCTGGGGCGCCTGCAACCATTTCGAGGCGCTCGGTATCTTCGAGGAGGCAAAATTGTTCTACCGCAACCTGAGCCTTGCAGTCATGAACGATGGTGAAGAGGACACGTGATGAGTACAGAGAACAAAACGGGCACTGAGCCCGTTAGCGATTGCCCGCCGCGCAGCGGGCAGATTACACCGGGCAGGGCGGGGCGGGTTGACCTCGATGGCACGTCCCGCCTAACCCCGGCTTATCGAGGGAGGGTGAGTGATGGAGCAGGCAACACGAGTACGGCGTGACCCGAAGGTCCGTAGAAAGGCAGTCGCGGCCGAGGCGGAGCAAGAGCGGGAGAAATGGCAGAAACCGAAGGGCAACCTTGAGCGGCCCCGGCCCGATACCAGGTTGGAGGTCCTGCCGCAGCGGACACAGGAGCGGATTCTGCGGGCCTTAGAGATCTGCCCCGACGCCCC
>DATKUU010000433.1:0-3392 GCA_035530455.1 Phycisphaerae bacterium | reverse complement strand
GATGACCGGCAGTCGGTGGACGTCCAGTAGGCAGCGCCGCCGTTGGCGATCTTGGGGCCGCCCGTCGGCCCGCTGATGTGGGTCGTCGCGCGGTGGGTCGTGCCGAGGTGTACCGCGGCAATGTCGTCTTCGCTGGTTACGAAACTGGCGAGGCCGGACCGGACTAGACGGTTTCCGAGTCTGGCGTCTGCGTTCCGGTAGCCGGCGAATGACAGGTCGTGGCCGCCGATTGCCAGGATGTCTGCACGATGTGCTGACCAGGCTCCGCCCCAGTGTAGCGTCCGGTTTGCCGGTAGTTGTATTAGGCCGCCCGACAGTCGCGGCCAGTGACGCTTTATGGCCAGGGCTGCTCGATAGTCGATAGGGAGGGGATCGCTGAGGGTGACGCTGTGAGTCGCGTCGTGCGATTTCGCGTTTGTCTGCGCCGTCACAAAAAAAAGGGTGTGCCAGAGAATCGCCCGCCGCCCCAAGGGTAGCAGGGTGCGCACGCGCCGGCAGAAGTCAAGGCCGATGGTGATGTCGTCGTCGAGGTGAACCAGGATGTCGCCGGCGGCGGCTGCAAAGAGGCAGTTGTCCGGGGCGGCGCTGGCCGGGTTCGGGCCCGGCCTGGGGCTGAGTACCTCGAGTATCCGGACCGGGAACGGGGTTTCCGTGGAATGGACCTGGCGCCGGATTTGGTCGAGGGTGTCGTCTTCGGTGTGGTCGAGGGCGATGACGAGCTCGTCGGGCGGCTCGGTCTGGTTCCGAAGTGAGACGAGCAGCCAGCCTGAGCGCCAGAGGTCGGCCCGGTTTCGGGTCGGAACGATAACGCTGAGAGTCACACGCGTTTCTGCAGGGTGAAGTGAAGGTTGAACCCTCGGCCGGGCTGGTCCTCGCGTCGGGCCAGGATCTTCCAGCGCCTGGTGGTGTACCACGGGTTCCGGGCGCCGGTTCCGGTGTCCGGGTCGAGGATGTCGAACGACTCCATGCAGAACCCGCGGCAGTGGGTGAGGTCGGCCAGGTGGTTGCGGCTGCCGAAGATTGGGACCTGGATGTCGATCGAACCGGCCGGCATCAGGAGTCCCCAGCATTCGTCCATCGCTTTCAGGGTGAGGTGAGCGGGCACGTGCTCGAGCACGTCCTCGGCCAGGATGTAGAGGATCTTGCCCTGGAGGTGCGCGACCGGCCAGGGGAACTGGCCGAGGTCGAATGCGAGGTCGACGCCGGCGCGGGGCGTTCGGTCGTGGTTCAACCATCCGGCGCCCTGGACCTTGTGGCCGCAACCGAGAGTTAGGTTCATCCCGCTCTAGCAGAAGGATGTCTCGGCGAGTGGGGCGACGTATTCGAGGGTGAACTTGATGACGCGGTGTGCGGCTGAGCCATGTCCCTGTTGGAAACCTTGGGCCTTGAAGATGTCGTCCAGGTGTCTTCGTACCTCGTGCTCACCGGCGTTAAGTCCCGACGAGATGTAGGCGTGCGTGCCGGTGGCGCCGTCCATCGTTGTGATCGTTACCAGCCATATCCAGTAGTGGTTGAGGCCGAAATCGAGTGTCTTTGGCATTGTGCCTCTTTGATGTTAGCGGTTCATTTCGGGATGTTCCGGAGTAGCGTGCGGAGCTCTTCGGCGCGGGGTTCGGTCCAGGCCCGGGACTCGGCGTAGACGCGTGCGAGTTCTGACTTCGCGCGGATGTCGCCGGCGGCGAGTCTGGTGATGGTGGCGGCGACGCCTTCGGCGGTGACTATGTGCTGGTCGCAGTTCAGACGGGTCGGCATGCCGCCTCGGGTCTCGAGTCGGACAACCTTGTCGACCGGTACTAGAGCGTCCGGGTCCCGGACCTGCTCGTTCATCGGCGCGGCGTTTGTCGTGATGACCGGCATGCCGCAAGCCTGGGCTTCGAGTAGCGGCAGGCCAAAGCCGACATACGAGTCGGTCTGGATCAGGATGTCGTGGTCGGCGTAGATGCCGGCCTGGTCGGGTAGGAGTGCCCGCCTGTAGTGGACGCGCGGGTCGTCGTTCTGGCCGTACTCCGGGCGGGGGTCCTGGCAACAGTGAACGGTCAGGGTCGCGCCGGGGATGTTGGCCCGGAGGAACCCGGCGACGACTTCCCGGGTCTGCCGGCGGTTGTGGTGCGCGCCGAAGCCCATGACGTGTAGGAACCGGCGGGCCTGGGTCCGGAGCGTGAACGGGAACGGCTCGATCTCGATGGGTAGTTCGAAGTAGGCTTTGTTCGGCTCGGTGACCCGGTTGAAGCATAGCCGCGTGGGGCAGAGGAACAGGCCGTGATGGGCGGTGCCCGGGGAGTACTCTTCGTGCATGATGATGCAGGCGGTCCGGATGTGTCGCTGGGCTGCCCGGTCGTGGACGAAGCTGCCGTTGTCCCACATGGTCTCGACCGATAGGAGCACGTCGGTTTCGTAGCCTTTGAGGTAGCGGCAGAATAGAGGTGGTCTGGGGGCGGTGATGTTGGCCTGGCGTGGGGTCCAGGCGTCCTGGCCTTTGGCGCTGCGTATGCTGATGACCGCGTGTGCCGGTAACCATTTGAATAGGCCGTGGGCGATTACCCCGATGCCGGAGGTGCGGTTGGTGTAGGCCAGGAGTGTGACGTTCATCCGGACCGAGTTCGCTCGGAATGATTCATGGCGCGGCCGCCGAGGATCCCCAGTGAGCGGAGTTTGGCCAGGAGTACTGTAACTCGGTTTGTGTAGGTGTGCTGTTCCTGGACCAGCGCATGTCCGCGCAGGCGGCAGGCTTCACGCTCGGCCGGATGGGCCAGCCACCATTCGACCTGTTCTTCCATGTCCTTCAGTCCGTCGAAGAATCCGCAGTGAACCCGGCCGGTAAAGGTCTGCTCGAGCTCCTGGACGTACTGGCCGAGGTAGAAGCCGCCGGCGCCCATGACGACGTAGCAGCGGTCTGACCAGTAGCCGGGCTCGTCGTTCCGGAAGTTGGTGCCGATGCATATGCTCGAGCTCTGGCAGGCGTTGGAGAGGGGTCGGCCCCAGACGCGGGGCCCGGCGCCGACGTTGGCGAAGTCCCAGCGCAGGCTTAGACGTCGGGCGAGCTCCTTCCGGTCGGGAGTCCAGAGGCTGCCGACGAAGATGACGTCGTGCTTCTTGGTTCCGGAGGGTGGCAGGCGTAGTCGGGGTTCGGGCGCCGCGCACTGCGGGAGGTACTGCCGGCACTGCACGCCGCGACGGATGTACTCGGCCGAGCTCGAACCGTCGGTCGAGAACACCGCGTCCATCAGTAGGAGGCGCGGGAGGTAGGCCGCCTCGCGGTTCTGCAGAGACCAGAGCCAGTCCCAGTACCAGGTGACGAGTTTGGCGCCCTGGTTCTTGTAGGTGCGGAGCTCGGAGAGTAAGATGCGGTGCGGGGTCGCGGTGAATACGATGTCGCCGGGTTTGATGGCCGG
>DATKUU010000432.1:0-2625 GCA_035530455.1 Phycisphaerae bacterium | reverse complement strand
AGGTCAGCCCCGAGTCGCTGGACACCATCAACTTCGACGAAGCGGTGCCCGACATGGCCAAGTTCCTTGGCGTCAAGAGCACGCACATCTCGACGCAGGAACGGATTGATGCGCTTCGGGCGGCCCGCCGGGAAGCGGAGCAGGCGCAACAGGAAATGGAGATGGCCCAAGCAGCCCTCGGCAGTTACGGGCCGACCGCGAAGGCGGCGGAAGAGGGCAGCCCGGCCGGGGAACTGATGGCGGCGGCGAAAGGGGCGTAGGCAATGCCTCTGACCAAAAAAGGCGCAAAGATTTACGCGGCGATGGCGGCCCAGTACGGCAAGAAAAAGGGCAAGCGCGTCTTCTACGCCTCGGCCAACAAGGGAACCATCAAGGGCGTCCACAAGGGGAAGAAGTGACCGGCGACGAACGGGCAATCCTGGTGGATTACGCTGACCTGTTCGCAACGGCTCTTGGACAGCGCGTACTTGAGGACATGAAACGGCGCGCGGGGTTTTACGGAACCAAGGTGAAAAAGGGGATGCCGATAGAGCCGACGCGATTGCTCTGGAACGAGGCGCAGCGGGCCTTTGTTCTCGAGGTCGTGAACCGTGCGGCTTACGACTTTTCACAAGAACCAGTGGAAGAGGAGAAGGCAAATGGCTGACAACGCTGGGGAGCAGGTTTCTGCGCAGGAGGCGCAGGGAGAATCTGTCCAGGACGAAGTGCCGTCGTTCATCGAACCGAACGGCACGTTCAAGGAAGGATGGATGGATGCCTTCGTGCCGGAGGATTTGCGGCACCTGGGCGACTACAAACCCATTACCACCGTGGCACAGTTGGCAAAAGAGTTCGGCCATGCCAAGACGCTCATCGGGCGGCAGGGCAAAGGCATCATGCCGCTGACGGAAGATGCGACGCAGACCGAACGGGACGCCTACTACGAGGCGTTGGGGCGGCCCCCGACGCCGGACGAGTACACCATCACCCCACCGAAAGACATGGAGGACGTGTTTGACGCGGTGGCCCTCAAAGACACCCTGCCGGTTTTGCACGGTCTTGGGTTGACGCAGAAACAGGTGCAGGGTGTGGTGAACCTCGACGCCGAACGGGTCAAGGAGGCGATGGCCAAGAACGAGGCCGCAGTAAAGACGGCGTATGAGGAAGGTCTGAAAACGCTGAAGACGGAATGGGGCGATGCCTTCAAGCAGAAGATGCACCAGGCCAAGTCCGTCATCGCGCAGAGTGTTCCTGCCGAGAAGGAAGCGGAGTTGCTCGAACGGTGGGGGAACGACCTGGACCTCGTGCGTGCCTTGTCAACGATGGGTGAACTGCTCTTGGAAGACACGATGGCGGACGCCGGCGGCGCGGGCACGCGGCCGATGACGCCGGATGAACTCGAAAACAAGGCCAAGGAACTCATGCAAACGCCCGGCTATATCGAAGGGCGGTTGCCGGAGGCGAAACAGGAACGGTTGCGCAAGGAGATTCACGCCCTGTACGAGCAAGCGGGTGTTGCGCGCGCAGAGGCGTAGGGAACTAACAAGCCGTGGGTATCCCCATCGGGGTCCACGCGGGAAGCCTGGAAGAAGGCCGCCGATACGGGCGTAAAACGTAAGTGCCGGTCTCCTGTTCGGAGGCAGCCGTGCGCGACCTGATGCGTATGGTTGTCAACCTGAACAAGTGCGAAAGGAGACCGAGCAATGCCTTACACAGGCGACCAGTTGTACGGGAAGGAGTTCGAGCCGCACATTGAACTCCTGGCCCAGCAGAAGACCTCATTGCTGCGCAGTCGCGTGGCTTTCAAGCGCGTCGCACACGCTGAGGAAGCGTATTTCCACCAGATTCAAGCCCTCGATGCGCCCACCGCGAACGCCGACCGCCACGGGGACACGCCGTCGCGCGAGGCCGTTCTGCTCCGTCGTCGGGTGACGCCGCTGCCGTTTGAGGACGGCTACCTTATCGACAAGCCGGACGTGGACCGGATGGTCGTGTCGCCGCAAAACGTCATCGTCCAGTCGCTCGGCAGTTCATTCGGGCGATGGATCGACGACCTCCTCATCACCGCTGCGTTTGCCAACGCGGCCACCGGCAAGGCAGGCGGAACGGCCGTGACCTTCCAGGCCGAGTCCATCAGCCTCAACGGCACGACCGGCGGCATCAAGACGACGCTCGGCACCCTGGCTGTCGTTTCCACGCCGGTCACGATGGAACTGGCGAAGATTCTGGCGATGGCGGAGATTTACGACGACGCCAACGTGCCGGAATCCGACCGCAAGTATTGGGCCATCACGCCCAAGGACAAGCGGTCCATGATGGCCATCACGACGATCACCAGCAGCGACTTCACCAAGGGCGGGCGTCTCGACAGCGGCGTCATCGGCAACTTCAACGGGTTCGACTTCATCGTAACCACGCGGTTGCCGAAAGACGCGGCCACTTCGACGGCCTACCGGACGCTCTGTTGGAGCGAGGGCGGCCTGGGCCTGGCGTTCATTCAGGATTTGAGCATCAGCGTGGACCGTCGGGCCGACAAGAAAAACGCAACGGGCGTCTACGCCACCATCGACGGCGGCGCGGTCCGGGTCGAAGGTTCCAAGGTCCACGAGTGCCTGACCGTCGTGTAAGGCCAAACAAGAACGGGGC
>DATKUU010000431.1:0-7242 GCA_035530455.1 Phycisphaerae bacterium | reverse complement strand
GCAAATGGGAAGCGCCGTCCGTTCGGGCCCGGCGCTTCCTTGTCCCCCGTCCCAGCATGGGGGGGAAGAAAGGTCCTCTTACCTCTGCGCTGATAATGATAACGTCCAACAGGCCCGCCGTTGGTCAGCCCTCCGCTGCCTGCTGTGACGGCACTGCGTCACAGCGACGGCTCAGGGCCATGCGAACAGGGGGCGGGGGCGGTTGCCAGGGCCTCGTTGTTTCCCCAGCGCGGGCGAGGATCTCTGGTGTCCGAACCTCCTGCCCCCCCCGTTCGCTCACCTCCTGGAGATGTGAAGCCGGCACGGGCGAACGACTTCGCCTGCACATGGGAGCATCGGTCCTTTCGGTACGCGACGCCATAGGGGTTTTTCCTGAATCTGGGGTTCGAAATCCCTGATTTGTGTATTGGGGCTGAAACGGCGGCAGGCAGCTTCGGACGGCGTCAGGCTTCGAGGCTTGTCAGGCCCTCGCGGATGGCGAACTTGGTCAGTTCCGCGATGCTCCCCAGGCCCAGTTTGTTCATGATTTCGTGGCGGTGGGTGTCCACGGTCTTGGTGCTGACGTGGAGGTGGGCGGCAATCTGTTTGGTGGAGTGTCCTTCGGCCACGAGTTGGAGAACCTCGCGCTGGCGGGGGGTCAGCACGCTCGTTGCCGCCGGAGCCTCGGCCGACGGCTGGCGGACAAATGCCTCCACGATGCCGTCGGCAACGCCCGGGCTGAGGTACGTCTTCCCCGAGGCGACGGTGCGGACGGCCCGGACGAACTCATCGTAGGCGCACTCTTTCAGGAGGTAGCCGGCGGCGCCGGCCTGGAGCATGCCGGCGACGAATCGCCGGTCCGAGTGCATCGAGAGTCCCAGGACCCGGGTCGGCGGGGTGTGGCGAGAAATCTCGCGCGTCGCCTCGACGCCGTTCAGGTCCGGCATGCTGACGTCCATGACAATGACGTCGGGGTTGAGGTCCTTGGCGAGTCGTACGGCTGTCCGGCCGTCTTGCGCCTCGCCGACGACCTCGATGTCGGTTTCCTTTTCCAGGAGCGAGCGCAGGCCGTTGCGGATGATCTCGTGGTCGTCGGCCAGGACGACGGAGATGCTCATGGGGATCCCCCTTCGTGCGATTCGCGCGCCACGGGGGCGGCGAGCGTGACGCGCGTTCCCTTGCCGGGCGCCGAGGCGATATCGAGCCGGCCTCCGTAGTAGTCCAGGCGCTCGCGGATGCTGAACAGGCCGAACGCCATGTCGTCGTTACGGTGGTTGTTCAGAATGGCGGGGTCGAACCCCACGCCGTCGTCTTCGACCTCGACGCAAATCTCGTCGCCGTCGCGTCGGACGCGTACGGCCACGTGGCCGGCCCGCGCGTGCTTGACGACGTTGGCCAGGAGTTCCCGCGACGCGCGGAAGAGTGTGAGGCGCACCGGCTCCTGGAGCGGCTTGGGCCGGCCGTCGTCCTCGAACGAGGTCGGCAGGCGGTTGCGGGCCTGGAACTCTTCGACGAGCCACTCCAGAGCCGCCTCGAACCCCAGTTCGTGCAGGACGGGCGGGCTGAAGTCGAAAATCAGGTTGCGCGTCTGCCGGATCGTTTCCTCGACCTGCCGGCGGGCGTCGTCGAGCCGGTCAGCCAGGTCGCCGTCGGGGGCCGATTCGCGCAGCGCGTCGAGCCGCATCTTCGCCACCGTCAGGCTCTGGGCCACATGGTCGTGCAGGCCTTCGGCCATGCGCCGGCGCTCCCGCTCTTCGGCCAGCGCGAGTTGGGAGGCCAGCACCCGCAACTGCCGATGATACGCCTGGAAGCGCACCTCCGCGCGCTTCCGTTCCGTCACGTCGCGGATGGTGCCGTGGAACCCGCCGACCCGCCCCTCCGCGTCGCGCCACACCGTGGCCGTCACCAGGCAGTCCAGCACCGTGCCGTCCTTGCGCTGGAAGCGCAGTTCGTAGTTGCGGACGGCGCCCGTGTTCTCGATGGCGAGGAGGAAGGCGGCGCGGTCGGCGGGTTCGGCGTAAAGGCGATTGACGGGCATCCCGATCATCTCCTCGCGCGCGTAGCCGAAGAGTTCCAGCCCGGCCGGGTTGATGTCGAGGAAGCGTCCGTCGCGGCTGGTGCGGTAAACGACGTCGCGGGAGTCCTCGAAGAGGCTGCGGTACTTTTCCTCGCTTTTCCGCAGCGCCTCCTCGGCGGCACGGCGCTCGGTCACGTCCCTCAAGACCACTTGAGCCGCAGGTTGTCCTTGATAGGTGCTGCTGACCCCGGAGACTTCCACATCCACCACCTCGCCGTTCAGGCGAAGGATCTTCTCGTCGATTCCCGAAAAGCCCCCCTCTTCCTCTAACACCCGCCACATCACCCGGGCGACATGCTCTTGATGGTCCGGCGGGATGAGGTCCACTACATTCCGGCCGATCAGATATTGTTCGTCGGAAGCGGCCCAAAGCTTTATTGCGGCGGGGTTCGCATAGATGCATTGGCCATCCCTGTTATGGACCAGAATGGCGTCCGGAGACAGTTCGACCAGGGCCCGATACCTTTCCTCGCTTTTCCGAAGCGCCTCCTCCGCCTGCTTGCGCTCGGCGATGTTGCGGCTGACGGCCTGGTGGAGATGGGCGGTTGCGGCGGTCTTGCCTCGGCGCTTCTTGCCGACGGCAGGGGACTTCGGAGGCGCCTTGGGAGCGGCGGCAGTTTTCCTACCCGGGGACTTTACCTTCGAGGACGGCTTCTTTGCAGTCATGATGTAACGCCCGGTTGCCGCCAGAGAGAGCGGCGTAAACACCACACCCCCCGTCCTCAAGCGATATGACATCCGTCAGACTACCCGAAGTTGCGGCGCACGACAAGTCTTTTCCGGTGAGATGTCGAGATACACACGGTGCCGGGAGAGTGTCGCACGCCGACTCCACGGCCGGGCCGGACGTCACCTCGCCGACGCCAAGTCCCGATGGTACGTCTGCAGCGACCGGACGCCCATGCCCCCGCGTGCCGACTCCTCGAGGCCAAGCACCAGCGCAGAGGCGCCGCTCAGGGTGGTCACGAGCGGCACTCCGAGGCGCACCGCCATCGCCCGGATGGAAACTTCGTCCGGCCGGTAGGCCCGCCCGCTCGGCGTGTTCACCAGGAGCGTGATCTCGCCGTTCTTCATCAGGTCAATGACGTTCGGCCTGGAGCCTTCCTGGACCTTGGGCAACTGCTGGACCTCCAGTCCGCTGGTCGAGAGCACCGCGGCCGTCCCGCTCGTCGCCGCGAGCGCGAAGCCGAGCCCCGCCAGACGCTTGGCCACCGAGACGATATTGCGCTTGTCGCGGTTGTTGACGCTGAGGAAGACCTTGCCCTGCGTGGCCAGGGGGTTGCCCGCCGCCAACTGGCTCTTGGCGAACGCCACCCCGAACTTCGCGTCTATCCCCATCACCTCGCCCGTGCTTTTCATCTCCGGCCCGAGCACCGGGTCCACCCCCGGGAACCGCGACCACGGGAAGACGGGGGCTTTGACCGCCCAGTGCTTGGGGCGGACCTCCTTCGTGATGCCCAGTTCCTCCAGCCGCTTGCCCAGGATGACCTTCGTGGCGACTTTCGCCCAGGGGACGCCTGTCGCCTTGGCGACGAACGGGACGGTCCGGCTGGCGCGGGGATTGACCTCCAGGACGTAGATGTGGTCGCCGCGGACGGCGAACTGGATGTTCAGCAGGCCCCGCACCTCCAGGTCCGCCGCCAGCCGGCGCGTCTGGTCCTCGATCGCCTGGACCGTTGAGGAGCCGAGTGTGAACGGCGGCAGGGCGCACGAGGAATCGCCGCTGTGGATCCCCGCCTCCTCGATGTGCTCCATCACGCCGGCGACGACCGTCCGCTCGCCGTCGCTCACCGCGTCCACGTCAACCTCGACGGCGTCCTCGAGGAACTTGTCCACCAGGACCGGATGTTCCGGCGAGGCCACCACCGCCCGCGCCATGAACTCCGCGAGTTCTTCCGGGCGGTACACAATCTCCATGGCGCGCCCCCCGAGCACGTACGACGGGCGCACCAGCACGGGGTACCCGATCCGCTTGGCGATGCGAAGGGCCTCGGCCTCGCTCCGGGCCGTCCCGTTCGGCGCCTGGAGCAGCCCGAGTTTCGCGAGCAGCGCCCCGAAGCGTTTGCGGTTCTCCGCGCGGTCAATCGCGTCCGGGCTCGTTCCCAGGATCCGCACGCCGGCCTTCTTCAGCGGGATCGCCAGATTCAGCGGCGTCTGGCCTCCGAACTGCACGATGGCCCCGAGCGGCTTCTCCCGCGCCACGATTCCCAGGACGTCCTCGAGGGTGAGCGGCTCGAAGTACAACTTGTCGCTCGTGTCGTAGTCCGTCGAGACCGTCTCCGGGTTGCAGTTGACCATGATGCTCTCGTAGCCCATCTCCTTCAGGGCGAACGAGGCGTGGACGCAGCAGTAATCGAACTCGATGCCCTGGCCGATGCGGTTCGGGCCCCCGCCCAGGATCATCACGCTCTGCCGACGGCCGGCCCGGCCGGCCGACGGCCGGCGCGGGGCGGCGCTCACGGGCTTCTTCGGCGAGGCGGCGGCGCGAGGCTTTCGCATGCGGTGCAGCCCTTCCGAACGTTGGGGGGTCGGCGGCGTGCGGACCCGCGACACTCTAGCAGCGTGCGGGTGCCGCGCCAATCATTTTGCGTGCGGTGGCTCGAACGGCACCCCGCGCAAGAAAAGCGCGCGGTGCTTCCGCCTACGAAAGCACCGCGCGAGAATGGGCGTTGAGAGCGGCCTACAGGTCTTGCGGACGCACCGTGCCGCGCTTGTTGGCCTTGGCCCGGCCACAGGCCGCCTTCATCAGGTCCACCACCTTGGCGTTGACGGCTTCGGGCAGATTGCCGTCGCAACGCAGGTTGGCGGCCTTTACGATTTCCTTCACCCGGCTGGCGACCACGGCGGACTTCGCTTGCATTGCCATCGCATGTCCCTTTCGCCTGAAGAAACCTTCGACCTGGCTCAAGACCGTCGCCTCGGAACCTTTCCGAAGTCGTACTTGACGTATACCGTTTGCCGGGGGGGTGTGTCAATCAAAACTATGCCGAATTCGCGGGGGATTTCGGCCTTCCGGGAAGGGTGGGGGGGGTCTGTCGGCCGGCCGATCAGGGCGTTTGGCAGGCGGTCTTGGGCCCCGCCACGCGGACGCAGTTTCGGCCGGCCTCCTTGGCCGCGTACATCGCATTGTCCGCCTGCTTCAGGGGGATTTCCGGCGTGGCCACCTGGCTGGCCTCCACCGTCGCAATGCCTACGCTGATCGTTGCCGGCACACTTCGCGTGCCGTCCGAGATCGGATCCTTCGAGATGGTCTTCCGAATGCGCTCCGCCGCCTGCGCCGCCTTGTCCACCGACGTCTCCGGCATCAGGATGACGAATTCGTCGCCTCCCAGCCATGCCACCACGTCCGTCTGCCGCGCTTCGGCCCCAAGATGCTTCGCCACTTCCACGAGCACCCGGTCACCGAACGCGTGTCCGTACGTATCGTTGAACACCTTGAAGTGGTCCACGTCCACCATCGCCAGGGTCAGCCTGCCCCCGTACCGCCGAGAACGCCGGAACTCCGTCTCCAGCACCTCCAGGAACTTCCGCCGGTTCGCCAGGCCGGTCAAGGCGTCCGTCGTCGCCAGTTCCTCGAGACGCCGGTTGGCCTCTTCCACCGCCTGCTCCGCCCGCTTGCGCTCGGTGATGTCCCAGAAGATGCCGGAAACGCCGACGATCTCGCCGGTCCGGTCTCTAACCGGCGTCTTGACCGTGTGAACCCAGACCTCTTTGCCTCCCTGGATGTATTTCTCATCCAACTCGTCGGTCCGGCCAGTTTCCATGATTCCCCGGTCGTCCGCGCGGTACTTGTCGGCAAGTTCCTTGGGGAAGAAATCGTAGTCCACTTTCCCCACGGCCTCTGCGGGACGAATGCCGAGGTCGCGGGCGTAGTTCTCGTTCATCGACACATACCGGAGGTCCCGGCCCTTGACGAAGACCTTCTGCGGGATGTTCTCCGCAAGCGTCCGGTACTTGGCTTCGCTCTCCCGTAGGGCCTCCTCCGCACACTCGCGCTCCAACCAGTGGCTGAGAATCGTGGCAACCCCGTTGACCAAGTTCTGCTCATAGGGCAGCAGGAATGGCCTGTCTTCGACGTAGAAGGCCGACAATTGACCGCGGGCGCTTCCCGCCACCTCGATGTCCGCGTGAAGACTATGCGTCAGCCCCTCCGCCGACCTCCCAGCACTGAATTGCTGATCGCCAAGCGTGATGACAGCCACCGCGATTTCGGGATATCCCATTCCCTGGACCAGGGACTCGGCGGTGTTTTGGCATATTTGTTCGACGGAAAGGCCCTCCTGCAAACCGTTCCGCACCCGTTCGAAGCAGGTCAGTTCCTTCACGCGCTCCCGCAGGGCCTTCTTAAGCTCGTATGCGGCGGTCACGTCGTGGAATACCAGCACCGCGCCTCGGATGCGGCCCTGGACGTCGCGGATGGGCGCGGCACTGTCGGCGATCTGGCGTTCCGCGCCATCGCGGGCGATCAGGGCCGTGTCATTCGTCAGTACGACAACTTCGCCGGTTGCCAAAGCCTTGGCCAGCGGATCGGAGGCCGGTTCGCGGGTTCGGGCGTTGATGATGCGGAAAATCTCGGCCAGCGGTTTGCCGACGGCTTCCGCCAGCGGCCAGCCCGTCAACTGTTCCGCCACCGGGTTCATCCGAGCCACTCGGCCGGCGGTGTCCGTGGCAATCACCGCGTCCCCGATGGAGTGCAGGGTAATCGACAGGTTTTCCTCGCGCTCCCGCAGGGCCTCTTCCGCCCGCTTGCGCGCTCGGACATCCGCTTCGAGTTTCTCGTTGCTCTCCAGGAGCCGGCCCGCCAGCCGCTCGACCTCGGCCGCACGGCGCCCCGTCATAGAAAAGTAGGCCGCCAACAAGGCTGTGAACGCCAATCCCCCCACCAGCAGCGTCCACGAGTTGGCTTCCTTCGCTGTCGCCAGGAACTCGGGGCATGGCGTACACACAATGACCCACGTCCGCCCGGCCGGGTGGAGCGTGGCCACGTGGTGCATTTCCCTTAAGGTCGGCAAGTCCGCATCAGGCGGCGCCGGCGCCGGCTCGTTCCGCATCCGCGATCCCCGCCATGCCAGCAGGCGCCGGCCTGCCGGCGACGACGCGTCGTACAGCGCCACGTCAAACCCGCGCGGGCCCAACTGGGCGATGGCGTGGTCCACGAGGTCGCCCAAGCGGAACACGCCCAGGAC
>DATKUU010000430.1:0-3053 GCA_035530455.1 Phycisphaerae bacterium | reverse complement strand
TCGGGCGGATCGAGGAGCGGGTCAACAGCGGCCAGTGGCCGGAGTGGACGGTCTGCAAGCTGGCCGTCCAGGACGACCCCGCCACCGGCAAGGCCATCGCCGAACTGTGGCCCGAGGAGTTCACCACCGAGCGGTACGAGGCGGAGAAGTCCGACCCGGAGACCAACTACGGCCTCCTGTTCCGCCTGGACGCACAGCGGAGCCGCAAGAAGCTCGTCTCCCGCGTCTGGTACTACCCGTCCAACCCGCAGAACCCCGCCTGGAGGACCTACACGCCGGAGCAGGTGGAGACGTACACCAAGCTCCTGGACGGCATCGAGAAGCGCGGCGAGCACTGGCTGAGCATCGACCCGTCGGGCACGTCGGCAAAGCACTCCACCGAGACGGCCGTCAGCCACATCGTCCTGTCCCCGCTGGGTCCGGCGTACGTGCGCGACTGCTGGTTCAGCGGCGGAGACGCGGTGGGCCTCAAGGAGTTCGTCCTCCGCAAGATCGCCGGTCCCGAACTGTTCGACATGCGGTACAGCCGCCCGGAGGAGGACGACGCGCTGCGGGACCGCAAGTTCGCACTGGCCAAGGCCCAGACCCGCGCGACGGGCAACATCCACTACGTGCTGATCGAGGAGCAGGGGTCCCAGAAGGCCGGGGCGGACCTCTTCCGCCATGACCTCCACGAGGACCTCCGGCGGATGGGCATCGAATGGGGCGGCGGCGTCCTCGGCTTCGTCACGCAGGGGCCGCGGGGCGGCCAGCAGATCGGCAAGCTCGACCGCCTCAGTTGGACGGCCGGACGCATCCAGGGCGCGGCGATCAAGTTCCGCGGCCACGTCTACTGGGACGTGCGAGACCGCCGCCGCAAGTTCGCCGCGGCGACCGACGACCTGACCCGACTGGTCAGCCAGATCCTGGAGCCGGTCGGACTGCTGGACGGCCTGGACACCATCACCCAGTTCCTGATTCAGAACTGGGATCGAGTCCACGAGCCGCTCGTGGGGGAGCGGGACGCGGGGCTGACGACCGAGCCGACGAGCCCCATGCAACTGGCGTTGCGGAAGCTGATGAAGCAGTGGGAGGCCGACGCCGGCCGGCCCGGCAACGACGAGATGGGAAAGGAACTCGAATGGGCACGTGGATTTTCGCAGCAGCAGCAGGTGGCGTAGCCGCCGCCCTGGTCGGCCTGGCGCCCGTGGCGCTGGCCGCCTACGCGATGCGCCGCATGGACGCCGTGAACAAACGGCTGATCGCGATGGTGATCGCCCTGGCCAAGGCGAACTGCGACCTGGCGACGCGCCTGCCCTACGTGCTGGTGGACGCCAACCAGCCGGATACGCCGCTGGTCTACAAGATGACGACCGTCCGAGGCGCGCCGGAGCCGCCGGGCGCCGCGCCGCCTACGGAGGCGGTCCTGATGGGCGCCCGGCCGATCCCGCCGGACAGGGACGAGGAATACCAGCAGATCAGCCCAGGCACGTTACGGACGTGACGGAGCGAACATGGCACTGGACCTGCAAACGGCGAAGAACCGGCTGTCCGAGCTGATCGCATCGGCCCACGCCAGCCGGCTGGCCTACGAGATCAAGTGCGGCCTGTGGTTCCTCTACGCCTATGCCAACGACCAGTGGGCCCACGAGGGCTCCGGCGCCGCCACACAGTCCATCCAGCAGCTTCGCCCGATCGTCAACCCCTCCGACCCGAACATCCGCCTGTCCCTCCAGCAGATCCGCGACAAGGTGCTGCTGATGGACTCTCGGCTGCGGCCCATGAAGCTGGAGTACGAGGCCGACGGGGCGACCCACGCCGCCAACGACCGGATCGCCGCGCAGGTGGGCAAGCGGCGGCTGGACCTCTACGGCGGCGACCAGGGCGAGCGCCCCGGCCGCATTCTGAAACTCCTGCGCCGGGCGACGAAGTGGCGGACGGTCCTCGGCAGCATCATCGTCCGCCGGCAGATCATCCCCCGCGGGACGCCGGTGACGCTGCGAAACCCGGTCGGCGAGCCAATGAGCCGCGCCGACGGCTCCGAGCGATACCTCCAGCGATACGGCCACCACCTGTCCATCGTTCCCCCGTACGAGCTGATCCGCGACCCGGCGGCGAACTCGCCCGACTTCGACGGCGAGAACTGCATCGCCCACGAAAAGCCCGTCCCCGTGGATGACCTGGCGCGGCGGTACGGCAAGCGGATCGCCAAGCGGATCGAACAGTTCAAGAAGACCCACGCCAAGATGGGCGACTTCTACCGGATGCAGGGGTTCGTCTACCGCTGCACCGGCAGCACCATGGGCGTCCACGTCGGCGACAGCCGGGCCAAGGCCGTCCTGATCGGCGATGCGTGGTTCCGAGACGCCGAGACGGGCTGGCCGTACCACATGCTGTACGCGCGGGACGTGGCGCCCGAGAGCGACGAGGCGGGTGCGCGGGACATCGAGCCGCTCCAGTTCGGGGCCAACCCCTACGAGAGCCTGCCGCTGCACCACTACGTCTACGACGAGGCCGCCGGCCATATGTGGGGGCTGGGCATCCCCATGCAGGGGCGGCGCCATCAGGATATGTACAACCTCGCGGCGACGAACCTGCTGCGGGTGCTGATGTTCCAGTCGGGCAGCCCGTGGGTGGTTCACCAGCGGGCGTTCGACACGGCGGCGGCGGACCTGCTGAGCTTCCGCGCGACCACGCCGCTGGTGGTCAACGCCGGCTGGGTGTCCAAGCACGGGGAGAAGCCGATCGAGCGGCTATCGACATCGCAGGTGGACCCCAACATGCACCTGGCGCTGGAGATGAGCCGCCAGGGGATGGACACGGCGCTGGGCATCCAGGCCGTCCACCGGGGGCAGGGTCCCGCCCGCGGCGAGGCCGGGATCGCCACGCAGATGAAGCTGGAGCAGGCCGACGCGCCGATCGAGGACCGCGTCCGGGACGCCGAGATCGTCACCAACGAACTGCTGACCGGGACGCTGGGCGACCTGCGGAAGATCGACGACCCCAAGTCGCTGCGGGCGATGTTCGGCGGGGAGTTCGGCGACGCGGAGATCGGCCACTACCTCAGGCAGGAC
>DATKUU010000429.1:0-4162 GCA_035530455.1 Phycisphaerae bacterium | reverse complement strand
CACCGTCCGCAAACACCGGCCGTGCAAACTCCGTCGTATAGTACCGGTCCGGACGCTTCTGGAGGAGCCGCAGAAACCCCTCGAACTCCCCGAAGTACGAGCCGTAAATGTGGAACGAGTCGGCCACGTGGACGTACTCGCCCGGCTCGACACCGAGTTCGCGGGCTACCTCCTGCTGCAACTCCGTGAACGCATACATGTTCATAAACGCTGCTTTGAATGCGTCGTTCGAGCGGATGTGGATCGCCAGGTGAAGCCGGCTCGTGCTTCGCAGTCCCGACTCGTCGGGACTGCTTCGCAGAGTAGCATCCGGCTTCCCGTCCCGCCCCTCCTCGATGCGAAACCACATCCGCTGAAGGCAGGCCGGGTCGCGGATGCCAAGATCGTTCCACGCCTGCCACGTTACCGCCTGCGCCCGGCGCGTGTACGGCGTCTCCCTGAGCAACCGCACCACCTCCGCTATCTGGTCAATGGGCTCCGGCCGGCCGGGCACCTTGTACGCCCGCAGACGCTCGTGGTACGTGTACTCCCACTTTCCTTCCTCCGGTGCGATCCAGTGGTCGTGCACCCCGTATAAAACCTCGGCCCGATAGACCTCCAGGTCCTCCAGGCCGCCCGGAAACGCCTTGTGGATCCTCGGCTCGGCAAACGGTTCGGCGACGTGGATGAGGCACGCCACGTCCCGGCTCTCGGGGTCGTCGGGCTTGTCGTACTGCGTGCGGAACCGCGCGCCCTTTTCCCAGCACTCGCGCACGGCCTGCTCCCATGCCTCCGGCAACGTCCGCGCCTTGATGTAAATGGATTCCATGCGGTCCCCGCCCCTAGCGCTACTTTGTCAACTGCGCTGGATCCTGAATGGATAGCGCGGTGGGCATTCCTGCCCACCGCGCGGTGCCAAGAATGGCCACCGCGCTATCGCTTCTTCCAGGCGCGCGGAGTTGACAAAGTAGCCCCAGGCTGAATGTGCCACCGATTGTAGGCCGCCCCGCGCCTCGCGCCAAGCCGATTCACCCGGCTGCCGCCTAACTAGGGGTCACACCAACCCATTACCAGGCAGGCCAACGGCCTGAAAGAATAAAGCCCAGGGCAACGCCCTGGGTCCGGAAGCAGAAGCGAAGTCACAAGCCCTGAAGGGGCGCGACAAGAGACTGCGATTGTCGCGCCCCTTCAGGGCTTGCGTGATGAGATGGGGTTTGGGAGTTGTTGTCTTTGCCGACCCAGGCCGTTGGCCTGGGCTACGGTGTTTCAGGCCTTTGGCCTGAACGACGGCGCGCACGGGAAGATCCTCCGATCCGGCAGGAAATTGATTGCCCCCGCCCTCGACGGGCAACTTTCAAATGCCAGCCCGTCCGGCTCCTCCGTTCCTCGCACTTCTGCTTTGTCTCGGCGCAGGGAAAACCGTACCCTGGTCAGGGGCAAACCCAAAGCCGAAAGGAGCATGCCATGAATCTCCAGGACGTCAAAGCCTTGATGAAGGAAGTCGGATGGGGAAGTCTGGCGACGACGGACGGCCGGACGGTCGGCGTGCGGCCGATGGGCGGATGGGTGTGGTTCGGTGCCGAACTCTGGTGCGCCACCGGACGCGACAGCGACAAGGTCGCCCAACTCCGAAAGGTCCCGCACGCCGAGTACTGTTTCTGCCGCGCGGACGGCCTGCACGTTCGCGTCGCCGGGTCGTGCACCGTCAGCGAGGACGCTGAGGACAAGTTGAAACTCTACAAGGCGGTTCCTCTGCTTGCGGAGCACATTGCGGACCCGGCCTCGCCGGAGTACGTCGTGATCCGCATGCGGCCGGAACGGATCCGCGCTATGGCCTCGTCCGACCTGGAGTATGAAGACGTGCCCGTCGGCTAAAGGCCGAGGTCGTTCAGACCGTCGCCGGCGCGCTGGAGGCGGCGCGGCTGAAATCGTCGAAGAAAACGTCCTCCGGCGCCAGGCCCTTGTCCTCGAGTACCCGTTGGACGGCCTCGATCATGACGGGGGGTCCGCAGAGGAACGCCTGGCGCTTGCGTCCCGCTTGGAGGAAGCGGTCCACCGAGAGGTGAATGAAGCCGGTTTCACCGTCCCACGTCTCGCCGGGCTCCAGTTCGTCCGACAGGGCATAGACGACGCGCAGGCTGGGATGCTCGGCCGCGAGACGCTTGAATCGCTCGTAGTAGAAGACGTCGCGTGTGGTGCGGCAGCCGAAGAAGAGCCACGCGGGGCGCTCGGGCCAGCGAGTGACGAGGGTCTCGATGATGTTTTTGACGGGCGCCAGGCCGCAGCCGCCGGCGACGCAGACGACTTCGGTTTCGGGCTCTTCGCTCAGGCGGAACTCGCCGAACGGTCCGGTGAACGCGACCCGGTCGCCGGGCGCAAGGCCGAAGAGATACGTCGAGGCGATGCCGCCGGGCACTATCCGGACGACGAGTTCGACAGCGTTCGGCTCCTGGGGGGACGAACTGATGGAATACGCCCGCCAGACGGGGCCCTCGGGCGACGGGGCCTGGACCTGGACGTACTGGCCGGGGCGGCTCTGGATTTCCGCCGGCTCAAGCAACCGCAGGCGGATTTCCTTCGTGTCGTATGTCAGGTCGCGCGTGCTCCTCACCTCGGCCGAGTAGAGGCGGACGTTCAGAATCTCTTCCGGGATCCGCAGGTCGAGGTCCCCTCGGACCTTGACCTGGCAGGCGAGGCGCACCCCGGCGCGGATGTCCTTGCGCGCGAGGAGAGGCAGTTCGGTGGTGAGGACGGGCCCGCCGCCCGCGAGGACGGTCACCTTGCAGTATCCGCAGGTTCCCTGGCCGCCGCAGGCGCTGGGGACGTAGATTTCCTGGCCGTTGAGGGCCTCCAGAAGCGTCTGACCGCCTTCGACCTCGAGGACCCGCTCGCCGGCGTTGACGCGGACCTTGCAGATGCCGTAGTCCAGCAGGAGCCGTTCGGCCGCCACCAGAAACGCCGCCAGCGCGACCAGCAGGCCGACGAGCGCCAGGATGGAAACGACGTAGATCATTGGATCGAGACCATTCCTGCGAAGCCCGAGAAGGCGAGGGCCATGACGCCGGTCGTGATCATGGTGACGGCGACGCCCTGGAACGGCGCGGGGATGTTCGCATAGGCCATCTTCCGCCTGAGGCCGGCCATGAGGACGATGGCGAGGGTCCAGCCGACGCCTGCCCCGGCGCCGAAGCCGACCGCCTGAACGAAGGAGTACTCGAAGTTTACCATGAAGAGCGCGACGCCCAGGATCGCGCAGTTAACCGTGATGAGGGGCAGGAAGATGCCCAGTGCGTAGTAGAGGCGCGGGCTGAACCGCTCCAGGACCATCTCCACCAATTGCACGAACGCCGCGATGACGGTGATGAAGACCACCAACTGGAGGTGCCCCAGGTCGGCCGGCACGAGGAGGTAGTGGTACACGAGGTAGTTGATGACCGTGGTGGCGGTCATGACGAAGGTGACGGCGGCACCGAGGCCGATGGCCGTCGGAAACTCGCGGGAACAGGCCAGGAACGAGCACATCCCCAGAAAGTAGGTCAGCAGGATGTTGTTCGTGAAGACGGCGGCGACAAAGATCACCAGGGCGCTGGTCTCGTTCATCCCTGCGCCTCCCGTGTCTTGCGCAGGCCGAGCGCAGCCAGCAGCGCAACCAGGAACCCCAGGGCGATGAACGCCCCCGGCGCCCCCCGCAGGACCAGGTTCATCGGGTAGCCGGGGATGGTCACCAGGACCCGTTCGCCGAAGACGATTGTTCCCGTGCCTCCCAGTTCGCGCACCAGGCCGATGACGGCCAGGATGAAGGTGTACCCGAGGCCGTTGGCCGCCGCATCCACCAGCGAGATGCCCGGCCGATGGTGGAGGGCGAAGGCCTCGGCCCGGCCCATGATGATGCAGTTGGTGATGATGAGGCCGACGTACGGCCCGAGGCGCTTCGACATATCCCAATAGTATGCCCGGAGGAACTGGTCCACGAGGATGACGAAGGTGGCGATGATGGCGACCTCGGCAATCATGCGGATCCGCCGCGGGATCGCCTTGCGCAGGAGCGACAGGAGGAGGCTCGACATCATGACGACGAAAATGACCGCCGCCCCCATCACCAGGGCGTTCTCCAGGCGCGTCGTCACGGCCAGGGCCGAGCAGATGCCCAGAATCTGAACGGCGATGGGGTTGTCGTTCCAGA
>DATKUU010000428.1:0-27463 GCA_035530455.1 Phycisphaerae bacterium | reverse complement strand
CCCCCCCCCCCCCCCCCCCCCCCCCCGCGCCACTTTGAACTTTGAACCCCTGCCTGCCATAGCCTGACTTGTCCGCCGAAGCCTGAAGGGCGACGGCGGAAGCCCCATCGGGACGACGCCGGGCTGCACTTTCCGCTTGGCAAAGCCCCCGCATGGCGCGAGTAGCGGGGCAAGTTCCCTGAGGCGTGAGGGGCCTTTTTTCACTTATGGTGCTGGGCGCCTCTCAGAATCCTTAAACAAGGGTTCAGCCGCTTGCCGAAAAAAGGCTTGACAAAGAAAGACAACCGTGTTGTTTTATTATTCGGGGAGTACCAAAATGCAATACTTTTCGGCTGTGGCGGCGAGGGAGATCAGCGGAGCGACCCAGAGACAGTTGGACTATTGGGACGACCGCGGGATTGTAACCGCCTCGATAAGACGAAAGCAGGGGAAGGGGAAGGAGCGCCGCTACTCATACACGGACCTCTTAAAGTTGCGGGTTGTCGTTGAGTTACGGACGGCCGGACTCAGTCTTCAGAAGATTCAAAAGGCGCTGCAAATCCTTGGAAATTGGGATCCGAACAGCAGTGCCTTGGAGAGCAAGAAGATATATACGGACGGCAGGGAGGTTTACGTGACAACCTCAGACCACCGCGTGCTCAAGAGCGTTCTGAAACGCGGCCAGCTTGTGTTCAGCGTCTTTATCCTTGGGGAGTTTGTAAGACAGACGGCTCGGAACATTAGACTTTACATCCGCAGAGCCCAAGCAGGATAATCACGGAGGCCCCGTGCTGAGGCTGGGAACCAAGGCCATGTCTCGCGAGACAGTAAAGAAGCTTCCCCAATCGCCCGTTATCCACCAAGCCGAGCGGGCTGACCTTCCTGAGGTTGGGGCGCTCCTCGGGAGACCAGCCATCTTTATTGTTACCCGTCCGTCGTTCTGCTACAATGCCCAGGGAGGAGGATAGGTTATGTTGGGGAAACGGGACATTCGCGACAGCATGGGTTATGTCACGCTGGGGCTTTTTGCCCACGCTTTGCTTGATGAGCTTCTCGATGCTCGGACCGCGCGCAAGTCTAGGCCGGCGCACAGCGACATGATCGAGCTTGCCATAGAGTCCCTGTCCGCGCTCGAGAACCCCAGGCGCACGTCCCCTTCGCGTGTGCCAGATCTCGTCTTTCAGACTTACCAGGAGGTGAGTACGCTGCGCCGTCTGCTCCAGGCCAAGAAGGTTCCGAGTGTTTCAGACCCCGGGAGCCTGAAAGCTCTTCTGTGCACTGTTGTTGACAAGGGGAAGGGAATCCCGAAGCCTCGCCGTGCGAAGGCCATTGACCAATCCATGACCTTTTTTGCGGAGTTGGCTAAGCAGGCCATCATCAACGCGGAATCCCCTGAAGAGAAAATCCCTTCTGGAGTCAGGCAGATTGCGACGAAACTTGCTATTACATAAGTGTACAGCCACATACCGGCTGGTCAGTTCGCTTCAGGACCTTGTCGCCGTTGCCAGGGCAAGCAACTCCTATCCCAAGTGGTCCGACGACTTCCTGTTTCTCTCGGAGCGACTTGCCGATGCCACCCTTCGCCACCTCAAAGTGCGCATTCAAGAATGCCGACAGACGAAGGGGGGCGAGCAACTTCTTACGTCCCAGTCCCTGTCGCTCATGCAGGGATGGGAGGTTCTGCACACTTTCATAAAGCCGGTGGCCGATGCTAACGCGCTTAAAGTGCCATATCCCTTCATCCATTTCCTGAGTGACTACATCGGAGGACTTGACGCGGTCCGCGAGGCGAGAATTGTCATCGAGTTGGTCCCCGAACTGAACTACTTGCAGCACCGGCATACACGGCTCAAAGACACGATGCGTTTCCTGCGGACGATTGTAACAAGAGAACAGAGCCCAGAACCAAGGCGCGGCTTTCTCGGACTTCCTTGTTCGCAGTCAAAGAGCCTCTTTATGAACTGCCTCCTTTTCCACGAGGCGGGACATTTCATTGCTGAGGAAGCACATCTCTTCTCCCGTAAGGAACTTGATCAATTGACCGCTGAACTCTGTCCGCAGTTCGGTCCCTACGCCTCTTGGGCAGGCCGTACTGTTTTAATTTGGATGGAGGAACTGTTTGCAGACCTAGTTGCGGTGCGACTCATTGGGCCGGCTTATTCCTTTGCCTATCTTGAGTTACTCAGACTGGTCTCGGACCTTAATCCCAAAGGCGTTCGTGCATTTGACCCAGATCATCCAGCGGATACCTTGCGTTTCCGCGAACAACTCAAGGTGCTTCAGGATGATAAGTGGCGCGGGCACATCAAGGCAGCGCACTGGGCGGACTTGGCTCGCATGGCCAAGACAAAGGAGGAGGATTACACCCCTCCCAGAGAGGGAGAGGAAGAAGACCCGGACATGCAGAAGGTTTGGCGCGAACTGATGCGCGTCCTGTGCCAGAAGAAGAGAATGCGGAAGGTCCAGGCGCTTGCCCGGAAATACGTGAAAGGCAGGGGAAGCCCGCGGCAGGACTACTTGAAGTCGGCTTCTGTGGTGCGCGAGTGCCTCGAACATGGCATAGTTCCTTCCGTTACCCCCACAGGGGGGAAGCCGGTCCACCCCATCGCGATCATCAATGGGGCAATATTCTTCTGGCTTGATGGTATGACAAGCCTATACAGTAAGTTTGAGAAGAAGAGCGTACGCAAGAACCGAGTCGAAGACAGAGCTAAGGTGGAGCAGAGAGTCGAACTATGGTCGATAAAGGCGATAGAAGATTGGCTGGCAAGCCGGGAATGACCGCCAGGCGACGAGGCGCGCTGCGATCGGGGGTGCTGACCCGGAAGGAGATACTACGGCGCCTCAGGCGGCGCGTGAAAAAAGCAACCTCGCTTGTAATCACCCCCCGACCAAAGGACGAGGATTTTGACCGTGACTCCGTGGACCTACGACTTGGGAGTTACTTTTTCGTTCCCCGTGCTCACCGCGCACCATGTTTCGTTCCTGGGTTGACGAGTGCGCGCTATCTCTATTCCGAGCAGTATGTTCCCCTGGGTTCGTACCTGGTTTTGCCCGCACACCACACAGTACTTGGAGCAACGCGCGAGTACCTGAAACTGCCATCCGATGTCTCGGGGGAAATCCTGACCAAGTCATCCTGGGCTCGAACCTTCATTACAATTGAGACGGCTCCTTGGATCCATCCACTATACCGCGGTTGTTTGACGCTTGAGATTGCCAATGTCTCAAACACGCCAGTTGTGATTTACCCCGGTGTCAAGATCGCCCAACTCATACTCATTGCAACCACACAGGATACCGCTGCCGGGGAAAGGGACACACTTGATGGAACCTACATCGGCCCAGTCCGGCCCGAACCCGCGAGTCTAGAGACACCGCAGGCGGCTCTTCGTTCCCTCGGTGTAGAGCCTGCGGAGATGTCCTATCCATTTGATGAGTACATGAGCCACAAAGAGTGCCGGGATCACGTCATATCCACGTTCAGGGATCAGGGATTTCAGGTTTGACCGCCAGCAGGGCTCCCGCCCGGGCAAGTTTGAGGTTCGTCTAGGGGTGATTCGAAATTCGGGGGACGCAATACTCATTTCGGTTTTCCGATTTCCGCCGAAACCTTTCCGCCTCCCCTGCCGTCCCGCCTGCCCTGCTTCCTGCGTCCTCTGGGTGCCCCCTCTCTATCGGTACGCCGTCCGCCGTTCCCCTAGCCTTCCCTCTGCGTTCGGAGTTTACCCGCCTGGGGCGGGCGACCTCCCCATGTCACGAAAGGGGTCCTTCCCGCAGGGACCTTCGGCCGGGCTGCGTTGAAATCACCCCCCCTCCCCGGCATGCAAATCCCGTGCCAAACTTCGCGGGAAAACGGCCATCCCATCCACGTCGCTCCATAGCATAGGAGGCAAAACGAGGGTTCTGCGAGGCAAAAGCGGGGCGGTTGTCGCCCATTGCCGGGGAAAATCGGGGGCATAGTCGCATGAAAATGGGGTGTTTTGCACTCCACGCGGAGTCTTCCGCGCCCCCAAACGCCCCTGGCGAGTTGGAAACTCGGTTGCGACCCTCCAAAAAACGCTCCAAAATCCGCCCGCCCCCCAAAAAATTTTTCGGATTTTTTTCCCAACCGCCGGCGCCACCTCGCCATCCGCGCCGGGGGCGGTTGCTGCGCGGCTTGCGGAGAAAGGGCGAGGCCGGTAGGATGCCTTGCGAAACGCCAGAAGGCGGATGCATGGACGCCGAACGGTTCGAACAATTGGTGGACGAGGCGGTCGCGGACTTGCCGCGCCAGTTTGCCGACCGCCTGGACAACGTGGACGTGGTCGTCGAGGAGTCGCCGTCGCGGCGGCTGCTGCGGCGGATGGGCCTCGGGCCCGGGCGGACGCTCCTGGGCCTCTATGAGGGCGTGCCGCAGACCCGGCGCAACCATGCCTATGGGGCGGTGTTGCCGGACCGCATCGTCATCTACCGCGGGCCGGTCCTGACCGAGGCATGCGGGCGGGCGGCCCCGGCGCGCCGGGACGCGCCGGCGTCGGAGAGCGCCCTGGACGAGGCGGTGCGCGCGGTGGTACGCGGGACGGTGCTGCACGAGATCGGCCACCACTTTGGCCTGAGCGAGGCCGACCTGGAGAAGTACGAGGACTGACCGCGCCGAGCATCCGAAGGAAGGAATCTGTATGGCCATTGTGATTCCCACCGAAGGCGGGGCGCTTCTGGCGGTGAAGGTCGTGCCGGGGTCGTCGCGGGAGCGGATCGTCGGCCCCCTGGGGAACCGGCTGAAGGTGTCCGTCCGCGAGCCGCCCGAAAAGGGTGCCGCGAACCGGGCAGTGTGTGCCCTGGTGGCCGGGGCGCTGGGGCTGCGGGCGGGCGATGTTGACGTCCTGCGTGGAGCCGGGCGACCGCAAAAGGACCTTCTGGTGCGCGGTCTGTCGGCTGCAGAGGTCGGGTGCCGGCTGGGCCTTCCGACGGGCGGCGGTCCGGACGGAGGGTCGGTCGGGGGGCAGGCGCGTTAAGATAGGCAGACTTTGCGGGCCATGCAGCCAGCATACCGGTCTTTCTTACACCTTCTTGCCACGTCCATTTGACTTTGCCGCTTTGTGTGTTATACTTGCCAGGCTTGTAGTAGGGGGTTGTGCTGGTCACGGCGTTGTTTTCCGGGGGAAGTGGTCATGAGGGAAGTGTTTACCACCGGTGAGGTGGCGCGCCTTTGCGGCGTGGCACCCCGAACGGTTTCTAAGTGGTTCGACAGCGGGCAGTTGCGCGGATTCAAGATTCCGGGCTCCCGCGATCGTCGGATTCCCCGCGAGTCGCTCGTGCGGTTTATGCGCGCGCACGGTATTCCGTTGCGCGGGCTGGACGGCGCCACGGTGCGCGTGTTGGTTGTGGACGGGGACTATGAGGGTGCGGACGCCCTGCGCCATGGGCTCGAGCGCGAGTTCGGCTACGAGGTCCAGGTGGCGACGGGCGTGTTCGAGGCGGGCTTGGTGGCCCGCGAGTTCCGGCCTCACGTCATCCTGCTGGACGTGGCGCTTCCGGGCCTGGATGCAACCGGGGCGCGGCACGCGCTGCAGGGCGACCCGGAACTGGTGGCGACGCGTGTCGTGGCCGTCGCGCCGCCGGGCGGGAACGGCGGGCGGCGCCTCCCGGCCGAGGCGTTCGACGGCACGCTGGCAAAGCCCTACGACCTCCGGGCCGTCGCCCGCACCGTTGAGGCTGCCACGGATATTGTCGTATAAACAACTCAGGGTGTCCTGATTACCGTGCGGAGGGCCGCACGCTCCTGGCACACACACGTGAACCGACCCGCCTGATTCGAGGGCGGGTCGGTCGCTTCTTGTGGCGGTTGCGTTGCCGCGGGTGGACGCCGGACTGGACCTATTTATGCTTTCGCGCGCCCCCCGGAGCGGCTACTATAGGGGGCGGCCCCGGCTTCGCCAGGGCAAAGCCCGGCTTCGCCGAGGCGGCGCCCGGCGCGCCGGGAGCGCCGAGGAGGGATGCACATGGGGGAAGGACGCGGCGAGCGGGATGTGTACGATTCACCCCTGGTGACGCGATACGCAGGGCCCCAGATGGCGGCGCTGTGGAGCCCCGCGCGCAAGTTCCGGCTGTGGCGCCAGTTGTGGATCGCCTTGGCCGAGGCCGAAATGGAAGTCGGCCTGCCCATTTCGCCGGAGCAGATCGCCGAGATGCGTGCTGCGGCCGACGCGATTGACTTCGCTCGGGCCGAGGCGCTCGAGCGCGACCTTCGGCACGACGTGATGGCCCACGTCCGCGCCTTTGCCGAGCAGTGCCCCAAGGCCGGCCCGATCATCCACCTGGGGGCCACGAGTTGCTTCGTCGGCGACAACGCGGACCTCGTGATTCTGCGGGAGGGCCTCGGGCTCTTGCGGGGCCGGCTGCTGGCGGTGATGGAGGCCTTGGCCGACTTCGCCGCGAAACACGCGCGCCTCGCAACTCTCGGGTTCACGCATTACCAGCCGGCCCAGTTGACGACCGTCGGCAAGCGGGCGTGCCTCTGGCTCTACGACCTCCTGATGGACTGGCGGGCGCTCGCACACGCGCTGGGCGAGTTGCGGTTCCGCGGCGTGAAGGGGACCACGGGGACTCAGGGCTCGTTCCTGCGCCTGTTCGACGGCGACCACGAGAAGGTCCGGCGCCTGGACCGCCTGGTGGCCGAGAAGATGGGTTTCGCCGGCGTCTATTCCGTCACCGGGCAGACGTACAGCCGCAAGGCGGACTATCAGGTGCTCACGGTTCTGTCGGGCATCGCCCAGAGCGCGCACAAGTTTGCGAACGACCTGAGGCTTCTGGCAAACCGCAAGGAACTGGAGGAGCCGTTCGAGGAAAAACAGGTCGGCTCCAGCGCGATGGCCTACAAGCGTAACCCGATGCGGGCCGAGCGGATGACCGGTCTGGCGCGGGTCGTGATGGCGCTTGTGCCGGCGGCGGCGGCGACGGCGGCCGAGCAGTGGCTCGAACGGACGCTCGACGATTCGGCGACGCGGCGGATCGTCCTGCCGGAAGCGTTTCTGGGAGCGGACGCGGTTCTGCGGCTCTACCAGAACATTGCCGCAGGGCTTGTGGTCTATCCGAAGATGTGCGCTCGACATATCGCCGACGAATTGCCGTTCATGGCCACCGAGAACATCCTGATGGCGGCGGTGAAGGAGGGCGGCGACCGCCAGGCCCTCCACGAAAAGATCCGCCAGCACAGCCATGCGGCCGCGAGGCGCGTCAAACTCGAAGGCGGCGAGAACGACCTCTTGGCGCGCTTGGCCGCCGACAAGGCCTTCGCCAAGGTGGATATTGAGGCGGAACTTGCGCCGGAACGCTTTGTCGGCCGAGCCCCCGAGCAGGTGGAGGAGTTCCTCGCGGCCGAGGTGCGGCCGCTCCTTGTGGCTCACAAGGCCGAAATCTCCCGCGAGGCGGAGATTAAGGTGTAGGTGTCGGCCGGTTGCTGAGAGTCGGCTAGGTGCTTCCTGTCTCCCGGGCGACGAGGGCCTTGTAGGCCTCGGCCAGTTGCCGCGTGACGGGGCCCGGCAGGCCGTCGCCGACTTCAGAGCGTTCCACCCGTCCGACCGGCAGCAATTCCATGATGCTGTTCGTCAGGAACATTTCGTCGGCATCGAGACAATCGCGGACCGCCAGGGGCCGCTGTTCGGCTGGGACGCCCGCTTCGGCCGCCAGTTCCAGCACGGCCGCCCGCGTGATGCCGGCCAGCAGGCCTTCCTCGACGGGCGGCGTCAGGAGCCGACCGTCGGTGACGATGAAGACGTTCGAGATTGCGCCCTCGGCCAGACGGCCCTTGGTGTTGAAGAGGAGGGCCTCGGTCGCCTGCGCGCGGTGCGCGTCGCGCAGGGCCAGCAGATTCTTCAGATACCCTGTCGTCTTGTGATAGACGGTCGGATCGTCGGTACTCGCGCGGATGTCGGAGACGACGACGGTCGCGCCGGTCTGGTAGAGTTCGGCCGGGTACGGCGTCATGGGGCCTGCGGTGATGATAAGCGTGGCGGGCGGGGCCTCGTCGTCCTCGACGGCGTCGGCGAGCGGCCCGCGCGTGGCCGTCAGGCGAACGCGCGCCTCCGCCACGCCGTTCGCTTCCACGAGGCGCGCGACGGTCGCGGCGATTTGGTCGTCGGACTCCCGGACGAAGATGCGGAAGAACTCCCCGCTTGCGCGCAGGCGCGCCAGGTGCTGCGGCAGGCGGAACGGTTTCCCCGCGTAGGCCCGCAACGTCTCAAAGAGCCCCGCCCCGAGCAACACGCCCGCGTCGAGGGCCGAAATGTGGGCCTCCTCGCGCGGCACGCACCGGCCGGAGACGTACACCAATTCGCCATGGCTCATTGTTAAATGCCTTTCGAGCCGCGACCGCAAGGTCGTGGTGACTGTGGCCGGCCCTATGGTGCAAGTCCCAGCGCCGCCAGCATCGCCCGGGCCTTGTCGCTCGTCTCGTCGAACTCGGCCTCGGGATCCGAATCGGCCACGATGCCGCCACCCGCCTGAAGATGAACCGCCTGCCCGGCCACCAGGAGCGTCCGGATGGCGATGTTCAGGGCGCATCGGCCGGCCGGCTCGGCGTCCGACGGCGGCGCCAGGTATCCGATGGCGCCGGTATAAACGCTGCGGCGCGTCGGTTCGAGTTCCGCAATGATCTGCATCGCGCGGACCTTCGGCGCGCCCGTGATGGAGCCGCCCGGGAACGTCGCCCGCAGGAGGTCCACGATCCCGGCGCGCCGGGACTCGTGCAGGCGCCCTTCGACCGTTGCGACGGTGTGGTACACGGCTTCGTAGGCCTCCAGGGCGCGCGGCTCGGTGACGCGCACCGAGCCGTAGTCGCAGACGCGCCCGAGGTCGTTCCGCTCCAGGTCGGTAATCATGACGAGTTCGGCCTTGTCCTTAGCGCTGGCGAGAAGGTCGTCGCGGGCGCGGCGGTTGAAGTTGGAGGTCTCAGGCTCGGCGGCTCGGCGCGGGCGCGTGCCTTTGATGGGCCGGGTGACGACGCGCCCGCCCGCCAGGTCGAGGAAGAGTTCGGGGCTCGAGGAGAGGACCGCCCGCCCCGCCCCGAGACCGAGGTACGCCGCGTAAGGGGCCGGGTTCGCGCGCCGAAGCCGCAGGTACAGGCTGGCCGGCCGAAGGTCCGGTCCGGGGACATTTGGCTCCAGGGGCACGGTGAACCGGCGGCTGAGGTTCACCTGGAAGATGTCGCCAGCGGCGATGTATTCGCGGGCCCGCGCCACGGCCGCAAGGTACGCGGCGCGCGTGAAGTTGCAGGCGGCCTCGCGGGCGGGGCGGGCCGCGTCCAACGGTTCAGCAGGTGTGCCGCTTGCGCCGAGCGCTTCGGCGAGCGCCTCGGCCGATCCCGGCGCGCCGGGACCGGTACCGACCAGCATCGCCCGCCGCTCCGCGTGATCCAGGACGAGGACCGTCTCGTATAGGCCGAACCAGAGGTCCGGCAAGGCGATGTCGCGCGTCGGCGAAAGGGGCGCGGTCGGCTCGACGTACGGCCCGAGGTCGTACGCCAGGTAGCCGTAGAACCCCGGGCCGAAGGGGAGATGTTCTTCGGCGCTTCCGCTTCCGCCGGACGGGCGGGGGGTGGCACTGGCGGCTTGCCCGCCAGTGCACGGCCACTGTGACAATGCACTGGTGGACAAGCCACCAGTGCCACCCTGCTGTGCGCGATTGCCTTCCAGACGTGCGGCACCCAGAGCCGCACGCAGCGCGTCGAACGGATTCTCTCGTGGCGCGAGAATCGGCCGACCGTCCGGCGCAACGAACCGCGAGATGCCGCCCTGGTGGACGAGGACCGCCGAGGGCTCGGCCGCCAGGACGCTCCAGCGCGCAAGGTTTGGCGGTCCGCCGTCGCCAAGGCTGTGGCGGACAGGCCCGGCGGCGCTGTCGAGCCAGATGCAGCCGCGACGTGCGGCGAGACGCGCGAAGAGGGCCTCCACGTCGGCGGGCCAAGGAACTTCCTGAACTCGGAACTCGGACCCGCCGCCGCCCTTCGGGCTATGGCGGGCAGGCTGCGGAACTTGGAACCAACTGCTTACGGCCGTCATGCGGGGGCCCTTCATTGCGACGCGCGCTTCGTCGCTTTCCCGGCAGGGAGGATGTGGACGATGCAGCCTTCTTGTCCGCCGTAGCCTTGGCGAAGGCGGGCGATGCGCAGCCGCCCCTCGGCAAAGAGGCGGATCGCCTCTGGATACGCGATGCATTCCTGCTCAAACACGCGCGCGGCAAGCGTGTCGGGCGTGTCCTCGGCCGAGACCGGCACGGCACGCTGGAGGACGATGGGGCCGTCGTCGTAGGTGTTGTTGACGAAGTGGACCGTGCAGCCGCTCACCTTGCAGCCGCGGGCGAGGACCGCTTCGTGGATGTGGTGGCCGTACATCCCCTTGCCGCCGAACGCGGGGAGGAGCGCGGGGTGAATGTTTATCACCCGCCCGAGGTACCGGTCCGGGATGATCCAGTAGGAAAGGAACCCGGCGAGGCAGACGAGGTCCACCTTCGCCTCGTCCAGCACTTTGACCATGGCGTCGGAGTAGGTTTCGGTGGAGGCGAACTCTTTTCGGCGGATGACGCGGGTGGGGACGCCGGCGGCCTGGGCGATCTCGATGCCGCGGATGCCGGGGCGCGAGGCGATGACGACCGCCACCTCGGCCAAGCCCTGTAGTGAGAGGGACTCTCTACTACAGGGCAGGCCCTTGAGGCTGCCGCCCTGGATCTGTTTCAGGATGTTCTCAAGCGTCCGTCCACTGCCGGAAAGAAGAACGCCGAGACGAAGTCTCTTGGCCACAGGGATTCTCCCGTGCGGGACCGGCTACGAGATTACGGCGCTGGGGTCGGAGAATCAAGCGGTGCGGGGCCCGCGGCCTCCTGCTCCCGCCAGAGCATTTCGCGGTAAACGAGAACCAGGACAAGGTTTTCAAGCAGCAAGTTCACGCTCGAAATCAAGAGACTGCAGAAGATAGGGAGACCGGAAAAGAGGCCTCGCGCGGCGCCTGTGTTGAGGGTGGCGGCAAAGTCCCAGAGCGGGGCAAGGGCCCAAAGGGTCAAGGGAAGCAAGACAGCGGCCACCAAATACAAGGCGGCGAGCCTCCAATAATGCCGGACCAACCGAACGCTCCGTGCAATTCCTTGGACGCCGGAGTCGCCGAGGACGAGAACGTTCAGGGCCGACCAAGCAAGCGGCACGGCCAATAGGATGCCGATCCATTTCGGCAAGTCCGCCATAATCCATCCTGGCATCGGGACGAGACGGAACGTTTCATCCAAGAGCGAGTCTTTGGCGACCAGGTTTGAGTATATCTCGGACCAGGGGATCCGCCACCGAAGCCATCGAATCAACCATTCCACCAAGGGCGCGGCGCTGCCGGCAATGATGGTGTTCGCCAAGAGCACGGCGCTTCGGAAGGGGCTGAATAGCGTCCCTGCGCCCGCGCGCCGTTGCTGCAAAAGCAGAAACAGCGCGTACGCATAGGCGGCCGCAAAGGGCGCACCTGCCAGGATATTGGCAAGTGCAGCGGTGGGCCATCCCCACGTCCACCACCATCCAGCGAAATGGAGATCCTCAAAGATGTACGGACCGATCGAGAATGGGGTGAAGGCCAGTTGCATGATCCCAAAAAGAATCGCCAACGCCAGAACGGCCAGTCCCCAGGCCCGAAGACCGTGGTGGCGAAGGAGGCCGAGACCGGCGCGCAATAACTGCGCGGTTCCGGCGCGGCGTTCGCCCCCGGATCGCATGCCGAGGATGTCGTCAGGCTCCGGCGTTATGTTCGACATGATTCCCCCTTCTTGTGCGCCGCCGGCGGCACGGCTATTCGCCGCGGCGGAGGGTGGCGGCGTCCTCGCGCGAAATCGGTTCCGGCCGGCCGCACTCGCTGCATACGAGGTACCACCGCCGGTTCCAGCGCCAGAGAAGCCCAGGGATTGGAATCCCTGGGCATGGGCAGACGTTTTTCTACGGCGCGATTTCGGTGCCGACGCCCTTGTCGGTGTAGATCTCCAGGAGCAGGGCGTGGGGGACGCGCCCCGAGACGATGTGGGCCTTCTTGACGCCGCCCTTCAGGGCCTGGAGCATCGTGCGGACCTTCGGAATCATGCCGCCCGTGATGACCCCTTCCGCCAAGAGACGCTCCGCCTCTGGTTCCGAAAGATGCGACAGCAGGCTTTCCGGGTCGTCGGCCTTGCGGCGGATGCCGTGCGTGTCGGAGACGTTGACCAACTTTTCGGCCTCCAGGGCGCGGGCGACGGCGCCGGCGGCCTCGTCGGCGTTGCAGTTGTATTTCTGTCCGCCTGCGGAGACGGCGATGGGGGCGATGACCGGAATCGTCCCCAGGTCGCACAGGCCGCGGATGAGCAGGGCATCCACGCGCTCGATGCGCCCCACCAGGCCGAGGTCTTCGCCCTTGTCTCCCTTGAGCGGCTCGGCCGCGAGCGCGCAGCGGCCTTTCGAGGTCAGGCCTTCGGCCCGGGCGCCCGCCTCCTCCAGCAAGCGCACGATCTCGGTGTTGACATCGGTTGCGAGAACGTCCTCGACAATCCGGAGTTCCTCCGGCCCCGTGTAGCGCAGGCCCCCGACGAACCGCGCCTCGAGCCCCGCTTCCTCCATCGCGCGCGTGATGGCCTTTCCGCCGCCGTGGACCACCACCGGCCGGATGCCCACCGCGCGCATGAAGGCCACGTCGGTGCAGACGGCCTGGAGGTCTTCCGGCACGTCCATAAAGGAGCCGCCGAGTTTCACGACGACGATGCGCCCGCGGAACCGGCGGATGTAGGGTAGCGCTTCGATGAGGACGGCAGCCTTGGCGATGGCTCGTTCCATGGGAGCATCGTAGCGGCGGCAACATGCTTTCGCAAGCGAAAGCATGGCACCCGCCCCCGGCAGCAGTCGAGCAGACTGGGTTCGCCGGCGAGCTTGCCCGCCGCGAAACGGTGGCGCGAAAGCGGCCCGGCCTCCAGGAGAATCCAGGCCGGCGAGGCAAACCGTAAGTCCTTTTTGTACAATGCCTTAGGGCCAGCGCCCGCCGAAACCGGTCCGCCATTTTGGCAGAAAGGCCGCCGGACACGGTGCGCGCCGGCCAAGGGTGGAGGGACCGTTGGACTCGCGGCGAGCGGCCGCGGGGTGCGACGGCTCCTGGCGCGCCGGGACGCGACAGCCGCCGGCCAGACACATGCGCGCAGATGCATGTGACGAGAGCCCTGCGGCCCGGCCGCGCGTGAAACACTGGCGCATGGCGCCGCCTATCGAGGAGGCGTCGGTCGCAAGGGGCGAACGGCGCACGGTGACGCCGCCGGCGCGCCGCGGCTCGTGCTTCGTAGCGAAGTAGCACTTCGCAGAGTAGCAAAGGAGGTCCGGCGTGACGCAGAGCCTGAGGCTGGACTTGTCGAACTTTGCCGACCCCGACCTGGACGAGCGATTCGTCGAGTACCTGGTGCGCGACGAGGCCCTGCCCCGCGGCATCCACTTCGGTCGGCTGTGGGCCTACTATCGCAACGACCTGTCGTCGCTGGGTGTCGGCTTGCCCGAGGCAGAGGTGGGCGCCGAGGGCGATTGGGCGGCGTGTCTGCGGCCGTACACCCAGGCGCAGGAGTTCGGTCTGCCGGCCCGGATCACGGGACGGACGCACCTGGGGTTCGGGGGCGCGGGCGTGCCGCTCCCCGCCTACCGTCGCAAGGAAGTCGTCATCGAGAACGACATCGGTTGGCGTGTGGACACGGGGGTGCATTACCTGGCGGGGAAGGCCGTGGGCCTTGAGAGCCTGGCCGAGGATCGCAGCACAGCGGGGCAGATTGAGTCGGTTCTCGCGGCTGTGTGGGAGGCCAACGGCGGGCAGGCGTGCTTCCAGGAAATGGCGCTCCTGGGCGCGGTGTACGGTTTTGTGGACATCGTGGTGCGCGCGCGGGGCGAAAGCGATGCGACGCGCGGCGGGCAGGATGACGCGCGCGTCGAGGCACAGGCCGCCCGGGCCGTCGCCATCGAGCCTGTCGAGGCTCCGCGCACGCTGCCGATCCTCGAGGAGGACGATTATCGGCGCGTACGGTATTGGGTGCAGGCATTCCGCAAGCAGGTGAACCGCGTCGCGGACTTGCCGGAGCCGGGTCGGCTGTTCGGACCTGTCCGGCCAGGGGCCCGGGAGATCGAGGCCGTCGAGATTCTTGGTCCGCGCTGGTGGCAGCGGTACGAGGACGGTCGTCTTGCGGCGGAGGGTTCCAACCCCCTGGGCCGCGTGCCGGTCGTCCACGTCCAGAATTTGCCGCACCCCTACCACTATGAGGGGCTGGGCGAAGTCGAGCCGCTCATCCCCCTTCAGGACGAACTGAATACGCGCCTGTCGGACCGCGCGAACCGCGTCACGTTTCAAAGTTTCAAGATGTACCTGGGGCGCGGGATCGAGGGGTTCGAGGACCGGCCGGTCGCGCCGGGGCGGATGTGGGCGACGGACAATCCGGACGCCTCGATCGAGGAATTCGGCGGCGACGCCTCCAGTCCCAGCGAGGAAGTCCACGTGGAGGAACTGCGGCAGGCGATGGACAAGGTCTCGGGCGTCACGCCGTTGGCGGCCGGCCTGCTGCGGGACAACCTGGGGAACCTGTCGAGCGCGACAGCGCTGCGCGTGGTTCTGATGGGGACGCTGGCGCGGTTGGAGCGAAAGCGCCTGACGTACGGCGCGGGCTTGGTGGAGACGAACCGGATGATTCTGGAGGCGCTGGACGGGCTGGGGATCTTTCGGACGCGTCCGGAGGACCGGGCGACGCGGCCCCACTGGCCGCCTCCGCTGCCCGAGAACCTGGGCGAGAAACTCGCCGAGGCCAAGGCAAAACGCGAACTCGGCGTGCCTGCCGAGACCGTGCTCCGTGAACTGGGGTACGGCCAGAACGAGTGACGTGGCGTGCCGCCATGGCGGCGGGGCGCAAAAGGAGAGGGAGGACAGGATGTCCGCAGAAACTGAGACCCAGACGGGACAGCCCCAGGCGGTCGGGGCGCGGCAGGAGCCGCAAGCATTGGTTCGGGAGAGCGCGAAGTACCGTCGGCGCGCGCAGGAAGCGGAGCGGCGGGCCGAAGCGATGGAGGCGGAACTGGAAGAACTCCGGCGCGAGCGCGACGCCGCCGGCGCGGGCCACGCGGAACAGTTGGCCGCAGCGCAGCGCGAGGCGCAGGACCTTCAGGGGCGTCTCGCAGCCGTGGAGCGCGACCGGGGCCTGGAACAGGCGTTCCTGGCCGCGGGGTGCGTGGACATGGAGGCGGCGCTGGCGTTGGCGCACCGGCGATTGGCCGGCCAGGACCCGCCGGAGGACCTGCGGTCGTTCGCTCGCGGTCTGCTGGAGGAGAGACCGCACCTGCGCGGCGAGGGAGGGGGCGGAGGCCGAGGCTTGCCCGCCGTGGCGGGCCTGCCGCCACGCACCGCCGGCGCCAAACCGGCGGGCGCGGATGCCCCTCGGCGCGCCGCCGAACGTCTTGCGGAGGAAGCGCGCCGGACGGGAAACGCCAAGGACGTGATGGCCTACATGCGGGCGCGGCGATCCCGGCACGCCGGGATCTAACGCCCGCGCACTCGGGAAGAAAAGGAGACACCCATGCCGTTTACCGGCAAAGCAACTTACTCGGCGGGCGTGAGCCTGCCGGAAATCGCGGAAGACGTATCGGACCTCGTGGGGATCGTAAGTCCGTTCGAGACGCCGCTGCTGGACGCCCTGGGCGACCCGCAGACCGAGGCGCGCTCGACGCACCACGAGTGGCTGGAAGATGAACTGCTGCCGAACACCGACGCGCTGACGGCGACGCCGACGAACCCGGAGACCGACACCGAGTTGGAAGTTGCGCACGCGGACCGGTTCCGCATCGGCGACCAGCTTCGCTGCGGCGACGCCGAGGAACTGATGCTCGTGACGGCCGTCGGCGCTAGCACGATCACGGTCGAGCGCGGGTACGGCGGGACGACGCCGGAGGCGGTGGCGTCAGGCGACCTCGTGACGATTCTGGGCAACGCGTCGCTGGAGGGTCAGGACGCCGACACCGCCCGGTTCACCTTGCGGGCGCGGCGGGGCAACTGGACGCAGATCTTCTCGAAGACCCTGATTGTGAGCGGGAGCGAGCTGGCCGTCCGCCACCTGGGCGTGGCCGACGAACTCGATTTCCAGAAGACCAAGGCGCTTCGGGAACTGCTGCGCGACCTGGAGAACACGGTCATCAACGGCGCGGCGCCGGCGTCGGACGAGGAGGGGTCGGCGACGGTGCGGCGGACGATGAACGGTGTCCTGCCGCAACTTACGACCAACCGATTCGTCCCCGGCGCGGGCGGGTTCCCGAGCGGGGCCGACCTGGACGAGGAGAAGTTGAACACGGCCCTTCGGCTCATCTGGGAGGAGTCGAGCGGCCAGGTGGACCTGGTCGTCGTCAACGGGTACCAGAAGCGTGTCATCAGCCAGTTCGGGGCCGACTCGCGGGCGTACGCGGCCCAGGATCCGCGGTACACGAGCCAGGTCGCGATCTACGAGAGCGACTTCGGCGTGCAGCGGGTGATCCTGTCGCGGTGGGTGCCGCGGGATGCCGTTGTCCTTCTGGACTCCAGCCGCATCCAGGTCCTGCCTTTGGCGGGCCGGAGTTTCCAGTACCGGCCGCTCGCTGTCACCGGCGACTTCGCCAAGGGGCAGGTGTTGGGCGAGTACGCGCTGGAACTGAGGAACGAAGCGGCCCACGGCGTGATCCGGGGGCTGGCGACGGCGTAAGGGTTGAGGCGGGTCGCGGGCCGGTCGCCAAGCGCGGCCGGCCCGGCGGCCGGCGCGGTCGGACAAGAGCCGCCGCGCCGCGAAGGAGAAGCGGACATGACCAACTTTTCGACCGACGCCGACCTCCTGAAGTGGGAGCCGGCGCTATTTCGTGAGATCGCGCTGGAGCATCAGTGCCTCGCGCGCGGCCAGGGGGCCGCGAGCGCCGGCTATCAGGTGACCGCGCCGGGCGCCCAGTTTGTGAGCGCGCACGTCCGCCCCGGCCACGTCATTCACCTGGCCGCCGCCGGGCAAGGCGTGGATGGATACTACGAGGTGATGAGCGTCGAGGGGGAGACGGAACTGCTGGCGACGGTGGTCGGCAGTCCGGTGGGCGAGTGGGTGCCCCTGCCGACGGCCACGGGCCTGGAGTTTTCGATCCACACGTTCGACCCGCAGCACGAGGAGGCGCGCTGGGCGCTGCTGGCGCGGTTCGGGCTGGAGATGGACGCTGCCGACGCCGCCCAGAATCTGGAGCGGTGGATCCTGGAGCACCGGAGCCTACGGCGGGCGAGCGTCGCGCTGGTCCTGGCAACAGTGTTGCGCGGCCAAGCGGCCGGCATGGCGGGGGACGCGGGCCTGGTGCGCAAGGCCGAACACTACGCCCGGCTCTATGAGGACGAGGTGGCGAAGGTGCGCCTGCACGTGGACCGCGACGCCGACGGCCGACCGGACGACATCCGGTCGCTCGGCAGCCACAGGCTGTGGCGCGACTGAGGGGCCGGGCCGGCGCCGACTGGCCGCCGCACAGCGAGGCAGACCGATGAACACGACCGACATGGTGATTCTGGAGGCGGTGTGCGAGCGGTTGGCGCAGGTGGCGGGGGTGCGCACGGTCCGGCTGAAAGGCCCAAAGCAGAAGGTCGAGGTGCCCCTGAGCCGCTACGTCGCTGTCACGGTCGAGCCCGCCGGGGCGGAGATACTGGCCTGGCCGGACGTGCCGGTCGGGCGATACCGGTTGCTGCACTGGCGTGCGGCGGTGCTGGACCGTGCGCTTCCGGGCACACGGGCGCTGGAGGCGCTGGTGTCGGTGGCGGAGGCGTGCCGCCAGGCGCTGGGGTCGGACCTTTCGCTGGGCGGGCGTGCGGCAGACGGCCCGGCTTCGGCGCGTGAGGACGGCCTTGTGCCGATGGTCGGGGCGACGCGGACGGGGCCGCTCCAGTTGGCCGAGGCTGTCCCCGGCGAGCCGACGGCGCTCGTGTTCTCGGGCGCGAGCGGCTGCTGGGAGGAAGAGCCGGCGGGGGCGGCGGCGCTGGACGATGAGTTGCTCTTTTCGAGCGGCCCGCACCTGGTGGAAGTCGGCAGCCCGGTGCGCCGCATCAAGGACATTGCGTTCAATGGCCTGGCGGGGGGCTTGGCGCTGGACCTGGGCGACGGGCCGCGCGAACTGCGGCAGACGGGCGTCCTGTCGGCGGCGTCGGCCGAGGCTTTGGCCCAGTTGGAGATGGCGATTGAGTCGTTCATTGACGGGCATGCCTACATCCTGACGGCACCGGACGGGACGGACTACCCGAACTGCCGGATGGAACGGTTCGAGCGGCTTTCTCCCCCGCTCGTCGGGACGCACTGGCACCAGCCGTATCGCATCACGTACCGGCAACTGGTGAGGTGATCATGCCGCACGGGACGGAGGGGATCAGCGGGGTGCGGGTCCGGCCGTTCGTGGTGGACCTGGCGGAGGGGAAACCCGTCGGTCCCGCGGGCGCGCTGGAGGTCACATGGGTGTCGACCCACGCCGGCTGCTGGCACCAGGTGTACGTCAGCGGTTGTCTGGCCGGGGTGACCGCTGTGCCGGAGGACCGGCGGCTGGTCGTGTCGGCGCCGGTCGGCGGGGCGGGCGCGGCCGGCGTCGTTCTGGTCGAAGTTGTCGCGGTGGATGCGGCCGACCGGTGGACCGACTTCGCCGACCAACTCGCCGGCTTTGCGGCCGAGCACGGGGCGCGGGTGCGCCTGACTTGGCAGGCGGGGCTCTACCTCGATGCGAACCTCGAGGCGTTCGACGTCTTCGGCGACGGGCGCACGGGGAGTGTGGATTACGGGGCGCCGCTGAACGACGGGCTGATCCCGGCGAGGCCGGGCGGGCAGGCGCCTTGGGGATATGGTTGCGGAGGGTACGGCGCGGGCGGCTACGGCCGGAGCGCGGCCCGATATGAGTGGGTGACGGATCCGATGGAACCGGGCGTGTGGCGCTTTGCCGCCGCGGCGGTGGATGCGGCGGGGAATTGCCTCGCGTCGGCGGTCGAGATTGCGGTCTCGGTCCAGCCCGTTCCGCGTCCGGCGGAGGATTTTCGCGTGGCGGAGTACGAGCCCGGAACGGCACGAGCCCGGCTCGTCTGGAGCGCGAGCCCGGACGCGTAGGCCGAGGCGCACGAAAGGAGAGCAAGCCAGATGCCTTCGACATTCACACCGAACCTGAACCTCGAGAAGCCCGCGCACGGGGAGCGCGTGGACGATTGGGATGCCGTCCTGAACGCCAACTTCGACGCGATTGACGCGGCCGTGTGGCGCGTGCCGGTGCGGACCGACGATCCCCCTGCTCCGGTGGAGGGCGAGCAGTGGGTGCGGTCAGACCTGGTGGAACTGCGCCTCCGCGTCGGCGAAACCACGTACAAGGCGGATCTGACGGCCATCTGACGCCGGGAGCCATGCCATGCTGGTGTTCCGAATGGATGAGGAGAACTTCGCGGAGGGTGAGCGCGACGGCGCGCGGATCGTCCCCGGCCAGGGCCTCAAGGTGGACTTCGACGAGTTCGTTGCGGACGGCTCAACGCTAGGCCTGTGGCACCTCCACGACGCCGCTTGTCAGGACGAAGGGACCGGCCTGGAGGACGCCTCCGGCGGCGGGCACGACCTGACGAACCACGGGGCCGAGGCCGTCGAGGACGGCTACTGCTTCGTCGCGGGCGACTCGGATTACCTGGACGGGGCGCTGGCGGGCCAGCCCGAGCGGTCTCTCCTGACCCTCGAGTGTTGGGTGCGGGACTGGCAGCTGGCCGATGGGGTGCTGGGCGGCATGGTGGAGTGGCGGCGGGACGGGAACAACTGTTGCCAGCTCTCGGCCAAGACGGGCGCCGGCTCGCTAATCCGCATGGTCTGGCGGGCCCAGGGGACCACCTACTACACCGTCTGGACCTCGGCCGATGTGGATGCGCTTCTGAAGGCTCCCGAGCCCTGGCACGTCGCGGGGGTCGTGGACGTCGCGGCGGGCGTCGGGAGGCTGTTTGTGAACGGGGTCCTTTGCGCCACGTCGGCCCCGGCCAAGGCGCTTCTCGCCGGCGACTACTCGCTCTATGTCGGCTATGCGCCGCAGCACGAGGCCTATCTGAGCGGCGTGGTGGACGAGGTCCGCCTGTCGGCGGTGGCGCGGTATGCGGCGAACTTCACTCCGCACCGCCTGCTTGCCGCCGGCACGTACGAGAGCCCGACATTCGATGCCGTCCGCGTTCAGGCCGACTGGCTCGACTTGGTTTCCGAAGAGGACGTTCCAGGGGGTTGCGAGATTGGCTGGGAGGTCCGGGCGGCCGACGAGGTGGACGGTTTCGGCCAGCCGCAGGCGCTCTGGCAAGCATACGCCGGCGCCCCGGGGTCGCTGCCCGACGGGCGGTATTTCCAATGGCGGGCCACGCTCGGCACGTCGGCCGACCGCTTCACTTCGCCGACGTTGATGGCGCTTGAGGCGCAGGCTTCCGAAGCGGGGTATGACCTCTACGCGGGCGCGGGCGCAGGACCGGAGACGATTGACTATGCCGCGCCGCTCGCGCGGGTCGGCCCGTCGGTCCGCGAGGTCCAGACGGACCCTCTGGCGGCGGCGACGGTGCACTGGTTCGGCCTCCGGCCGGTGGACGTCCGGGGCCTGGAGTCGCCGGTCACGCAGTCGGAGGCACGGCTCGAACTCGATGGGGCGGGCGCGGCGGTGGCGGACCGGCCTGCCGGCGCCCTGGACGTGGCGGCCGATCCGCTTCCCCTCGGTGCGGTGCGGCTGGAATGGCAGTACCGCGCGGGTCTGACCGGCGTCGTGCCGGAGGTGTTCCGCATCTTCGGCGACGGCGGCAGCGGCGAGATCCACTACGACCTGCCGCTGGCCGAGGTGCCGTACCAGGACGGCCGCGCGGCGTATGCGGCGACGGTCGAAGGCCTCACAAGCGGCATCGAACACCAACTGGCGGTCCGCGCCGTCGCCTCGGGCGAGGTGTGGGACGAGCAGCCGGCCTCGGCGGCGGTGACGCCTGACGCCGACGCCCCGGGCGCAGTGACCGCTCTTGGAGCGGAGGTGCTCCTGTGACGGCGGCGGGGAACTGCGCGGCGCACTTCGGCACGGGTTCGGTCGTTCCGGTTCTGGCGGCCCCGCGCGTGGCGGTTTCACTGGACGGGCAGCCTGCGCCTCGCGTGATGCTCCAAACTGTCCGGAGCGAAATGGGCGCCGCGCCTCGCGCCGCGTTTTCGGTCGGTTTCGGCCGCAGCGCGCGCGAGGGCGCCGACGTAAGGCTCGAGGCGGCGGCGCCGGAGATCCGGCCGGGCCGGCTCGTGCGAGCGAGCCTGCTCCGCGGCGGCGTGTTGCCCGGCGCGGACCGCGCCGACCTCGTTCTCTTCGAGGGCTGCATTCGCGAGGTTGAGACCCAGTTCGGTCCCGACGACGAAGCCCTTCGGTTCGAGGCCGAGGACTTGGCGGCGGACGTGCTGCGCCGGCGCGTGGGCGGGCAACGCATCGAGACCGCAGGCGGCGACGCCGAACCGGCCGAAGGCTTGGACCTGGAGTTCAATCCCGGCGGCCGGTCGAATGCATCCGGCGCGCTTTACGACCCCGGCGACGGCGATCCCTACATGATTTTTGCGCCGACCTCGCCCGGCGGTGCCGTGGCCTGGACGCTGAACGAGGCCGTCGCACACCTGCTGGCCGAGTTTGCCTCGTGGGACGGCTGGCACCTTCCCTCGTGCGCCTGGGTCCGTCAGGCGCTGGAGCCGGTCCCGCTGCGGGACGTTTCGCTCGAGGGTCAAACGCTTGGCGAGGCGCTCGAAGCCCTGCTGGAACCAGTCGGAGGACGGTTGGTCGTCGAGGTCGAACCGGGCCCGCTCGGCGTGAGCCGCTTCTTGCGTCTCTGGTTGCCGGACCGGGCGATCCGCGTCTGGCTCGCTCACCAGCCCGTCGGCGGCACGTTTCACCCCACAGGCACCCATTTCAGCGGCCTTGCGGCGAAGATGCAGTTCGCGGAATCGCCGCGCCGGTACGTGGCGCGCGGCGACCGGAAGGTCTTCGAGTCCACCTTCGCCCTGGTTGCCGGTTGGGACGACGCGCAGGCCTCATACGATCCGGACGAATTCAGCCCGAGCGCGAACCCGGAGTTCGACGGCGTGCGCGATGTTTTCCGCAAGTGGGTTCTGAACGAGGCGGGTGAGTATAGCGGCGAACCGTATAACCGCGGCCCGTCGCCCGACTTCGGCGCCCTGTTCGAGGGAGAGCCGTATGTCCGTCGCCATCGGCGTTTCCTGCCGAGCCTTTCGCGCGACGGCCTGGGCCGAAGCCGCGGTGTTTACATCGAGATTTTGCTCGACGCGGGCGCGACGTGGCAGCGACTCCATCTGGCCGCACGCATCCTCGAGGGCGAAGCCGGCCTTTACCTGACCGACGATCCGTTGCCGCCGGATTACATCCGGGCTGTCATGGGCGGCTACGTGCAGATTCGCGTGACGGCGGCGATCGAGAGCGACACGCGTCTTGTGGCCGAGCGCGTCGCCGGCGACGGCGGCGACGGCGGCGACCTGCCGGGACGCACGCGTTTCCTTTCCGTGCCCACCGGCTACCGCTATCGGAAGCGGTCGGCGGCGAGCCGGTTTCAGGGCGACCCGGCGGACGAGGCGGACGATTCCGCGCGGCTTCAGGAACTGGTGGACGCGGCTTTTGAGGCCGACCGGCGCTGCCCCTCACCGGGCCGCATCCGCGTTCCCTACCTGGCGTTCGGGCGGCGCGTCGGCGACTGTCTGGCGGGCATTCGCGGCCGGCGCCTGGAACTGGCGCGCCGGCACACGGGCTACGAGACGGATCCGGCCATCTGCCGGGTCACGCTTCAGTTCACGCCCGTACCTGAAACGGAACTGGAATTGGACTGAGGGGCAACTATGGGCCGCAAACGTCTGAAGATCCACGGCACGGAGGCGATTCTGGACCGGACGGCGGTCCGGGAGGCGTCGGCGGAGCGCGAAGTACGCCCCGACCTTGACGTGACCCCCGGCGGGCCGGCGTATCGGCTGCTGTGGTGCCGTCTCGGGGCCGATGCGCCCGGCGATCCGCCCGACGAGCGCTACTACGGTGACGAGGTCCGCGCAAGCGGGGTGGATGGCGAAGGCCATGTCCAGTGGGAACTCGTCCCGGACGGCCTCGCGGACATCGTCGTGCACAACACGGCGGAGGCGGTGCTTGGGACGCATCTGGTGCCTGCGGACGCGGTGGTCCGGGTGGAAGCGCGGCTGGACCGCGGCGGCCCGCCCGAGTGGGTGTACCTGACGGACGTGCCCGTGTCGGCGGACCGCCTGGCGCGGGTCGTTTCGTACGACGGCGGCACCTACACGGTTCAGCCGGTCCGGGCGGAGGGGGGCGGCTTTGTGGACGACGGCGCCCCCGTCACCGGCGTCGCGAACCTCGGTGAACTGTGGCCGGACGAGGCGGGGTACCTGGATGGGCCGGACGGTTTCGACCGGTACGTCCGTCTCTTTCGGACCGGAGCGGGTTGGACTGTTCTCTTGCATCCGCCGCGGATGGTCTGATTCGCAGTCGCGTGGAGACGAACGATGTCGTGGAGCGATCGGTGGCCTCCTGCAAAGGGCGATGCGCTGGACACGGACCTGGTGGTCAACCAGGTGCGTGCGGCGCTCGAGGAGCGCAACGGCCTGGTGCCCGCGGGCTTCGTGCCGGCGGCGTTTGGCCGCTGGGACTCTCTGGTGGGCGAGCCGGAGGGAAAGACCGACGGCCAGCCGAACCCGACGATGGCCAACTTCCAGCACCAGGTCGAGCAGATGCTCGCCCTCGTCTGGCCGTACCGCTGGTGGGATTCCGACCGGGCGGCGCTCTACACGCTGGCGAACCTGTGCCAGGATGCGTTCGGGAAAGACAACTGGACGCACGACCTGACGGGCGTGAGCGCCCCCTGGACGCCCGCGACGGCGGTCTTCTTCGACGAACTCTATCAGGCGATCAATCGGCTGGACCGGGTGCGGATCCTGCCGACGTTCTCCGAGGCGGCCCGGCGCGACAGCGTGTACCGGCTGATGTTCGGCATCAACGATTGGCCGCAGGACCGCGCCGATACGTTCTCCCTTTTCGATGGGGTGGACGACGGCGTCCAGACGGGCCTGGCGTACGATGTCGGCATGGGCGGCGAAGTGTACGACGACTCCTTCAGCCAGCAGTGGTTTCTGGAGTCGCGCGTCTTTCGCATGACCTTCGCCACCGGCGCGCTCACGGGCTGCACCGTCCGCCAAGCGCTGCTGCAATTTGTGACCGAGGCACCGTCCGGCTCGGCGGACTATTCGGACACGTTCACCGCCGAAGTGGCCGACGGCGACGGCAACCCGCTCGATACCTTCCTGAGCGACGACTACGGCCCGAAGGCGGTCCTTGTCCCTGCGGCAGCCGTCAACACCGAGGGCGACACCGTTCTGGAGATCCGCTCGATGCGCCCGGACTCCTCCGACCGGTCGGCGTGGGATCCGTCCGGGCCGGACTATACGAGCACCTACCGCGAGGGCCTGGCGGTGGCGGGTCCGGTGCGGCTCGTGGTGGAGGTGGACTTTGAGTACCACGGATAAGTGGCCGGCGACTCGTGGGCCCTACGTCACGCGCGACGTTTGCAAGACGCTCCACGGCGAGCAGCGCGAGGCGAATCGCCGCACCTGGGACGAACTGCGGGGCCTCAGGCGCCTGGTGATCCTGCTGGTGGTCGGAGGGCAACTCTTCTCCGGCGGCGTGAACCTGGCGGGCCTCGGGTACTGGCTCCAGACTCACGAGGCCAGGCCGCATCGGGGAACCATTGAGATGGTCGAGGCGGTGCGCGGCGAGGTGCGTGAGGACCTGCGCGACCTCAGGCGCGAGGTCAAGGACCTGGTGGCGTCGGCGGCCGGGCGGAAAGAAGGCGTCCGGCCGTCCCAACCGGCGAGCGAAGGAGAGAATCCATGAGAAGGCTTTGGACGGCGGGAAGGATGCTCGCGGCAGTGGCGGCGATTGGCGCGGCGGCGGGGTGCGCGCCGGAGGTGCTCCAGCGGAGTCAGCACCTCCAGTTGGCGGCGATGCGGCAGTACCGGGACGAGATGGCGGCCTATCACGCGAAGGCGAGCGCGCAGTTGCTCGCCGAGAAGCAGTCGCGGCTGGATGAGGCGCTCGAGGCGTCGCTTTCGCAGGCCGCCGACGCCGGAGGACGCGTCGCGCTGGATGCCGTGATGGAACGCGTCCGGAAGCGGGCGGCGCTCGAGGACGAGGTGCGGGCCGGCCTCGCGCGCCTCGATGGAGAGTTTCTCCAGCGGCAGATTGCCTTCAACCGGGCGATCCAACTCGGGGAAGAGACGCTGGACCTTGTGGCGGAATACGGGCGCCTGGCGGCGCTCGTGAGGGGCCTGTTCGTCCGCGAGCCGGAGGCCGAGCAGGCGATTGGTGAGTATGCGGCGCAAAGGAGCGAGAGCGATGCCGGAAGCCGAAGCGAAGTTGGGACAGGCGGCGATTGAGTTTCTCGAAGCCGCCGGTGAGGCCGCCGAGGAAACGGCGCGCACCGCCGACCGGGCCGACCCCCTGGACGAGGTGGAGACGGACGTTTTCAACCTTGGCGAGTTCGAGCCCGTCGTGGACGAGAGGGACCTGGTGGAACTGAAGCGGCGCCTGCGCCAGGAGCGCCTGCTGCCGGCGACGCTGGTGGAACTGGTGAACCTTGCGCGGCAGGTGGCAGCGGCGCTTCTGGAACTCTGAGGCGGAATCCCGGCGCGCCGGGACCGGGAGAGCCGGGCCAATGCAAGCGGCAAGTCAGACGACGTGGCGCGCGGCGCCACACGGAACGGAGGTCGGACAAGTCATGACGGAACTTCTGAAGAGCAAGAAGATGATCCTGAGCCTGCTGGGCATTGTGGCCGTCGTCGGCCTGGTCCTCGCGGGCCACAACCTGGAAACCATCAAGTGGGTCGGCGGATTCATCGCCGGCATCGTGGCCAGTTTGAACCTGGGCCAGGGCCTGGCCGACGGCCTGTCCGAAGGCCGGACCAGCGCCGCCGCGGATTGACCGACAAAAATGACCCCAGGGGCCATTTTTCTCTGTGTTGCGGAGTGATTCCCCGTTACGGCGTTTCGGTCAGGTTCTGCATGCAGCACTTGGCCGAGATGCCGTGCCTGCGGCAGAGATCCACTAGCGGCGCCGTAACAGCCGATTGCCGCTGCGGCGGCAGGCGCCAACTGCCGCCTCGGAAGATAAGGTGTTCCGGCGCGGCGACGGATTCGTACAGGGATCGCATGGATCGCATCGCGCGCGACATGGGACGCCTGCGGGGCTGGACGATTTTCGCAGGCGAGTAAACCACGCGGCAGGCGCCCGCTTCCTGCGCAAAGGCGACCAGTCGCTCCAGGTCGCCGAGGGTCTGAGGCTCGGGAAGATCGAAGTCCCTGTAAGTGCGGGCTGAATTGTCCCGAAACGGTGCGCGAGGAAACAACGGATCGATCCGTAGCGCGACCGGTATGCCGGCTTGGCGAAGAAGGCGGATTCCTTCCATCCGTTCCACAATGCTTGGGGCGCCAGGGTCATATGCTTGGCGGGACGCTTCTTGCCAGAATGCCAGGCTGACTTCCACCAGGAACGGAGGGATCCCGGTGTGAGTGAACTTCGCGTAGCATGGATGATCCTGCCCCAGGCGTCCAAGTTGGCGAAAGAGATCGATGCAGCCGGGTTCCGCGGCCAACGTTGGGTTCTTGGTCAAGACGACGACGCTCGAGAACCGCTTGCGATGAGCGAGAACCTGCTCCAAAGTCGCCCGCGTGTGCCCGACCTCGGCTTCCAGCGGCTGAAACGGATCGGTGCTGTTAGACAGATGGATCGGGGCCGGCGGCACGTCAAACTGCTCGAGCTCCGCCATGTCTTTGAGGAGCATCTTCACGAAATTCCGCTTCGCTCTCGCCTGAGGCGGTTCGTAGGCGGAGGCGTAGCAGTATTCGCACCCGTGAGCGCAGCCCACGTAGACGTTGACACAATATCGGTGTCCGCTCGGAAAAGCGTTCTGATGGGCGAAGGGGCAATACCACTTGACGACTCGTGGCCGGGTGGGGCACAGGACGGGCTTGCTCGATGCGTGGGGCAAGAAGTACCTGGCAAGCGATGTCTGCTCGCGCGCGGTTTTCCCGGTCCAGACAGATCGATATCGAGCATCGATCCTACTAGTGAGGTCTTCGACCGAACCGATCTCGTCTTGGAAGAGTCGCTCCACACCTTCCCCCAATCTGCCGACACAAGCCATTACGACAATACTGTACTGTAACGAGGCCAAGGTCTGCAAATCCAGCGGTGTGCCCGGATTCCTCGAACGCCGCGCAAAAACTTGACAAGTCGGCCGGGCGCGGTAAGATACCGGTTCACGGCACGTCCAGTTTTCCCGGTGGAGTGCGGCCGCGGAGAGAAAGGCGAGGGGGAGCCGGCGCGTCGGGATTCCTCGGCCGTCGGGCCCTCTTCGGCGTATCTGATTGGGGTACCCCTTCTCGCGGCCGATCGCGGGA
>DATKUU010000427.1:0-3656 GCA_035530455.1 Phycisphaerae bacterium | reverse complement strand
GGGGGCGCAAATGTTCATCATGCGTGGCGACGCCATGAAAGTGTTTGTCGCCTTGTCTGCACCAGTTAATGTGTCGCGTTGCCCCATTACCTCCCGCTCCGCCCCCGCCGCCTTGTCGATGGCCTTGGAGATATTGTGGCTCTTGGGAAAGCCCGAGCCGTACAGCCACATCATGCAATCCCGGATTTCCCAGCCCGCATCCTCTATCGCGCAGACAAGCCGGTGATAGGTCCGCGTCCCGCCAAACGCCAGCAGCATCGCGCCGGGCTTGGCCACGCGCAAAACCTCCGCCCACGTCGCCGGGTCGAAGGCCACGTCGGACTTATCCCACGCCTTGCCCATGAACCCCAGCCTGTACGGCGGATCGCAGATAACGGAATCGACGGAGCAATCGTCCATCGCGCGCATGACCTCGCGGCAGTCGCCGTGGTGTAGCGTGATGGTCGGCCCGGCTCCCACTAAGCCACCTCGATCCCCGCGGCGCGGACGCGGCGAATGTAGGGGTCCGTGGCGGTGAGGTATTCCTGGTGCCCGTGCCCGCCGCCCCAAGTGTTAGCTGTGATCCGATGCAGCATGTTCCTGTCGGGCCGGAAGTCGATGTAGGCCCGGTAGTCCAGGCAGTGCTTCGCGTAGAAGGCCCAGTTGAACACCAGGTCCTCGAAGCCCCGGCCGGTCAGGGATTCGTCGTACCGAAGGCCGTCGAGCATTTCGCGCCGGGCGGTGAACTGCGAATTGCCGTGTACGTTGCCCGCGTAGTAGTCGCCTCGCGAGTCCCGGACCTCATCGGGCACTCGCATCTTGTCCGGTCGCCCGTATGCTTCGGGCGCGCGTGTGAACTCGGCGACGCGGCCGAACGCCTCGGCGTAACCACAGCGCGGCCACGCCTCGGGGAACTTCCAGACGCGATAACAGATCTTCGTGAAGATCACGGCGCGAATGGCGCATACCGGCCACCGCAGGCCGACAATCGCATCGGCGTCGATGATGCTGACGATCTCCCCGCGCGCGGCCTCCAGGCCGATATTGAGAAGCCTGGATTTGTTGAAGATCGGCATGGGTTCGTAATCCCGGATCAGCATCATGTCCGGCGGCCAAGGGCCTTCGTCCGGCGTGCCGTTATCGACGACGATGATTTCCCAATGGTCCGGCGGGTAGATGTTGGCAAACGCCCGGTGCAGGGACGCCACGCAATCGGCGAGATTCGCCAGCCGGCAGCGGTGTGGAATGACGACGCTGTGATGGATCATACCGGCGCTTCCCCGTTCTCCGACGGCGGCTCGGCGCCGATCGGATAGGAGATCCGATCCACGCGAATCTGACCGCAGTCCAGGCACTTGCACCGCCGCCAGAGGATGACCTGCCCATCGTATACCATCCGCCGCCGCGAATAGTACGGGGTCCGCCTCGCGCTCTTACAGGCCGGGCACTCCGTCGCAACGGATGGTGGATCGGGGGGCGGCGGCTGCGCCGTCTCCACCGATACGGTCGGCGGGGCCATGTCGTAGGTCTGGCCCTTTTCCGGGCCGCGCTTCGTCTTTGTGCGTTTCGCCATGTTAAGCTCCTCAAGATTTCAACGTCGTAATTTTCGGTCCGCGCCGCTTCACCTTCGGGCGGCGCACGGGTTGCATCGAGGGCAAGGCCGCACCCATCATCGACGCGGCGACAAGACTGCCGACAAGGCAGTCAAGCCAGTGGTTTTCCGGGCGGGAAGGCACTACCCGCCATTCGTAAACGTCCCGACCATAACCGTATGTTTTCGTCGGGCGCTCCGCCGTAAGATGCTCCGCGAACATCTCGTGATGCCCGGCGTGCAGGGTCAGGCCCCCGGGCTCGCCGATCTCGGACCCCAGCCGCGCGTGCAAAAACGCCTTCCACCAATTCGAGTCGTACCGCGCGACCCTCTGCGTATTCGCCTTGTTCGCGCCGATGAACCAGTTGAGCCCCCACCGTTGGCCCTCCCTGCGTGTCCATTCCGTCATCGGCTGCCGCCCCGCCGTCACGCCGTAGCCCTTGCTCGGTAGGATCATCCCGGCGTGCTGTGACCGCCGCGCGAACTCCTCAACCAGCGCGGCCTCGTAACCAGAATCGATCAGCATCAGCCCCAGGTGCATCGCCACACCACCCTCGTTCAGCCATTCCCGGCCGATAAGATCGGCGGACAGGTCCGCCAGCCCGGCCGTGATCGCCGCCTCCTTCGACCGGCCCAGATAGTGTTTGCCGAGCGGGCGCGGGCAACGAGAACTGATGTATCTCCGTATCTTCTGCTGGGGCCATGAACCGTAGGCCACGACGTGCCCGCTGAAATCCCGCGAGAAGGCGCAGACGGCCCAGTACAGAATCCGGTCGTGTACATCGACGAACGCGGTCAGTAGGTTCGCTGATTGGGGAACCACGCCGACCGGCAGGCGGATCGCCCGGGAGATGATGACCTCCGCCGTAACCATGACGCTGCCCTCAAGCTCCGGCCGGTGCGGTTGATTCTGGCATTCCGCCGCGAAGGCCAATTCGCCCTCGTCGATCAGGATGTTGTAGGCGTGCTGGATCGCGGACATTTCGCCCTGCCCCGGATCGTAACAGTGATCCCACGATACCTCCGCCCCGGCGTCCATGGCCTCGCGGTTCGCCGCGTAATACTCGTTCGCCCGGCGGACTGCGGCCTGTTTGCTACCCGCCTGCCCCCGGTCGTAATCCTGGCGGATGTCTCGGTACTTGCCGAGCCAATGTGTTTCGTGCGAATCCGGAAACTTCTTCACCAGTGCGATCCGCTCGCCCGTCCATGCCGGGTCGCCCAAAAGCTGCTCGATCATATCGTCCGCCTCGATGACCGTGGCGTTGACGATGCAGCTCGCCGTCGCCTGATGACCGCCGCCGCGCAGAATGTCGCGCCTAAGGGCGTCCATTGCGTGCCCCACTTGCGTCGGGCTTCTCGCCAGTTCATCGTCCTGCGGATCGTCGATGATGTACAGGTCCGGCCGCTGCTGCACGCCGCTCGGCAATTTCCGCCGCAAGCCCCGCGCCTTCTTGAACGGGATCGCCACGAACACCCCGGCGCTTGCCACGCTGCCGGCGACGGTCGGAAGCATCAGCGTGTCCCCGCGCCAGACCATTTGCGTGCGCTCACCATCGAGCGTCTGCGAACCGCACCGCTGCGGCTTGCCGTCCAGGGCGACAACCGGCAGGCACACCTCGGGGAAGTCGCCGGCCAGAAGCTCGTTCCCCGCAAGCTCGGCGCGCACGGAGTTCACTGCCGAGTCCGACAACTTCTTGTTCAGCGCCAGCACGGCCACGAACCGCCGATGACCGTACAGCAGCGCCCAGATCGCCGCGTTCTCGCTGATCGTCGATTTTGCCCCGCCGCGGTACATCGCGTTGACGGCCTTCCCGCCGGCCAGAATGCACGCCTCCATGTTCCGCACCATCGCCTCGTGATCGGCCCCAAACGGTTGCAGCCCGGTAGTGTACGGAAAGTACGCGACGAGAAACGCAAGCAGGTCCAGGCGGCAGGCCGCCCGCCGCACGGGATCGACTGGCTCCGGCAGAGGTCCGATTTCGTTGCGCTCCGCCTGTACCCGCATGTGATAGCGCTTCTGGCTGGCGTATAGGTCTGTGGTCATTTAGGTAGGCTGCATAACCTAGTCAAAGTATGAAGTTTCGGC
>DATKUU010000426.1:0-5149 GCA_035530455.1 Phycisphaerae bacterium | reverse complement strand
GCGGGATGTTCATTCCCTCGTACACCTTGTTCGACGACACCACCGGCGGGCAGGCCAGCCTGACGGTGGAGGACCTGCGGATCTGGACCCAGATCACGGTGGACGAGGTCCACCGGATCTTCGCCCGCGGACGCCTGGCCTACACGGACTGGTCGGACGGCGACGCCGGGGCGTTCCGCCAGCACGACCTGGAAGGGATGAACCTGGAGGTCGGCTACTACGAGTTGGACGTTTCGCGCGCGGCCGAGAAGTACTGGAACGCGAAATGGCCGCTGACGCTGACCGCCCGCGGAGGCCGGCAATACATCCAGTTCGGCCGGGGCCTGGCCCTGGGCCAGATCCTCGACGCGGGCCTGTTTACCCTCGAGACGCGGGACCTCTCGCTGACCGGCTTCGTGGGACGCAACATCCACAGCGCCGATAACATTGACCGGGGCATCCCGGGCTTTACGCGCTCGCGCCGCACATTCTACGGGACCGAGATCGCCTACAAGGGCATCCCCGGCCACGAGCCGTACGCCTACTGGGTCCTCCAGCACGACTGGTCGCAGGAGCATCCGGAGGACCCCGCCCAGGACTACCTGTACGATTCGCACTACTATGCCGTCGGCAGCCGGGGGCAACTGGCGCCGCAGACCAAGTACGAGTTGGAGGCCGTGTGGGAGTTCGGGAAAGGGGCCGCCAACGGGCAGATTTGGGACCAGCGGGAGGAAATCCGGGCCTTCGCGTTCGACGGCGAGGTGGACCATTACCTGAAACATCCGCTGGACCCGATCCTGAGCGCCGAGTACGGGTTCGCCTCCGGCGACAGCGACCGGGGCACGGCCACGAGCGCGTTCCGCGGGAACCTGGTGGGGACGGCCGACAAGCAGTTCACGGGATTCGGCTACGTCAACAGCGGTCTGGCCCTGGGCGCGCGGTTCTCGAACCTCCAGTTCGTCCGCCTGGGCGGCCGCATCACGCCCTACAATAAGAAGGAAGGCCTCGGCCGGGTGGATGTGGGCCTGAACCATTATTTCCTCTTCAAAGCCCGCCCCGGCGCACCCATCAGCGACCCGACGGCCATCGTGGACTCGGCCGACCTGGGACAGGAAACCGACCTCTTCTGCGAGTGGCGGATCCTCTCGGATGTGAGCCTCTCGGTCCATTACGCCCGCCTGTATCCGGGCGACGCGTACCTGGACCGCAAACCGCGCGACTTTTTCTTCACCGCCGTCACCATCACTTTCTAGCACCGACCACCGATCGCCCGCACTTCGGCGAAAATTCCAAAAAATTTTTTGGGGGGTGGCCGGATTTTGGGCGCGTTTTTTTGGGGGTCCCAACCGAGTTTTCAGAGCGCCAGGACGGTTTTGGGGTGTGGAAGACTCCGCGTGGAGTGCAAAACGCCCTGTTTTCACGCGACTATGCCCCCGATTTTCCCAGACAATGGGCGACAACCGCCCCGGTTTTGCCTCGCAAAACCCTCGTTTTAGCGACTATGTTATGGAATGGCATGGATGGGATAGCCGTTTTTCCGCGAAGTTTGGCACGGGATTTGCATGCCGGGGGGAAGGTGGTTTCAACGCAGAGAACGCAGAGATCGCAGAGGGAGGATTGGGGGACGGCAGGACGAGGGGATGGTCCAAGGTCCAAAGTCTCAAGCCTCCAGCCTGCTGTTGAAGGGTGTCGCCGGCCCGAACCCCAATGGGGTCCCTTCGGGAGGGCTCCTATGAAGGAACAGGGACCCCAAAGGGGTCCAACGTCAAACAGGGACCCTTCGACTCTCCCGGCGCGCCGGGATCGCTCAGGACAAGGGCTGGAAATCGGAAAAACGAAAGGAGTATCGTGACCCCCGAATTCGCGGAAAAAGTAGAATCCCCATTTTCCCCTACCGCGGACTACTGACGGCGCCAGCATAACTCTAAAGAAAATGCTTGGCATAGCCGACAGAAACCGTACAATCAGGAGGCGCATGTTGAGTACCTCGTGGTGCGCCGAGGAGGAAAACATGCCTACCCGAAGACTCGTCATAACTCTTGAGCACGACAGCCCAACCGTACCCGTTGATGCCTTTTTAACCGTCGTCCAGGAGTCCGTAGAACTCTTGCGTGACGCGGACCGTATCAAGGCCGGAACCTTCCGAACGACTATGCGATGGTTAATATCTGACGCCTCCATGCACAGTCCGATTCAGTTGACCCTTGAACCCTCTGCCCTCAAAGCTAATGAACCGATCACGGATGTAATCGAGCCTTGCTTGAGAGACATTGACCGACTGGAAAGAGGAGAGCGCCCATTGCTCTTCAGCCCAGATATGCAGGAACGAGCCAAACAAATTGTTTCGGTTCTTGGCCGTGGCATTCGGGCTATTCATTTCAATAGCAGTGGCTTTGAAGTCACGCCAACTCAGCGCGTCGCGGCGCGCGTGGACGAACTCACAGAACGATATTTCGAGGTCGGTTCTGTCGAAGGGCGCCTAGAGGTTTTGAGTGTTCATGGTAAAGATTCTGTAAAAGTATGGGATGCTCGATGGCATTGTGGGGTCAAATGTCTAGTGTCGGATGCTCAATTACAAGAGGCTACCAATTTACTTGGGAAGCGAGTTTCTGTTCGTGGGCGCATCCGATGTGAATATAGGCGGCCAAAAGAGATTGTGGATGTCTTTGAAATTCGGTCACTTGGCGAAACCGCGACACTTCCACAAGCCGAAGATTTTGCACCCATAGACCTTACGGGTGGAAAAGAACCGGCCGATTATCTTCGGGGGTCCGATGATGACTAAACCCATGCTCTTGTATTGGGATTCCTGCGCCTTCATTCATCGATTTCAAGAGACCCCTCAATACGTAGAGCCATTACGGGAACACATTGAACAAGCCAAAATCGGAAATTGTCGGATTGCGACTTCGGCGATCACGCTAGCCGAGGTCTATAAACTCCCAGATATGGGCATATTACCCGTGGAAGTGTCGAACAAAATCTTAGAGTTCTTCAGAAACGATTATATCGTTGTTTACCAAGCAGACCGTCCTGTTTGTGAAGAGGCGCACCATATTCAGAGATTGCACTCCGGCTTGCTTCCGGCAGATGCCATCCACGTTGCGACCGCGCTGAGCGCAAAGGCCAACGTGCTCATAACCAGCGACACGAAAAAATACCGGCGAAATGGCCTTCTGGCGCACAATCTTCGCATTGGAAATCCACCCATCAAAATTGAGATTCCTAACGCCGCCATGTTTCATCCACTCCCTGGAGTTGGTGGGGGTTAAACCTAGTGAAAAAAACGTCTCTCATAACCCCAAAAAGCCCGGACCGAAGCCTTGAAATCTGGGGTTGAAATCGGGGAAATCTGGGGACACAAGGGGGTAATTTGGGGACACAATACCTATTTCTCAGGGTCTCCACTCGGAATTATGTATTGTGTCCCTCGAAGTCCCGTAGGGGCGAAACAATCACTCGCGCTTGTCGCGCCCCTTCATGGCTTCAAAACAAAATATGAAATTGAATTGTTACATGCGCCGTCCACCCAGGCCGTTGGCCTGGGCTGTAATGTATCAGGCCTTCGGCCTAAACGGCGGTTCCGCGATCAAGCGTGTCCCGCGAATTCGGCTCACAAGAAGGCGGAAAAATAGGATGTCCCCTTTTTGCCCGGCGGCACGCCCGGTTTTTCTTTTCGCCGCTACGGGGCGGACCAGATCACTTTGCCCGCCGCGTCAACTAGTGCCAGCGTCGGCCCGTCCGCGGTCATGCTCAGCCCCGAGCGGGGCTTGCCGTTCTCGTCGAACAGGCTCAGCACCGGCCCGTCCTTGAGCGCGGCCAGCGCGGCGCGGTACTTGCCGTTCTCGTCGCGAAGGCTCAGCCTCGGCCCGTCCTCGTCCACGCCCAGCACCGCGCGGCCCTTGCCGTTGCCGTTCTCGTCGGACAGGCTCAGCATCGGCCCGTCCTCGGTCGCGCTCAGCCCCGCGCGGTACTTGCCGTTCTCGTCGCGAAGGCTCAGCCTCGGCCCGTCCGCGTCCACGTTCAGCGCGGCGCGGCTCTTGCCCGCCTCGTCGTACAGGTCCAGCCTCGGCCCGTCCTCGAGCGCGCTCAGCATGGCGCGGGGCTTGCCCGCCGCGTCCACAATCTCGACGTGGCGCGTGGTGAGGCCGGCCGCCAGTTCGGCGCGCAGGTCGGCCAGTTCCCGCTCCATCTTCGCCAACCGTTCCTCGGTCGTCATGGCAAGTCCCCTTTTTTCCTCTTGTGCCTTTTTCCCGCGAAGAAACCGGCGACTGCTCCCGCAACTGCTCCCGCAGCAGCGATGATTGCGGGCACGATATATTTTGCCGCCTTAGTGAGTAGCACAGCGCCCGCTTTTCTCCATATGAAAACCGGCATTGCTCTTTTTCCTATTCTTCGATCAGTTTCCCTTGCGTGTCTTCCGTTTTCCGCTTGGCCTTGGGCGCCTTCTTGAATGTGCGCAAGTCCCGCGTCTGCGGCATGTCGATCCCCTTGCCGCCCAGGAGATCGGCCACGGTCAGGATTTGCAGCCTCGGATGCTTTGTCCCCCAGGGCGACTCGTAGAAGCCCGCGCCCGCCGCCTCGACCTTCATGGGCTTGGTCGGCTTTCGCATCGAGATCAGGACGCCGATCTGGGCCTTCTCGCGCTCCACCACGCCGCGCAGGTCGCGGACATGGGACACCGTAACGTCCCCGGCCTTCACCGAGAAGATCACCTGCTTCGTCTTGCCGCCCTCGGCCTCGTCGTGGAAGTAGAGCCGACCGTCAATGCCCTTGTCGGCCCCCTTCTTTGCCGACGATGCGACGCGCGCCCCGACCAGCCCCAGCGCCCAAGCCTGAAACTGAAACGGTTCTTCGGCGGCCAGCGTCGCGGCATCGGGAAGCGATGTCGGCTCGCCGATGGTCTGGTAGGTCTCGGCGACACGCTCACCGAAGGCGTCGCGCAGTCGGTGCTTGATCAGACCGATGGCCAGGTGGGTGATGTCAATACCGATCCAGCGGCGATTGAGGCGCTGGGCCACGGCAATCGCGGTCCCACAACCGCAGAAGGGGTCAAGCACCACGTCGCCCTCGTTGCTGCTGGCCTTGATGATCCGCTCCAGGAGCGCTTCGGGCTTCTGCGTGGGATAGCCGAGGCGCTCGCGGGCCGACGCGTTGATGTGCGGGATGT